>JAGRGG010000233.1 GCA_020445645.1 Geminicoccaceae bacterium | reverse complement strand
CCCCGCCCCGCCGCCGCCCCCGCCGTTGCCGGAGGCGGTGCCGGTGAGGACCGTGGCGCCGGTGAAGCCGGGGCGGGTCACGCCGTCGATCGTCAGGAGGGCGGCCATCGTCTTGCCGTAGTTCGTCAGGATGAGGGCGTAGCCGAAATCGCCGACGGCGCCGTTCATGTAGGCCTCGCAGGCGCGGTAGAGCCCGTCGCGCAGGAGCTGGATCGTCGCGTTGCGCACGCCGACGTAGGCCACCTGCTCGGCGACGGCGCGGGTGAGGGCGAGGTTCGCCTGGATCTGCTCGGGGGTGGCGCCGGCGGGCAGGGCGACGCCGAGACTGCCGCCCGTCGAGGCGGCGAGCGCCGACACGGCGTCGGGGCTGGGCTCGGCGCAGACCACGCGGCGCCGCTTGCCCTCCGTGCCGCGCACGGCCGAGAGGATGACCCGCTGCTTCGCGTCGGTCGAGACGCTCACGGCGTCGACGTCGAACGGCCTGAAGACCTCGTGCTGGTCGTTGCAGGCGGGAAGGGCGAGCGTCAGGCACGAGACCGCGAGGCCGGCGAGGAGGCGTTGCATGGCTTTCCTGTCCGACAAGGCCGAAAGGGTTTCCGTCTGCCTTGGGCGGGAGCTTTTTGTTTCGTTGAGCTTGATTGTGCGCCCTTTCGCGGAAGAAACAACGCATGGTTGTTTCCCGCAACCGTATTTTTCTCACGTTTCGGTCGATGAGGGCCGTCCGGGGGGGGGCGCCCGCCCCGCGCGTACCGGCCGGGCATGACGTATAGGTTAATTGATTGACTTTTTATCGAACTTGGCTACGGTATGCGGCAATCAGGGAAGGGACGCCGGACGGAGGGCGCGCGGATGACGGACGAAGGCGCGATGCCGTGGCTGAAGAGCTACCCGGAAGGGATCGACTGGGGCGCGCCGTTGCCGCCGGAGCCGGTGAACGCGGCGCTCGACCGGGCCGAGGCGCGCTACGGCAAGCGGCCGGCGATCGACTTCATGGGCAAAATCTGCACGTACGGCCTGCTCGGGCATCTGGTGCGCCGCGCGGCGAAGGGGCTCGCGGCGCTCGGGATCGGCAAGGGGGACCGGGTCGGGCTCCTGCTGCCGAACACGCCCTATCACGTGGTCTGCTTCCACGCGGCGCTCGAACTCGGCGCGGTCGTCGTCAACTTCAACCCCCTTTACAGCGAGGACGAGCTGGTCCGGCAGGCGAACGATGCCGGGGTCCGGGTGATGGTGACGCTGGACCTCGCCATGATCCTCGACAAGATGGTGGCGGCGGCGCCGCGCACCCGCGTCGAGCGGGTCGTCGTCTGCTCGATGGCGGCGGCCCTGCCCCCCTCGATGGCGGTGATGTTCCGGCTCTTCAAGCGGGGCGAGGTCGCGCACCCGACCGACGCGGCGCGGTTCTCGTCGTTCAAGCAGCTCATCGACAACGACGGGCGGATCGCCCGCGCGGTCGTCGATCCGCTCGAGGACGCGGCGGTGCTGCAATATACGGGCGGCACCACGGGGGTGCCGAAGGGGGCGGTCCTCACCCACGCGAACCTCGCCGCGAACCGGCGGCAGGTGGCGCAGTGGTGCCCCTCGATCGAGCCGGGGGCGGAGCGGGTGCTGGGGGTGCTGCCCTTGTTCCACGTCTTCGCCATGACGGTCGTGATGAACCTCGCGGTCGAGATCGGCGCCACGATGATCCTCCTCCCCCGCTTCAAGCTGGAGCAGGTGCTGGGGGTCATCCACAAGAAGCGCCCGACGCTGATGCCGGTGGTGCCGACGATCCTGAACGCGCTCAACAACAGCGAGGCGACGGCGAGGCACGACCTCACCTCGCTCAAATACTGCATCTCGGGCGGCGCGCCGCTCCCGATCGAGGTGCTGCACCGCTTCCAGGCGATCACAGGCTGCCACGTCGTCGAGGGGTACGGCCTGTCGGAGACGGCGCCGGTCGCCACCTGCAACCCCACCGACGGGCGGGTGCGGGAGGGCTCGATCGGCCTGCCGCTCCAGGGCACACGGATCGAGGTGCGGGCGCTGGACGATCCGGGGCGCGTGCTCGGGGTCGGCGAGCGGGGGCAGATCACGGTGCGGGGGCCGCAGGTGATGCGGGGCTACTGGAACCGGCCGGAGGAGACGGCGGCCGTCTTCGACGACGGGGCGCTGCTCACGGGGGACGTGGGCTACGTGGACGCGGACGGCTACGCCTTCCTCGTCGACCGGCTGAAGGACGTGATCCTGGTCAACGGCTACAACGTCTACCCCCGGACGATCGAGGAGGCGCTCTACGAGCACCCGTCGGTCGCCGAGGCCACGGTGATCGGATTGCCCGACGCCGAGCGCGGCGAGGCGCCGAAGGCGTTCGTCGTCCTCAAGGAGGACGCGGCGCCCGTGGACGAGGCGGGGCTGATGGCGTTCCTGCGCCCCAAGCTCTCGCCGCTCGAACGGCCGCGCGCGATCGAAGTGCGCGACAGCCTGCCGAAGACGATGATCGGCAAGCTCTCGAAGAAGGAGCTGGTCGCCGAGGAGCGCGACCGCCGCGCGCGGGCGACGGCCCCCGCGACGGAGGCGGCGTGACGCCCGTGCCCGCGGCCCAGGGCGCCGCCCCCGCCTTGCAACGCACGCACGACGCGCACGACCGCTTCTATACGGTGGGCGAACTGGCGGGCGAACTCGCCGTCACCGCGAGGGCGCTCCGCTTCTACGAGGACAAGGGGCTGCTCGCCCCCAGGCGCGCCGGGCAGAACCGGGTCTACACCCACCGCGACCGCGCCCGGATGATCCTGATCCTGCGCGGCAAGCGGCTCGGGTTCTCGCTCCGCGAGATCCGGGAGTGGCTCGACCTCTACGAGGCCGACCGCGACCACGTCAGGCAGACCCGGCTGCTCGCGCAGAAGATCGAGGCGCGGATCGCGATGCTGGAGCAGCAGCGCCGCGACATCGAGGCGACGCTCGGCGAACTGGTCGAGGTCCGCCGCCAGGTCGAGGACCACCTGAAGGGGGCGGCCTTGAACGGCCAACCGCCCGGCAAGAGAGAGACTTGAGCGACATGCACAAGACCGTCGTCATCGCGGGCTACGCCCGCTCGCCCTTCCACCCGGCAAGCCGGGGCGCGCTCGCCCGCCTGCGCCCGGACGACCTCCTGGCGCAGACGATTAAGGGGCTGCTCGCCCGGTGTCCCGTGGCCCTCGACGAGATCGAGGACCACGTCGCGGGCTGCGCCTTTCCCGAGGGCGAGCAGGGGCTGAACGTGGCCCGCCTCGCGGGCTTCCTCGCGGGGCTGCCGCAAAGCGTCGCCGCCGCCACGGTCAACCGCTTCTGCGGCTCGTCGATGCAGGGGATCCACATGGCGGCCGGCGCGGTCCAGATGGACGCCGGGCGGCTGTTCCTGTGCACGGGCGTCGAGAGCATGAGCCGGGTGCCGATGGCGGGGTTCAACCCGTCGCCGAACCCGCTTTTGGCGCAGAGCTACCCGCAGGCGTACATGGGCATGGGCGAAACGGCGGAGAACGTGGCGAAGGCCTACGGCGTCGACCGCGCCCGCATGGAGCGGATGGCGCTGGAAAGCCAGCAGAAGGCGGCGCGCGCGGCCAAGGACGGGTCGTTCGCGGACGAGATCGTCTCCGTCCGCACCAGGGACGGCGAGGTGACGATGGACGGCATCCTCCGCCCCGACACGACGCTCGAGGGCTTGGCGGGGCTGAAGCCCGCCTTCGTCGAGGGGGGCACGGTGACGGCCGGCACGTCGTCGCCGCTCACCGACGGGGCCGCCGCCGTCCTCGTCGCCGAGGAGGGCTACGCGCGTTCGGCGGGGCTGACCCCCCTGGCGCGGATCAGGAGCGTCGCCGTCGCCGGCTGCGCGCCGGAGACGATGGGGATGGGGCCGGTCGCGGCCTCGAAAAAGGCGCTGGTCCGGGCCGGGATCGGGGCGCGCGACCTCGACGTCATCGAACTCAACGAGGCGTTCGCGGCGCAGGCGCTCGCCTGCATCGACGCGCTCGAGCTGGACGAGGCGAAGGTGAACCTCGACGGCGGCGCCATCGCGCTCGGCCACCCCTTGGGCGCCACGGGTGCCCGGATCACCGGCAAGGCGGCGTCGCTCCTCGAGCGGACGGGCGGGCGCTACGCGCTGGCGACCCAGTGCATCGGCGGCGGGCAGGGCATCGCCACGGTGCTGGAGGCGGTCTGATGGTGGGCAAGGTCGCCGTCATCGGCGCAGGCGTCATGGGGGCCGGCATCGCGGCCCAGGTGGCGAACGCAGGCGTGGAGGTCCACCTGCTCGACATCGTGCCGGAGGGGGCAAAGGACAGGGACGCGCTGGCGAAGCGTGCGGTGGCGCGGCTGCTCAAGACCGACCCCGCGCCGTTCATGACCAAGCGTGCCGCGCGGCGCGTCGTCCCTGGTAACATTGAGGACCACCTGGAACGGCTGCGCGACTGCGACTGGGTCGTCGAGGTCGTCGTCGAGCGGGCGGACGTGAAGCGCGCCCTCTACGCCCGGCTGCTGCCCCACCTGAAGCCGGACGCGGTGCTCTCGTCCAACACCTCGACGCTGCCGCTCGCCGTCCTGAAGAAGGGCATGGACGAGGATCTGCGCCGCCGCTTCCTCATCACCCACTTCTTCAACCCGCCCCGCTACATGCGGCTCGTCGAGATCGTCGCGGACGACGAGACGGACCCGAGGGCGCGGGACGCCGTCGCCGCGTTCTGCGACCGGGCGCTGGGCAAGACGCCGATCCCTTCCAACGACACGCCGGGCTTCATCGCCAACCGCGTCGGCGTCTACTGGATGCAGGCGGCGATCGGGCACGCGCTCAGGCTCGGGCTCGACGTGGAGGAGGCGGACGCCGTGATGGGGCGGCCGTTCGGCTTCCCGAAGACGGGGGTGTTCGGGCTCATCGACTTGGTGGGGCTCGACTTGGTGCCCTACGTCGACGCCTCGCTCGCCAGGGCTTTGCCGGAGAGCGACCCCTACCACGCGGAGCGGGCGCCGTTTCCGCTGCTCCTGAAGCTGGTCGAAGAGGGCTACACCGGGCGCAAGGGCAAGGGGGGGTTCTACCGGCTGAACCGTGAGGGGGGCGACAGGCTGAAGGAGACGGTCGACCTCGCGCTCGGCACCTACCGCCCGGCGCGCAAGGCGGTGCTCGCCTCGGTCGACGCCGCCAAGGCGGGCGGGGCGGCGGCGCTGCTCAAGGCGGGCGACAGGGGGGGCGCCTACGCGCGGGCCGTCATCGCCCGCACGCTCGCCTACGCGATCGGCCTCGCGGGCGAGGTCTCCGACGACGTCGCCGACATCGATGCGGCGATGCGGCTCGGCTACAACTGGAAGAAGGGGCCGTTCGCGCTGGCCGATAGCCTCGGTCTTGCGAACCTCAAGGCGATGCTCGGGACCGAAGGGGTCGCCGTGCCGGCCTTCCTCGACCGGGCGATCGAGGCGGGCGGGTTCTACAGGGAAGAGGACGGACGGCTCCGGCGCCTCGCGCTCGACGGCGGCTACGTTCCCGTCGAGCGGCCGGACGGCGTGCTGCTCCTGGAGGACGTGAAGCGGCGGTCGGACCCCTTGGCGAAGAACGCATCATCCGCCGTCTGGGACCTGGGCGACGGGGTGCTCTGCTTCGAGATCCGCTCGAAGATGGGCACGATCGACGCCGAGGTGCTGGGGCTCATGGGGGCGCTGCCGGGCCTCGTCGCCGAGACGGGCGCCAGGGGCGTCGTGGTCTACGACGACGGCGGCGCGTTCTCGGCGGGCGCCAACCTCGGCCTCGCCCTCTTCGCCGCCAACGTCGGCGCCTGGGACCAGATCGAGGCGCTGGTCGAAGGGGGGCAGCGCGCCTACTCGGCGCTGCGCTACGCCCCCTTCCCCGTCGTCGCCGCCCCATCGGGATTGGCGCTCGGCGGCGGCTGCGAGATCCTGCTGGCGGCCGACGCGGTCCAGGCGCACGCCGAAACCTACGCGGGGCTCGTCGAGGTCGGCGTCGGGGTCGTCCCCGGCTGGGGCGGCTGCGCCCGCCTCCTCGCCCGCTACGCCGCCGACCCGATGCGCCCGAAGGGGCCGGTCGCCCCCGTCGCCGCCGCGTTCGAGCAGATCGGCATGGCGAAGGTGGCGAGATCCGCCTTCGAGGCGATGGAGATGGGGCTGCTGGCGCCGGGCGACGGGATCACCTTCAACCGCGACCGCCTGCTCGCCGACGCGAAGGCGAAGGCGCTCACGCTCGCCGGGGGCTACGCCCCGCCCGAGCCCGCCACCCTCCGTTTGCCGGGTCCGACGGGCCGCGCCGCGCTGGGCCTCGCCCTCGCCGACCTGGACAAGAAGGGCCAGCTCACCGCGCACGACCGTGCGGTCACGACCGAACTGGCGGGCGTCCTCACCGGCGGCGACGGCGCCGACTGGACCGCGCCCGTGAGCGAGGACGACGTGATGGCCCTGGAGCGCGCCGCCTTCATGCGCCTCGTCCGTACCGAAGGCACGCTGGAGCGGATCGGGCACATGCTCGAAACGGGCAAGCCTTTGAGGAATTAGGATCGCGCTTCGCGCCCGCTGACGCGGGGTTTTCTTTTTTCGTCTGTTGTCCGGACTGTCAGGGGACGCCCGTGACAGTCCGGACAACAGACGAAAAAAGAAAGAAAAAAGCCCCGCGCAGCGGACGCGAAGCGTAACGGCACGAACCTTTGGGAACAGCACGATGGCAACCTACAAGGCTCCTTTGGACGAGATCGGCTTCGTCCTGTTCGACGTGCTCGGCTACGAAACCGCGGTAAGGCCGCTGCCGGGGTTCGGGGAGGCGGGGGCGGATCTGGTGCGGCCGGCGCTGGAGGAGGCGGGGCGGCTCTGCGAGGAGGTGCTGTTGCCGTTGAACCGGGGCGGGGACGAAGAGGGGTGCCGCTTCGAGAATGGGGTGGTGCGGACGCCGGACGGGTTCAAGGCGGCCTACGACGCCTTCGCGGCGGGGGGGTGGTCGGGCCTCGCGCTCGACCCGGCGCACAGGGGGCAGGGGCTGCCCCGAACGCTGCACTTCGCGGTGATGGAGATGATCTGTTCGGCCAATCTGGCGTTCGGGATCTACCCTGGCCTCAGCCACGGGGCGGCGGACGCCTTGCATCTGCACGGGACGGAGGATCAGAAGGCGCTCTATTTGCCGCGCCTCGCGTCGGGCGAGTGGACGGGGACGATGTGCCTCACGGAGCCGCAATGCGGCACGGATTTGGGGCTCATCCGGACGAAGGCGGTGCCGGACGGCGAAGGCGCCTATAGCGTCACGGGCACGAAGATCTTCATCTCGTGCGGCGAGCACGATCTGGCCGACAACATCCTCCACCTCGTCCTGGCGAAGCTGCCGGACGCCCCCGCCGGGACCAGGGGCATCTCCCTGTTCCTGGTGCCGAAGGTGCTGGTGGGCGACGACGGGAGCTTGAGCGAGCGCAATGGCGTGCGCTGCGGCGGGATCGAGAACAAGATGGGGATCCACGCCTCGGCCACCTGCACGATGCACTTCGACGAGGCGAAGGGCTTCCTCGTCGGCGGGGCACACGGCGGGATGAAGGCGATGTTCACGATGATGAACGCCGCCCGGCTCGCCGTCGCCATCCAGGGGCTGGGGGTCGCCGAGACCGCCTGCCAGACGGCGGTGGCCTACGCGAAGGAGCGGCGGCAGGGGCGGGCGCTGTCGGGGGCGAAGGAGCCGGAGGCGGCGGCGGACCCGATCATCGTCCACCCGGACGTAAGGCGGATGCTGCTCACCATGCGCTCGCAGGTCGACGCGGCGCGGGTGCTCGCCTGCTGGACGGGGATGGAACTGGACGCGGCGACCCGGCACCCGGACCCGGAACGGCGGAAGCGCGCCGACGACTTCGTGGCGCTCATGACGCCGATTTTGAAGGCGCACCTGACGGATCTGGGCACCGAGTGCGCCAACACGGCGATGCAGGTGTTGGGCGGGCACGGCTACGTCCGGGAATGGGGCGTGGAGCAGCTGGTCCGCGACGCCCGGATCGCGCAGATCTACGAGGGCACGAACGGCATCCAGGCGCTGGACCTCGTCGGCCGCAAGCTCCCCCAGGGTACGGGCCGGCTCCTGCGCCGCTTCTTCCACCCGCTCGACGCCTTCATCAAGGAGCACGAGGCGGACCCCTGCCTCGCGCCGATGACGGGTGCCTTGAAGAAAGCCGCCGAGCGCCTGCGCGGCGCCACGCTCACGATCGCGCGGAAGGGGCTGTCCGACCCGGAGGAGGCGGGGGCGGCGGCGAGCGACTACCTCCGCCTGTTCGCGCTCACGGCGATGGCCTGGGCGCACGCCAAGACGGTGGTGGCCGTGCTGCCGCGGGCGGGGGAGCCCTTCGGCCAGCGGAAGATCGCGCTCGCCACCTTCTACATGACCAAGGTGCTGCCGGAGACGGGGGCGCTGTTCGCCCGGATCATGGCGGGCAAGGGGCCGGTGATGGGGTTGGAGGCAGAGGCGTTCTGACGCTTCGCGTCCGCAGGTGCCGGGCCTTTTTCCATGCGTTTCGCCTCGGTGCTTGAGACCGGCACCGAAGCGAAACGCATGAACGAGGGAAAGGAAAGACGTTTGTATACCTTGCAAACAAGCG
>JAGRGG010000232.1 GCA_020445645.1 Geminicoccaceae bacterium | reverse complement strand
ACGAACCCGGGCCCGAGGCGGCGCGCGCCGTGCTGCCCGGCCCCGTCTCCCCCGACCCGCGCCGCGGCCCCGTCGGCCGGTGCCGGGCGAAGCGCGGGGAGACGGCGGTTAGGTTCGAGGCGGGCGGGCGGGGGTGAAGTGAAGGTGGAACGGACGAACCCGGGGCGGGAGCACCGTGCCGGTGGCCTAACCCAACCCCCCCCCCCCCCCTTCAACAAGCAGAAGAAGGAGAACTGCCTCGCGGAGCGAGGCAGGCCCGGCACCTACGGACGTGAAGCACCACGGCACGAACGAACCCAACCGCCCCCTACGACGCCTGCCCCGTGCCTTTCGTGAAGGTTGCCAAGCCACCATGGAACGACAGGGGGCGGACGGCCGTTGGTCGGGCGTGACGGGCAGGACGTTTCCACAGGCCCGCTTTGAACCACCTGAGGGACAAGAGACATGGATGAGGACCGCACGAAGGGCATGGCCGAGAAGGCCAAAGGCAAGGTCAAGGAAGTTGCGGGCAAGGTGACGGGCAACGAGCGCCTTGAAGGCGAAGGCAAGGGCGATCAGGTCGCTGGCCAGACCCAGAAGACCTATGGTGAAGCCAAGGACACGGCGCGCGACGTGCTCAAGAAGTAGCCGATTGAGGGTGGTGGCTCAACGCCGCCACCCGCTTCTCCATATTTCACTTCATTTTGTCGATCTATTCTACTGTTTTCGTTAAGAAACTCTCCCGACCTTCGTGCAGTCCTCGATGGTCATCGCGCTTTCCCGGCTTTCCCTTTCTCTACCGACGCGCTAGCCTTCCGGCCCTCGACCCTGCCGGAGCCCGCGTCTCATGTCTTACGCCCCCTTCGTCCACCTGCGCGTCCGCTCCTCCTACTCGCTTCTGGAAAGCACCGTCCGCTTCGACGAACTGGCGGCCGCGTGCCGCCGGGAGCGGACGCCGGCCGTCGCCGTCGCCGACACCGCGAACCTGTTCGGCGCGATGGGCTTCGGCGCCGAGATGGCGAAGGCGGGCATCCAGCCGATCGTTGGCACGCTGCTGCCCCTATGCCTGCCGGAGCCGCCCGGCCCGATGCGCGGCCGGCCGCAGAAACCCCCGCTCCTCCCCCTCCTCGTCCAGAACGACCGGGGCTGGGCGAACCTCCTGAAGCTCATGAGCCACGCCCACCTCTCGCCCGAGTGCGACGACGTGGGCGTGACCCTGGAGCGGCTCCTGGCCCATGCCGAGGGGCTGATCCTGCTCACGGGCGGCGCCGACGGCCCCCTCGGGCGCCTCCTGCGGCGCGGCGACGGCGAAGGGGCGGAGGCTCTCCTGGCCGACCTCCGGACCGCCTTCGGCGACCGGGTTTACGTCGAGGTCCAGCGCCACGGCCTGGAAGCCGAGGAGCAGACCGAGGCCGCGTTCCTGGAGATGGCCTATTCGACGGGGACTCCCCTCGTCGCCACGAACGACGTGCTTTTCATCGACGCCTCGATGCACGAGGCGCACGACGCGCTGATCTGCATCGCCGAAGGCACCCAGGTCCAGGTTGATGACCGCCGCCGCTACGGCCTCGACTTCCGCTTCAAGACGGCGGCCGAGATGGCCGAGCTGTTCAAGGACCTGCCGGAGGCCGTGGCGAATACGGTCCGGATCGCCCGCCGCTGCGGCTTTGCGCCACCCGCGCGCAAGCCGATCCTGCCCCCCTTCGATACGGGCGACGGCCGCGACGAGGCCGAGGAGATGCGCGTTCAGGCGGAGGCTGGGCTGGAGGAGCGCCTCGCCGCCGGCGTCTGGACGGACACGATGGACGCGGCGGCGCGGGACGAGGCCGCCCATCCCTACCGCGAGCGCCTTGCCTACGAGCTTGGCGTCATCGAGCAGATGCAGTTCCCCGGCTACTTCCTCATCGTCTCCGACTTCATCAAGTGGGCCAAGGGCAACGGCATCCCGGTCGGGCCGGGGCGCGGCTCCGGGGCGGGCTCGGTCGTCGCCTGGGCGCTCAAGATCACCGACCTCGACCCCCTGCGCTTCGGGCTCCTCTTCGAGCGATTCCTGAACCCCGACCGCGTTTCGATGCCGGACTTCGACATCGACTTCTGCCAGGACCGCCGCGACGAGGTGATCCGTTACGTCCGCGAGAAATACGGCCACGAGAAGGTCGCCGCCATCATCACCTTCGGCCGTCTTCAGGCGCGGGCCGCGCTCCGCGACGTGGGGCGCGTGCTCGGCCTCCCCTTCGGCCTCGTCGACAGAACCTCGAAGATGGTGCCCTTCAACCCGGCGAACCCGCCGACCCTGGCGCAGGCGCTCCAGATGGAGCCCCGCCTGGAGGAGGCGCGCCGTAGCGATCCGGCCGTGCGGCGGATGATCGAGATCGCCTTGAAGCTGGAGGGCCTGCCGCGCAACGCCTCGACCCACGCCGCCGGCGTCGTCATCGGCGACCGTCCGCTCGACGAACTGGTTCCCCTCTACCGCGACCCGCGCTCCGAGATGCCCGTCACCCAGTTCAACATGAAGGACGTCGAGAAGGCGGGCCTCGTCAAGTTCGACTTCCTGGGGCTCACGACGCTCACCATGCTGCGCTTTGCCGAAGAGCGCGTCCGCGAGCGCGGCGTGCCGCTGGTCCTCGACCGCCTGCCCCTGGAGGACGAGGCCACCTACCGCCTTTTGAGCCGTGCCGAAACGGGGGGCGTGTTCCAGCTCGAGTCCGGCGGCATGAAGGACGCGCTCAGGAAGCTCAAGCCCGACGCCTTCGAGGACATCATCGCCATGGTGTCGCTCTACCGGCCGGGGCCGATGGACAACATTCCTCGCTACATCAACGTCAAGCACGGGGTCGAGAGCCCGTCCTACCTGCACGGCTCGCTGGAGCCGATCCTGAACGAGACCAACGGCGTCATCATCTACCAGGAACAGGTGATGGAGATCGCCAAGCAGTTGGCCGGCTACACGCTGGGCGGCGCCGACCTTCTTCGCCGGGCGATGGGCAAGAAGATCAAGTCCGAGATGGACGCCCAGCGCGAGGTCTTCGTGACGGGGGCCGAGGCGCGCGGCATCCCGGAAGGTCTGGGCAACACGATCTTCGATCAGGTGGCGAAGTTTGCCTCCTACGGCTTCAACAAGAGCCACGCCGCCGCCTACGCGCTGCTCGCCTACCACACGGCGTACCTGAAGGCGAACCACGCCCCCGAGTTCTACGCCGCCCTCATGACGATGGAGATGGCGCTGCTTGAAAAGCTGGCCTCGTTCCGCAACGAGATGCAGGCGCGGGGCCTGCCCCTCTATCCCCCGTCGGTGAACCGTTCGCTTCCCGTCTTCAGCGTCGAGG
Source organism: Geminicoccaceae bacterium (assembly GCA_020445645.1). GTDB lineage: Bacteria > Pseudomonadota > Alphaproteobacteria > Geminicoccales > Geminicoccaceae > JAGRGG01. The sequence goes on along the minus strand of JAGRGG010000232.1, from coordinate 848 downwards.
AGGGCGAGGACGGCGTCGGCGTGCGCTTCGCGCTCGCCGCCATCAAGGGGGTCGGGCGCCACGCGATGGAGGATCTGGTCGAGGAGCGCCGGGCGAACGGCCCCTTCGCCGACCTCTTCGACATGGTCCGCCGCTGCGGCACGAAGGTGCTGGGCAAGCGCATCCTGGAGAACCTGACGAAGGCGGGCGCGCTCGACGAGTTCTCGCCCAACCGCCGGCGGACGCTGCGGGCGATCGAGCCGGCGATGGCCTACGCCTCGGCCTGCAACCACGAGGGCGACGCCGATCAGGCCCTCCTGTTCGGCGCCGAGGCCGGCCACCCGACGCCGCCGAGGCTGGAGGAGGTCGCCGACGACCCGACGCTGGAGCGGCTCGGCAACGAGTTCGACGTGATCGGCTTCTACCTCTCCGCCCACCCCCTCGACGGCTACAAGCCCCTCCTCGCCCGCCTCGGCGCCGAGTCGATCGCGGGCCTGCGCGAGGTCGCGGCCCGGGCGCAGGGGCGCCCCGTCACCATCGCGGGCGTCCTGGTGGCCAAGCAGGAGAAGAAGACCGAGCGCAGCCGTTTCGCCTTCCTCCAGGTCTCCGACCCCACCGCCAAGGTCGAGGTCATGGCGTTCGCCGAGGTCCTGGAGCAGTCGCGCGACCTCCTCGAGGTCGGCAAGCCCCTCCTCCTCACCGTCGACGCCCGCCTCGATGCGGGCGACGTGAAGCTGGCGGCGATCCGCGTCGAGGACCTGACGGCGCACGAGAGCGAGGGCCAGGAAGGCGTCGAGATCGTCCTCGACGGCCCCGAGGGCGCCCTCCTCCTCAAGGACGTGCTCGCCGGCGTCGACGGCGCCGGCGCC
>JAGRGG010000048.1:11143-25759 GCA_020445645.1 Geminicoccaceae bacterium | reverse complement strand
CCCTGGTTCATCCCGGACACGACCTCCCTGCGCCACCAGTTGCTGGCGTTCCGGCAGCGGCGCGAGCATCTGGCGATCGTGGTCGACGAGTACGGGGCGATCCAGGGGCTGGTGACCTTGGAGGACGTTTTGGAGGAGATCGTCGGCGAGATCGCGGACGAGAAGGACGTGGAGGTGTCGGGGGTCAGGCAGCAGGAGGACGGTAGCGTGCTGGTGGAGGGGCGGGTGCCGGTGCGGGACCTCAACCGGCAGTTCGGGTGGGCGCTGCCGGAGGAGGAGGCGGCGACCGTCGCCGGCCTCGTCATCCACGAGGCAAGGCGCATCCCCGACGAGGGCGAGACGGTGGATCTGGGCGGGCTCCAGGCCGCGGTGGTACGGCGCCGCAACAACGCGCTCGCCCTCCTCCGCCTGACGCGGCCGAAAGCCTAGGCCCTTGTGGCGCCGCCGCACTTGGCGGTCTCCCTTCGTGGTTGTATGCGACACGGATAACGATCGCACGACGCATCGGGCGGGGAGGCTCCCATGACGAATCGCAAGACCAAGGCGGCGCTGCTCGCGGCATCCTTGAGCCTCGGCGCCTGGGCCGGCGGCGCGCAGGCCGCCGGGTTCGCGCTCAAGGAGCAGTCGGCGACGGCGCAGGGCAACGCCTTCGCCGGCGCCACGGCGGGGGCCGAGGACCTGAGCTACATGTTCTTCAATCCCGCCACGATCGGGCGCCTGGACGGCTACGGGGCGATGGCCGTCGCGTCGGCGGTGATGCCGCACAGCAAGGTCAAGGACGCGACGGCCACCGCCGCCACCGGCCTGCCGATCGCCGGGCGCGCCGACCTCGGCGACGTCGGCAAGAACGCCCTCGTGCCGGCGTTCTACGCGATGGCGGAGCTGTCCCCGGCCTTCCGGCTCGGGCTTGGCGTCAACGTGCCCTTCGGCCTCGAGACCGACTACCCGGACGATTGGGCCGGGCGCTATCAGGCGACGAACTCCGAAGTCAGGACGGTCAACGTCAACCCCGTCGTCGCCGCCACCGTCCTGCCGGGGCTGACCCTCGCCGCCGGGCTTCAGGCGCAGTACGTCGAGGCGAAGCTTTCGAACCGGATCGACCTCAACACGATCTCGCTGGCGAACGGCGGCCCCGCCGTCCCCGTCGACGGGGACGTGGAGGTCCAGGGCGACGACTGGTCGCTCGGCTACAATGTCGGCGTGCTCTACGAATACAGCCCAGAAGGGCGCGTCGGCCTTGCCTACCGCTCCGGCATCGACCACACGCTCAAGGGCGACGCCGACTTCACGATCCCGGCCGCCGTCGCCCCCGCCTTCGGCCCCCTCTTCGCCGACACGGGCGACAGCGCCTCGGTCGACCTGCCGCCCACCGTCTCGGCCGGGATCCGGCAGGCGGTCGGCCACGGCGTCGACCTCATGGGCGAGGTGGCGTGGACCGGCTGGAGCAGCTTCGACGACTTGGTGATCGAGTTCGACAACCCGGCCCAGCCGGACAGCGTCACCACCGAGAACTGGGACGACGCGTGGTTCGCAGCGGTCGGAGCCAGCTACGCCTTCAACGACCAAGTGACGCTGCGCGCCGGCGTCGCCTACGACCAGTCGCCCGTGCCGGACGGCACCCGCACGCCCCGCATCCCCGACGGCGACCGCTACTGGCTCTCGCTCGGCGTCGGCTACCAGCCGCTCAAGAACGTCGGGCTCGACCTTTCCTATACCCACATCTTCGTGGAGGACACCGACGTGTCCCTTACCGCCGCCGGCGAGAACGCCGCGCGCGGCAGCCTCGACGCTTCGTATGAGAACAGCATCGATCTGGTCGCGGTGTCGGTTCAGGTGCAGTTTTAGAAGACGACGCTTCGCGCCAGCGGACACGAAGCGTAATCTTTCATCCTTTGCCCAGGATCGGCTCCGCCAAGTGACGCCCCGTGTCGATGACTTCCGGCACGACGAGGGTGGCTCCGGCGCGGGTCAGTTCGTCGGCGTCGGCCTCGACGTGGACGCGGGCGAGGATCGGCATGTCGGGGAAGAGGTAGCGAAGGAGGGTGACGAGGCGGACGACGGTGCGGCTGTCGTCGAAGGCGACGACGACGGCGCGGGCGCGTTCGACGTGGACCGTTTCGAGCACGTCCGGCTGGCTGGCGTCGCCGTACCATGCGAGGAGGCCCCTGGCGCGGGCACGGGCAACCTGTCTTGCGTCGAGGTCGATGCCGACGGCGGGTCGGCCGGCGTCGCGGAGGTGGCGCAGCACCTGCCGGCCGACGAGGCCGCAGCCGGCGACGACGACGTGGCCTTCGACCGCCTCCAGTTCGGCGTCGACGACGCCCGGCACGTCGGGCGGAGGGGTGGCGGGGGCTTCTCGGGCGAGTCGCCGCTCGACGAGGGCGAGGAGGGGGGTCAGCCCCATCGTGATGGCGACGACGAGGATCAGGAGTTCCAGGGTCAGCTTCGGGATGATCCCGCCCGCGTGCGCCGTGCCCCAGAGGACGAAGGCGAACTCGCCGCCCTGGGCAAGGAGAAGGGCGACCCTCAAGGGCAGCCGGCCCTTGAGGCCGAAGGCGTAGCAAAGAAGCAGGATGAGGAGCGCCTTGACGGTGAGGACGACGAGGGTGAGCCCCAGCACGTCGATGGGGCGCAGCCAGAGGAGGCGGAGGTCGACCTTCATGCCGACGGTGACGAAGAACAGACCGAGCAGCAGCCCCCTGAACGGCCGCATGTCGGCGGCGATCTGGTGGCGGTAGCCGGTCTCGGCGAGGATGATCCCGGCGAGGAAGGCGCCGAACGCGAGCGAGAGCCCGGCGGCGTGGGTGGCGCCCGCGAAGCCCAGGACGATGAGGAGCGTCACGCCGGTGAAGAGTTCTGGCATCGCCGTTTCCGCCACCGCGCGCATCAGGCGGTCGAGGAGGAGGCGGCCCAGGAAGAGGATGACGCCGACGGCGAGGACCGACTTCAAGAGCGCCAGCGCCATCTGCAAGCCGATGTCCCCTCCGCCTTGCCCTCCGTCCTGACCCAACGTGATGACGACGACGAGGAGCGGGCCGACGAGCACGTCCTGGACGACGAGGATGGCGAAGATCGTCCGCCCCTTGCGCCCGAACAGGCTGCTCTGGTCGGTGAGGATGCGAAGGACGATCGCGGTGGAGCTGAAGGCGAGCCCGGCGCCCACGGCGATCCCGATGGCGTGGCCGATGCCCCAGAAGGCGCAAAGGCCCCAGAAGGCCGCGATCGTCAGCGCCATCTGCCCGACACCGAGGACGAAGGCGCGGGAGCCCACGGCGCGCAGGCGCGGCAAGGGCAGTTCGAGCCCGATCGTGAACAGGAGGAAGACGACGCCGAGTTCGCCCAGCACCGCCGCCGCCTCGCTCTCCCGGACGAGCCCCAGGAGCGGCGGGCCGATCAATGCCCCGGCCAGGAGGTAGCCGAGGATCGTGCCGAGGCCGAGGCGCTGGGTCAGCGCCGCGACGGCGACGCCGGCCGCGACGATCGTCAGCGCGTCGAAGAGCCAGCCGGCCTCGGGCATGGGAACGATCCGCCCCGGATGAGGGAATAGGTTCCTTCATAAGGGGCGAGGAAGGCGGGCGGCGTCAATACCTCAAGGCGAGCGAAAACGACGCCCAGCACCTGCGGACGCGGAGCGTAATCCCCCCTACGGCGTGAGCGGCCCGTAGAGCAGGTTCGGCAGGCCGATCGAGACGATCGGCACGTAGGTGACGAAGACGAGGAAGAGGAGGAGGAGGCCGAGCCAGGGGGCGGCGGCGCGGACGACGCGGAGGATCGGCATCCCCGTGATGCCCGAGGTGACGAAGAGGTTGAGGCCGACGGGGGGCGTGATGAGGCCGATCTCCATGTTGACGACCATGATGATGCCGAGGTGGATCGGGTCGATGTCGAGCTGGACGGCGACGGGAAAGAGGATCGGCGCCATGATGAGGAGGATCGCCGAGGGCTCCATGAAGTTGCCGGCGATGAGGAGGAGGACGTTGACGATGATGAGGAACGTCCACCACGAAAAGCCGCTGCCGATGATCCAGTTCGTGATGTTGTAGGGGATGCGCTCGGTCGTCAGCACGTGGGCGAAGAGGGTGGCGTTGGCGATGATGAAGAGGAGCATGATCGTCGTCTTGGCGCTCTCGACCATGACGTGCCGCGTGTCCTTGTGGACCGCAGCGACAGGCAGGTAGGCGACCCCCTGCCAGAGGCCGCGCGCCATCGCCGGGAGCGGGTCGCGACCTTCCCGCCGGCCGAGGACGACGTGGACGATTAGGACGGCCAGCGTGAGGACGATCACGGTGCCGCCGCCGATGACCGAGAAGGCGCCGCTGCCGATGCCGCAGATCGCGGCGAGGAGGAGGAGCGAGCCGATGAGGGCGAGCCCGCGCGAGGCGGTGTGCTCGGGTGCCGCGTCACCCTTCAGGGGTCCCATGTCGCGGTAGATGAAGGAGGCGATGAGGAAGGCGTAGACGGCGGCGACGGCGGCCGCCTCGGTGGGGGTGAAGATGCCGCCGTAGATGCCGCCCATGATGACGAGGATGAGCGACAGGCCCCAGAGCGAGTCGCGCAGCGCCGCCGCGAGGACGGCCCGCGTCGCCTTCGGCTGGCGGGGCAGGTCGAGCTTCCTGGCGGCGACGTAGATGCCCCCCATGAGGACGAGCCCGGCAAGCAGGCCCGGGATCACGCCCGCCATGAACAGGCGCCCCACCGACTGGTCGGTGGCGGCGGCGTAGACGACCATGACGATGGAGGGGGGAATCAGGATGCCAAGGGTGCCGGCGTTGCAGATGACGCCGGCGGCGAAGTCGAGGCTGTAGCCCTGCCGGACCATGCCGGCGATGACGATCGAGCCGATGGCGACGACAGTGGCGGGGCTGGAGCCGGAGACGGCGGCGAAGAACATGCAGGCGAGCACCGACGCCATCGCAAGGCCGCCCCGCAGGTGGCCGACGCAGGCGTTGGCGAAGGCGACGAGGCGCAGCGCGACGCCGCCCGTCGTCAGGAAGGCGGAAGCCAGGACGAAGAAGGGAATGGCGAGGAGCGTGTAGTGCTCCATCGTCTCGAACAGCTTGAGCGCGATCGAGGCGAGGCTGTCGTTCGAGAAGAAGAGGATCGTCAGCAGGCTGGAGAGGCCGAGCGAAACCGCGATCGGGGTGCCGATCAGGAGGAGGCCGAAGAGGGCTAAGAAAAGAAAGGCGATCGTCATCGGCTCAGATCCTTCCGCTTCGGGGCGGGGCATCGTGGGGTCCGGGCGGATGGGGGATGCCCGCCCTGGTCTCCTCGGGCGTCGCCATCGCGTCCGGGTCGACCTCGGCCGCCGCGAAGTCCTGGATGGCCTCCCTGGCCTCGTCGCCGAGCAGGCTCAGCGCCTCGCCCCGGGCGATGGCGTGCCCCGCCTCCAGGAGGCGGACAGCAAGCAGCGCCATGCCGACGATCAGGATCGAGACCGGAACCCACTGCGGGATCGGCAGGTCCTCGCTCGGGATGCCGATCCGCCAGATCTTGTAGACGTAGTCCCAGGAGCCGTAGAGCATGATGCCGGCGTAGAGCAGGCAGAAGGCGACGACGACGAGGCCGAGCACCCGCTGCACCGGCATCCTGAACAGCTTGGCGAAGGCGTCGACGCCGATATGCGCCTGGCGCTTGAACACGTAGGAGACGCCGAAGAGGACGAGCCACGCAAAGCAGTAGGTCGTGAACTCCAGCGCCCAGACGAAGCCCGAGTTGAAGACGTAGCGCAGGATGACCTGGAGGAAGGTGACGAGGGTCATCGCGGCGAAGATGAAGGTGAGCACCCCTTCCTCGATCCGCTGCCAGAGCGGCCCCCGGTCCAGAAGGTAGACGACGGGCAGGGCGACCGCGAAGCCGAGGAACATCAAGAGCCCGCCGATCAGGCTCTTGCCGAGGAGGAAGGCCAGCACCGCCCCGATCAGGACGCCGGCGACGAGTTGGATCAGGACGCCCGCGTCGACGTAACGCCTCATGAGGCACCTCCTCTATCCGGGGCGTTGCATCGCCCTGGGGCGTGCCCCCCGGCCTCAAGGCCGGAGGCACGCTCGCGCTTTTCGAAGGACCCGCGCGGCGGACCTAGGACGCGCCGTTCGCCGCCTGCGCCGCGTCCATCACGTCCTTGCCGATGTCGCCTTCAAACTCGCTCCAGACCGGCTTCATCGCATCGACCCAGAGCTGGCGCTGGGCGTCGTCGAGGACGCGGATCTCGGTGCCCGCCGCCTCGATCTTCGACTTCGCCTCGTCGTTGAGCGCCTGCGCCTTGTCGTTGCCGAACTTGGTCGCCTGGGTAAGGCAGGTCGTAAGCCCTTCGCGCACGTCGTCGTCGAGCCCGTCCCAGAAGTCGGCCGAGGTGACGACGAGGTAGTCGAGGACGCCGTGGTTGCTCTCGGTGATCCCGTCCTGCACCTCGTAGAACTTCTTCGTGTAGATGTTGGAGTAGGTGTTCTCCTGCCCGTCGACGACGCCCTGCTGAAGGGCGCCGTAGACCTCGCCGAACGCCATCTTCTGCGGGTTCGCGCCGAGCGCCTTGAACTGCGCCTCCAGCACGTCCGACTCCTGGATGCGGAACTTCAGCCCCTTCGCGTCCTCGGGCTTGAGGAGCGGCTTGTTGGCCGAGAGCTGCTTCATGCCGTTGTGCCAGTAGGCGAGGCCGAGATAGCCCACGTCCTGCATCGCCTTGAGCAGGCCCTGCCCCGTTTCGCCCAACTGGAAGCGGTCGACCGCCTTGATGTCGTCGAACAGGAAGGGCAGGTCGAAGACGCGGTACTGCTTGGTGTACTGCTCGAACTTGGAGAGCGAGGGGGCGGCCATCTGTACGTCGCCGAGCAGCATCGCCTGGAGCACCTTGTCGTCGTCGTAGAGCTGCGAGTTCGGGTAGACCTCGACCACCGCCTTGTCCGGCATGGAGTCCGCGACGCACTGGCGGAAGTTCTCCGCCGCCTCCCCCTTCGGCGTGTTCGCGGCGACGACGTGCGAGAACTTGATCGTCACCGGCGCCGCCTGCGCCGCCCCCGCGGCAAGGCCAAGCAGGGCTGCGGAGAAGAGAAAGGTCGTCGTGGACTTCATCATCGTTGAGCCTCCCGGGGCCTCGTGGTTCGTTGCCTGTCGAACGGAAGCGGCGTCCGCTGCCCGCATTAAGGCGGTTTGTGACTGATATGCCAAGCCCGCTGGCGCGATCCGCCGCATCCTGCCGGCAAGTCGGGCCTCGGCGGCACCCTTGATGGCGGGTCCGCGCGGGCCATCCTTCCTGATCCGGGGCGCGCACGGCACCCCTTGCGCAAAAGGCGGGATCGGATGGCTCGGCTCCCCGCGACCCTTCTTCTCCTCCTCCTCGTCGCCGGCTGCGGCGGGGGAGGGCAATCGGAACGGGCGGACGGGCGCTGGAGCATGGCGCCGTCCGCCTGCACGGCGGCGCTCGCCGCGAGCGGGGTCCGGGTCCTGCCCTGGACCGGGGCGCCTGCGGGGGGGCAGTGCCGGGTCGCGGCCCCGGTCGAGCTTCTGGGCCTTCCGCCCGCCGTCCGCGTCGAGGGGCCGGGGAGGACCTCCTGCTCCATGGCGCTGGCGATAGCCCGCCTCGCCCCCGTCTGGGACCGCCTCGCCCAGTCCTACTACGGCAGCGGCGTCGACGCGGTCCTGAGCCGGGGCTCGTATGGCTGCCGGGGCATGAGCGGCAACCGCCGCCGCCTCAGCCTGCACGCGAACGCGCTGGCTTTCGACGTCGGCGGCTTTCGCCTTCGAGACGGCCGCACCGTCGACGTGGCCTCTCACTGGAGCGAGTGGGGCAGGGACGGGCGCTTCCTGCGCGCCGCCGCAAGGGCCGCCTGCGAGACCGTCAACCTCGTCCTCACCCCCAACACCGACCGCTACCACCAGGACCACCTGCACCTCGACCTCGGCCCCTGGCGGCGCTGCGACGCCTGAGGGCGCGGCGGCCGTTCGGCCTTTGGGGAACTGGGCGTGGGGCCGGCCCGTTCGTCGCGGGAAGACACCTGCGTCCGCGGCCGATCTTCGGCCACGCGGTCGCGGATGCCCGGAGGCCTGTCCCGCCATGCGCACGACGTTCCTGCACAACCCCGCGAAGGGCGTCGACCGGGGCCTCACCCGGGAGCGGCTGCTGGCGTTCGCGGACGAGGCCGGGCTCGACGCCGAATGGCACCACACCAAGGAGGAGGGGCTGGAGGCGGTGCTGCGGCGGCCGGCGGACCTCGTCGTCGTCGCGGGCGGCGACGGCACGGTGGGCGACGTGCTCACCCGCCTTCCCGAGGACGCGCCGCCGGTCCTGATCCTGCCGCTCGGCACGGCCAACAACGTCGCCCACGCGCTCGGCCTGGGCGGCGAGCCCGAGGCGCTGATACGGGACTGCCGCCGCCTTTGCCCCCGCCCCTTCGACCTGGGCCTGATCCGCGGCCCCTGGGGCGAGCGGCGCTTCGTGGAGGGAATCGGCCTCGGCCTGCTGGCGCGGGCGGCGGGCGACGTCAATGCCCGGAGCGTGGCGTCGCGGGACAAGATCCCCACCGGGCGGCGGCGCCTCGCGGACCTCCTGGAAACCGTGCGCCCCTTCGCGCCCGACGCCCGCCTCGACGGTGCGCCGCTGCCGCGGGACGTCCTCCTGGTCGAGTGCCTGAACATCCCGTTCGCCGGCCCGGCGCTCCGCCTCACGGGGGGCGACCCCGGCGACGGGCTGTTCGAGGTGGCGCTGGCGGGGCCGATGCTGCGGGGGGATCTTCGGGCGTGGATCGAGGGCGGCGCCGAGGTCGAAGCACCCCTGGACGTGCGCCGTGGCCGCCGCCTCGTCCTCGTCTGGAGCGGGACGCACCTCCACCTCGACGACCACTTCTTCGACCCGCCGCCCGCGCCGACCCGGATCGAGGTCGAAGTCCTGCCGGGCGCCGTCCGGGTCCTGGCGCCGCCTTCCCAGGAGTCCCCACGATGCTTGTCCCCGAAACCCTGATCGACCTGGAGCGCATCGCCGTGGATCTGGCCCGGCTTGCGGGCGCCGAGATCCAGGGTGCCTTGGGCAGCACGCTCGCCGTGCGCTACAAGGGCGCCGACCCCGAGGCGACCCTGTTCAAGGACCCCGTGTCCGAGGTGGACCAGCGGGTCGAGGAGATGCTGCGCGCCCGCCTCGCCGACAGTTACCCCGAGCACGACATCGTCGGCGAGGAGATCGACGAGCGGCCGGGCCGCGACCACGCCACCGTCTGGGTGATCGACCCGATCGACGGCACCGCCAACTTCGTCAACGGCTTTCCTTTGTTCTCGGCCTCGATCGGCGTGCTGCACGAGGGCGTCCCCGTCGTCGGCGCCCTTTGGTGCTCGACGAGCCATAAGCTCCGGCCCGGCGTCTACCACGCGCGGGAAGGGGGTCCGCTCATGTTCGACGACGAACCGACCGCCGTCGTCCGCGACCCCGGCGTCCGCCGCCGGCTCGGCGGCGATCCCGAGTTCCTGAAGGACGCGGCCCTGCCCTGGGACACGCGCAAGACCGGCTCGGCCGCGATCGAGTGCGCCTTCGTCGCCGCGGGCCTCCTCCAGGTGGCGCGCTTTGCCACCCCCAACGTCTGGGACGTAGGCGGCGGACTCGTCCTCGTCCGGGCGGCGGGGCTGGAGGCGCGGCACCGGCCGGGGGATGCCTGGGAGCCGCTCGACCGCCTGCCCGTCCCTGAGCCGGACAAGCCCGCGTGGCGCGGCCCCGTGGTCATCGGCGAGGCCGACGCCGTCGAGCGCCTCTGCCGGCATCTGGGTTGAACGGCTGCGCCTCGCGTCCGCTGGCGAGGGGCGTCGTCAGTCGAGGTGGCGCAGGCTCAAGGGGTCGTCCTGGGCGAGGTAGCCGCGGGTGTAGCCGGCAAGGCGGCGCAGGGCCTCGAGGTCGTGGATCTCGACTTGGCGCGCGGCCACGGTGACGAGGCCTTGCTCGCGCAGCCCGCGCGGGGTGCGGTTCATTTGGATGGCGGAGAGGCTGAGCACGTCGGCGAGCTGCTCTTGCGTCAGGGGGAAGGCGTAGCCGCCGTCGTCCGCGGGGGCGGGGCCGGACAGACCGAGGTGGCTTTGGGTCTCGATGAGGAAATGCGTCGTGCGCTCGAGCGCCGTGCGCCGGCCGAGGCTGAGCGGGTGCTCGACGCCGATCGCCTCGTCGCGCGAGATCGACCACAGGATGGCGATGCCGAGGCGCGGCATCTTCTGGATCAAGGCGGTGCTCTCGCGCGGGGTGAACGCGCTGATCCTGGCCTCGGTCAGGATCGTGATCGAGTGGTCGGCGACGCTGAGGAGGAAGCCGCGCATCCCCAGGAGGTCGCCGGGCAAGGCGATCCCGATGACCTGCCGGTGCCCGCCGACGACGGTCTTGTAAGTCAGGGCCCGGCCCTTCTCCAGCACGTAGCAGTCGCCGCGCGGCCGACCCTCGCGCAGCGGCGTCTCGCCGACTGCTGCCCGACGGCCGCGCCTTTGCAGGCCGAGGTAGGGACTCGCGCTCGTCTCGCGCGAGCGCGAGGAAGCGCCCGACTTCCGCACGAGGGGCGACGCGTCGCTCATTCTCGCACGATGACCCTGAAGCACGACGCGACGCGCCCTATAACATAAATTGAAATCATGGCGAACAAAAACTACCGAAGCGTGGGAACCCCGGCGAAGCCGTGCCGTCAAACGGCGGGGCCCGCGACGCCGCAAACCCGCCGCTAGGCGCCTGCACGGGCGTCGCGGCGGGCGAGGCGTTCGAGGAGGTAGTCGACCTCGCCTCGGGCCGTCGCCGAGAGGGCCGAGCCCGGCTTGCGCTGGGCATCAAAGGCGATGGCGCCGCGCTTTTGCAGGACGTATTTGCGGACGGCGAGGCCGAGGCCCTGCTGCTGCTCGTAGCGCAGCAGGGGCAGGTGGGCGTCGAAGAGGTCGTGCGCCGCCTCGCGCTCGCCCGCCTTGGCGAGGCGGACGAGGTCGGCCAGCATGTCGGGGAAGGCGTAGCCGGTCATCGCGCCGTCGGCGCCGCGCTCGGTCTCGAAGTCGAGGAAGAGCCCGCCGTTGCCGCAGAGGATCGAGACCCGGCGCATCGTGCCCTCCCGCTCGAAGGCGCGAAGGGCCGAGATCTTTTCGAGGCCGGGCCAGTCCTCGTGCTTCAGCATCACGCAGGAGGGGAGGTCCTGGAAGATGCGCCGCAGGACGGCGGGGGTCATGACCACCCCAAGGAGGAGGGGGTAGTCCTGGACGACGACGGGCACGTCGTCGCCGACCGCCTCGACGGCGTTCCGGTAGTAGGCCACGATCTGGTCGTCGGTGCGGAGCGACGGCGGCGGGGCGATCATCACGCCGGACGCCCCCGCCTCCATCGAGTCGCGGGCGAGGGTCCGCATCGCGGCGAAGCCGGGGGCGGAGACGCCGACGACGACGGGGGTAGCCCTGGTACGCGCCAGGACGCGGCGGACGAGGGCGAGCGATTCGCCGGCGTCCAGCTTCGGCGCCTCGCCCATGATGCCGAGGATCGTGAGCCCCGTGGCGCCGGAGGCGAGGTAGAAGTCGGTGAGGCGGTCGACCGAGTCCCAGTCGATCCGCCCGTCGGGGTGGAAGGGGGTCGCCGCGATCGGGTAGACGCCCGAGGCGTCGGGGCCAAGGGTCATGCCATCTTCTCCTTTGAGCTAGCCGCCGTCGCGGCCGAGTTGCGCCATCAGTTCGCGCCACTCGCGCCCGCCGAGGCCGGAGGAGGCTTCCGTCACCGCCTCGCCGGCCAGCATCCGGCGGAGAACGGAAAAGGCGTCGCGCGACAGTTCGACGGACTCCATCCGGTGCGCCTCGAACGCGGCGGAGGCCAAAGGCACCCAGAGGCGGACGACCTCCAGGAGGCGTTCGGCGTAGGCGCGGATCTCGAGCTGCGCGTGCGGGTCGCCGCGCAGCCTGACGAAGTGGAGGAGGTTGTGGAGGTCGGTCTTCCAGTACCACTGCGTCCAGGTGGAGAGCGGCAGGGTCATCCTTGCGATCTCGCGGGAGAGGCCGACGCCCCCTTCGCCCTCGCCCAGCAGCCAGCGGTAGTCGGCCTCGGCGCGGGCCGCGCCCCCGTCGAGCCGGGCGAGGACGGCCTCGGCCGTGGCGGGGTCCAAGGGCTCGCCTCGCCCCTGGCGGTTGGTCGCGGCCTGGGCGGCGAGGTCGGCGGGGTCGGGGCGGTAGACGCCGTCTTCCAGGACCGAGTAGCGGGCCGAGACCTCGTTGACCGAGGCAGTGCGGTGGCGGATCCACTGCCTTGCCACGAAGATCGGCAGCTTCACGTGCAGCTTGATCTCGCACATCTCGAAGGGCGAGGTGTGCTTGTGGCGCATGAGGTAGTCGATCAGGCCCTTGTCGCCCCTGACGTGCTTCGTCCCCTTGCCGTAGGACACCCTGGCCGCCTGCACGATCGCCGGGTCGTCGCCCATGTAGTCGACGACCCGGACGAAGCCTTCGCCCAGGACGGGCAGGGGCTCGTGCAGGATCGCGTCCAGGGCCGGCACGGTGGCGCGGCGGGTGGGGCTGGTCTCGGCGCGCGCGGCCGCGACTTCGGCCAGTTGGTCGGGGTTCAGGATCATCGTAGGGCAGGCTCCCCCCTCTTGGTACGCATCGCCCCGAAGGGCCTTCCGGCGGACGGCGGAAGCGTCTATATAAGGGCTGCCGGCGCGAGCCGGCTATGACGATAAACGCTGTTTGGAATAAGCGTTGCGGACCCGGGGGCAGATCCCGGCGCCTCCACCAAGCCCCCTTTAGGGGCCTGCCTGCGGGGGCGACTCAGGCTCGACGTGCGTGGTAAAGAGGCAGTTTTCGTCCGGCATGGTACCGCCGTTACCGGACCAAACACGATAGATGCCAACGACAACCGTATGGCTCTCGCTGCCTAACCTTTAGGTAAGCGCGGTCCGGAAGGCACCGGGCAACAGAAGCCTTCCATCAAGTCCTGCGGCTTCGGCCAAGGGCGCGGCCCGGGGGGCGCCGGGCAACAGAAAGCCCCCCACTTCTCCAGTGGCGTCGTTTCCGCTTTGAGGTTCGCGTGGCCCCCATCTCCCGTCGCAGGATCGAGTACGGCGCCCTCGTCGAGGACGCCCTGCGCACCGTCGTGCGCGACGTGCTCGGCCGCTTCATGCGGGGCGAAGTACCGCCGCCGCACCACTTCTTCATCACCTTCCGGACGGGCGCCCGCGGCGTCGACATCGCCGACCACCTGCGCGAGCGCTACCCCGCCGAGATGACCATCGTCCTCCAGCACCAGTTCTGGGACCTGGAGGTCTCGGATGACCGCTTGGCCGTGACCTTGAGCTTCAACGACATCCCGGAACGGCTCGTCATCCCCTTCAGGGCGATTAAGGTCTTCGCCGACCCCGGCGTCAATTTCGGCCTTCAGTTCACCCTCGACGATGCCGAGGCTGCGGCGGACGCGCCGGTTTCGACCCTCCCCAGGGCGAAGCCGGCCGAACCCCTGCCCGCCCTCGTCAAGGCCCCCGACCCGGCCACCGATCCCGACAAGCCCGACGACGACGGGGCGGGCGGGGCCGAGATCGTCACGCTCGACCGCTTCCGTAAGAAGTAGCGGCGCGGCCCGCGACGCCGCCCGACCAAGCTGGGGCGTTGACCCCGGCGCGCCCATGCGCCCAATAAAGGGCGAGGCGGGACGCTGCCCGCAAGACAGCATCACGGGGGCATCATGGCGGACAACGTGCGCGTCGAGAGCGACAGCTTCGGGCCGATCGAGGTGGACGCCTCGCGCTACTGGGGTGCCCAGACCCAGCGCAGCCTGATGAACTTCAAGATCGGCGGCGAGCGGATGCCGATCCCGCTCGTCCGGGCCTTGGGCGTCGTCAAGCTCGCGGCCGCCAGGGTCAACGTCCGCCTCGGCGCGGTCGAGGCGAAGGTCGGCGACGCGATCGGCCGGGCGGCGCAGGAGGTGATCGACGGGCGGATGGACGATGAGTTCCCGCTCGTCGTCTGGCAGACGGGCTCCGGCACCCAGTCGAACATGAACGCGAACGAGGTCATCGCCAACCGTGCCAACGAGCTGCTGGGCGGCGAGCGCGGCCAGAAGGCGCCGGTCCACCCGAACGACCACGTCAATCGCGGGCAAAGCTCGAACGACACCTTCCCGACGGCGATGCACGTGGCGGCGATGGTCCAGGTGGCGGAAACGCTCCTGCCGTCCCTCGAACACCTGCTCTCCGCCCTGGAGGCGAAGCGGACAGCGTTCGAGAAGATCATCAAGATCGGCCGCACCCACCTCCAGGACGCGACGCCGCTCACCTTGGGGCAGGAGTTCTCGGGGTACTGTCAGCAGGTGCGCTACGGGATCGACCGGGTGAACGCGGTCCTCCCCCGCCTCTGCCAGCTCGCCCAGGGCGGCACGGCGGTCGGCACGGGGCTGAACGCGAAGGAGGGCTTCGCGGAGGCGTTCGCCGAGGAGGTGTCGAGGATCACCGGGCTGTCCTTCAAGACGGCCGAGAACAAGTTCGAGGCGCTGGCGGCGCACGACGCGATGGTCGAGCTTTCGGGCGCCTTGAACGTGCTCGCCGCGAGCCTGATGAAGATCGCCAGCGACATCCGCCTCTTGGGCTCCGGCCCCCGCTGCGGCCTGGGTGAGCTGTCCCTGCCTGAAAACGAGCCCGGCTCGTCGATCATGCC
>JAGRGG010000048.1:0-11134 GCA_020445645.1 Geminicoccaceae bacterium | reverse complement strand
CCGACCCAGTGCGAGGCGCTGACGATGCTCTGCGCCCAGGTGATGGGCAACAACGTGACGGTCACGGTCGCGGGCGCGAACGGGCACTTCGAGCTGAACGTCTTCAAGCCGGTCATCGTCTACAACGTGCTCCAGTCGATCCGCCTGATCGCCGACGGCTGCCGCAGCTTCACCGACAACTGCGTCAAGGGGCTGGTGGCCAACGAGGACCGGATCGGGCAACTCCTCAACGAGAGCCTGATGCTCGTCACCGCGCTCAACCCGAAGATCGGCTACGACAACGCCGCCAAGGTGGCGAAGAAGGCGCACAAGGAGGGGACGACCCTCATGCAGGCGGCGGTCGACCTGAAGCTCCTCACCGAGGACGAGTTCAAGGAATGGGTCCGGCCGGAGAAGATGCTGGGCCCCTCGGCCTAGCGACGGCACCGGGCAGGGGCAGGGCGGCGTCGAAGGCGCCCCCGCCGCCGAGGCCCAAAGGCCGGACGAGGCGGGTCGTCGGCGCCCCCGGCGGCCCCACGGCGCGCAGGACGGGCGCCGCCCCGGCGTCGGGGCGCACCGTCGCCTCCAGGAGCCAGACGAAGAGGTCGAGGAGGCCGTCGACGCGGCCGGTCTCGCCGCCGCCCTCGATGCGCAGTCCGTCCGCTTCGCTTCGCGCGATCCCTTGCTCGACCGTGAAACCGCCCTTGAGGCCTGCTCCCTCCCGCCAAGCCCTTCCCCCGACCCCGTCCAACCCCGGCAGCCGTGCGTCCCGAACGGCCAGCCGGCCCTTGCCCCGGAGCGTCCGGGCGAGGTCGGCGGGGCTCCTGCCCGCGGCCTCGAAGTCGGCGGCAAGCCCGAGTGCGCCCGCGGCATCGGCCGGGATGCCGAGGAGGGCCAGGGTCCGGCCAAGGTCGGCGCCTTCGAGGTCGAGGTCGGCTTTGAGCGTCGCCGCCGCCCCGTCGAGCCCGAGGCGCCCCGAGAGGCGCCCGCCGCCGAGGTCGAGCCCGCCCAGCCGGACGTCGAGGGCGCCCGCCTCCCGCGTCGCTTCGAGGTCGAGCGCGGGGTCGAGGTCGAGGCGGAGCCGCAAGGGCGGGCCTTGCAGCCAGCCCCAGGTGAGCGGTTGCGTGGGCCAGCGGCCCAACTGGGCCGAGAAGGGGCGCGGGATCAGGCCGAGCGCCGGCCGAAGCCCGTCGTAGACGGCGCCGAGCAGGGCGGCGTCGATCCCCTTCGCCGCGAGCATCGCCTCGGTGCCCGCCCCGTCCAGGCGGCCCTCAACGACAACGTCGCCGAGGTGGCCCTTGAGGCCGGCCGTGATCGGGCCGTCCGCCGCCCGTTCCAGGGCGAGGTCGAGGCGGGTCGGCGCCCCGGTGAGGGCAGGGGGGAGCCCGCCCGGCACGAGGCGCCAGAGGCCCCGGCCTTGCCCCTCGTTGGCGAGCGTGACGGCGAGGCGCCCCTTCGCCGCCCCTCGGCCAGCGAGTGGATCGGCGAACGGTTCGGCGAGTCGGCCACCAAAGGCGATCTCGTAGCCCTCGCCCTCGGCCCGGCCGCGAAGATCGAGGCCCCCGCGGTCGCCTTCGGCGTCGAGCCGGGCCGTCAGGGGGCCGAGCAAAGCGAGCGGTGCGGGAGGGTTCCAGCCGACGCGGCGGAGGAAGCGGGCGGGTGCGTCGAGGGCGAGGTCGAGACCGACCTTGATCTGGTCGGCCTCGAAACGGCCCCGGAGGTCGAAGCGCCCGCCCCCCGCGTCGCCCTCGAAGCGGCGCAGGTCGAGCCGTCCCGCCGCCGCCTCGCCCGCGAGCCGCACGGCCAGGGCGTCCACGGCGGCGACGGTGGCGCGGTCGACGGCGAGGTCGAAGCGCAGGGTCGCGTCCGCGACGACCTTTTCCAGGGCGTCGGGGGAGGGCCATCCGGCGAGCGTCAGCCGGTCGAGGCGCCCCGCCACGTCGAACGTGGCGCCCGTCTGCCCGAACCGGCCCTCGAAGCGGGCGCCGTCCAGGTCGAGGCGGGCGTCGTCGAACGCCCAGGCGCCGGGGCGGGCGTCGATCCGGCCGTCGATCGCGGCGCGGGCGTAGGGTGCGAGGAGCCGGGCGAGGGGGGTCGGCAGGAGGGGGCGAAGGGTGGCGAGGTCGACGCCGCTCGCGGCGAGGGTGCCGGCGAAGGCGGGGGCGTCCGCGTCCAGGCTCAAGATCCCTTCCAGCGCCGCGGCGCCCTCGGGTAGGTCGGCCCGCGCCTCGCGGAGGATGACGGTGCCGTCGCCCTTGAGCGCGGCGCGCAGGCGGGGATGCATCAGGACGAAGTTGCCCAGGCGCAGCCGTTCGGCGGCGAACCCTACCTCCCCCTCGTAGCCGCCGGGCGGGCCGAGGCGCGCCATCGGCCAGGGGAGCCGCCCCGGTGCCAGGGCGAGGTCGCCGCCGCCGAGGTCGAGGGCGAGCCGCTTGCCCTCGGTGTCGAGGTCGAGGGCGCCCTTGAGGACCCGTCCGTCCAGGGTCAGTACGGCCTCGTCGAGGCGGAGGCGGCCTCCGCCCCAATCCAGCCCGGCCTCCAACCCGACCTCCGGGGCCGCCTCTCCGTTCCAGCCTTCCAGACCGGGGACGAGGGCGGCGAGGAGGGCAGGGTCTTGGGCGCCGAACCCCACCCGGCCCTTGAGGGCGCCGCCGGGGCCGAGCACGCCCCGCCAGTCGAGGAGCGCCGTCCCCCCGCCCCGGTCGAGCGACAGCGCCGCCTCGACCGGGCGCCTTCCGTCCTTGAGCGCGGGGCCGAATCGGCCCTGAAGGGCGAGCGCACCGCCCCCGCCCGCACCCTCGAAACGAAAGCCGTCCGCCGCCGCCTCGCCGGCGAGGCCCGTGACGACGAGGCCCTGGACGGCGAGCCGCCCGTCCTCGACCTCGACCCGCGCGGGCCAGCCGGAGGGCGAGGCTGCCCCCGCCTCGGACGCGACCCGTTCGAGGTCGGCGGCGGCGAGGCGCAGGCTCGGGCGGACGAGGCGGACGGTCTCGGCCTCGGCGCGGCCGACGAGGAGCGGGAGCGGCGCCAGGTCGACGTCGAGGCGGTCGACGGTGAGCCCGCCCGTGACCTCGACGTCGTGGAGGACGAGGCGGGGGCTCGGCAGGAGGCGGAGGTCGGACGGCCCCCGGACCCGGACCTCGACCCCGGCCCGCTCGGCGCCGCGCGCCGCGAGCCGCTTCGCCAGCGCCCCGCCCCCGGCGAGGTCCGGCAGGACGAGGAGGGTGGCGGCGGCGAGGGCGGCGAGTACGAGGAGGGCGCCGAGGAGCAGGGCGCGGCGCAGGCGCGGTTCCCTTCGTTGGTGGACAAGATGATGGGTTGGGCGCGCGCCGCTCTGGGCCGCGGCGCGCCGTTCGGACGGGGGCATCGGCGGACGGTCAGGCGCGGGGGTGGGCCTTGGCGTAGAGCTTGGCGATCTGGGCGCTGTCGACGGCGGTGTAGCGCTGCGTCGTCGACAGGCTGGCGTGGCCGAGCAGTTCCTGGATGGCGCGGAGGTCGGCGCCGGCCTCGAGGAGGTGGGTGGCGAAGCTGTGGCGAAGGGCGTGCGGCGTCGCCGTCTCGGGCAGGCCGAGGAGGGCGCGCAGGCGGCGCATGTCGGCCTGGACGACGGCCTGCTGGAGCCGCCCGCCGCGGGCGCCCCGGAACAGGGGGCCTTCGGGCGGGAGCGGGTAGGGACAGGCCTCGACGTAGGCGGCCAGCGCCTTCGCCACCTCGGGCAGGATCGGCACGAGCCGCTCCTTGCCGCCCTTGCCGGTGACGCGCACCGCCTGGACCTCGAGCGGCACGAGGCCGATGTCGCCCCGGTTGAGGCCGAGCGCCTCGCCGATGCGAAGGCCGGCCCCCCACAGGAGGACGAGGATCGACAGGTCGCGCGCCTGGAGCCAGGGGACGCGCGACTGCTCGCCGGCGGTGAGCGCCACCTCGATCGCCTCCCCGACCGAGAGGGGACGCGGCAGGGGGCGGCGGTAGGCGGGGGTGCGAAGCGCCTTGAGCGACGGGTTGTGCAGCTCGTAGCGGCGGTCGACGAAGGCGAGGAACCCCCGCACCGCCGCCATCGCGCGCGCGGTCGAGCTGCGCTCGTAGCCTTCCCGGTGCCGCCGTGCCAGCCACGCCCGAAAGTCGGCGGGCTTGAGCGCCATCAGGGTTTCCACCGAGACTTCGCCGCCGACGTGGCGGGAGGTGAAGGCGACGAAGCCCTGGAAGTCGGCGGCGTAGCCGACGAGGGTGCGCGGCGCGAGGCGGCGCTCGGCGCGCAGCCAGCGCAGCCAGGCGTCGTGGACCTCCGACAGGTCGGCCGCCGCGAAGGCCAGCATCGGCCCCTCCTTCTCGATCCGGGCTTGAAACGGGACCCGCCGTCCCGCACATGCTAACGCTTCCTTGACCAGAAAACCACGCCACGCCGCAAGCCTCATGTCCCCCAAGGCCACGCCCGTGCTCGTCCCCCTGCCGCTGGAGGGGCCGTTCGACTACCTGCTGCCGGAAGGGGAGGCCCCGCCGCGGCCGGGCAGTTACGTGCGGGTGCCGTTCGGCAAGCGCGAGGTGGTCGGCGTCGTCTGGGACGAGGCGGCGGCGGCCAAAGTCGATGCAAGGCGGCTGAAGCCGCTCGGCGAGGTGCTCGACCTGCCGTCCATGCCGGCGGCGCTGCGCCTCGCCATGTCCCGCCTCGCGGCGGAGACGGTGGCGCCGAAGGGGGCCGTGCTCCGCTTGGCGCTGAGCGTGCCGCAGGCGTTCGATCCCGCCCCCGCCCGCCGCGTCTACGGCCTGCCGGAGGGGCCAAAAGGGGAAGTGGCGCCGCTCGACGCGCGGCGGCAGGGGGTCCTGAAGCTGCTGGCGGGGACGGGGCCCTTGCCCCCCGCCGAACTCGCCCGTGCCGCCGGGGTCTCGACCGCGATCCTGAAGGGCATGGCGGAGAAGGGGCAGATCAAGGTCGTCGAGGTCGACGAGGCCGAGGAGGCGGCCTGCCGGCCGGGGCGCGTGGCGCCGCTCGACCTCACGGCGGAGCAGGCGGGCGCCGCCCGCTACCTCGCGGGCGAGGCGGAGAAGGGGGGCGATTCGCTCCTCCTCCTGGAGGGGCTGCCGGGGGCGGGCAAGACGGAGGTCTACCTCGAAGCCGTCGACGCGGCGCTGGCGGCGGGGCGCAACGTCCTGGTCCTCCTCCCCGAGATCGCGCTCAGCGCCCAGTGGCTGGAGCGGTTCGAGCGCCGCTTCGGCACGCCCCCCGCCCTTTGGCATTCGGGGCTCACCTCGGTGCAGCGCCGCCGCACCTGGAAGGCGGTGGCGACGGGCAAGGCCCGGGTCGTCGTCGGCGCCCGCTCGGCCCTGTTCCTGCCGATGCCGGACCTCGGCCTCATCGTGATCGACGAGGAGCACGACCCGTCGTTCAAGCAGGAGGACGGGGTCATCTACGACGCCCGGATCGCGGCCCGGCTTCGCGCCGAGGCCGAAGGGGTGCCCCTCCTCCTCGTCTCGGCGACGCCTTCCCTGGAGACGCTGGCGCTCCTCGACGGGACGGCGGCCGAAGGCCGGCGCACGGTCGCGCACCTCCGCCTCAAGGGCCGCTTCGGCACGGCGCCTTTGCCCCGGATCGAACTCGTCGACCTCAAGCGCGAGCGCCCGCCGGGGGCGAGCTTCCTCAGCCCGACCCTGCGCGACGCCCTTCGGGCGACGCTGGACGCGGGCGAGCAGTCGATGCTGTTCCTCAACCGGCGCGGCTACGCCCCCCTCACCCTCTGCCGCGCCTGCGGCTTTCGCTTCCGCTGCCCGAACTGCTCCGCGTGGCTCGTCAGCCACCGCTTCGGGCAGAAGCTCCAGTGCCACCACTGCGGCTACGTCCGCCCGGCGCCGCCGCACTGCCCGCAATGCGGCACGGTCGACAGCCTCGTGGCAAGCGGACCCGGCGTCGAGCGGGTGGCGGAGGAGATCGCGTCCCTCCTGCCGGGCGCGCGCACCGCCGTCATGACCTCGGACACGGTCGGTACGGCGACCCAGGCGAACCGCCTCGTCCACGCCGTCCTGGAGGGCCGAGTCGACGTGCTGATCGGCACGCAGCTGATGGCGAAGGGGCACCACTTCCCGAAGCTCACCCTCGTCGGCGTCGTCGACGGCGACCTCGGGCTCGCGGGCGGCGACCCCCGCGCCGCCGAGCGCACCTTCCAGCTCCTCTACCAGCTCGCGGGGCGGGCGGGCCGGGAAGCCGTGACGGGCCGGGTCCTCCTCCAGACCCACCTGCCCGACCACCCGGTCATGCAGGCGCTCGCCAGGGGCGACCGCGAGCGCTTCCTCGCCGCCGAGCGCGCCGAGCGCGAGGACGGCGGGATGCCCCCCTTCGGCCGCCTCGCCGCCCTCATCCTCCAAGGGGCCGACGCCCCCCTCGTCCGCAGGATGGGCCGCGAACTCGCCCGCGCGGCCCCCCGCGACGACGACGCCCTCGTGCTCGGCCCCGCCCCCGCCCCCTTGAGCCTCCTTCGCGGCCGCTACCGCGAGCGCCTCCTCGTCAAGGCGACGCTCGACCTCGATCTGCCGGGCTACCTGCGCCGCTGGCTCGCCGCCGTGCGCCTGCCGGGGTCGGTGCATCTCGCGGTGGACGTGGACCCGCAGAGCTTTCTATAAGCCATTATTGTTGTTTATGAATTTCGGATCTTGGGTTCGTTTTGCCAACGGGACCCGTCCGGCTCGCCGTCGATGATGGCCTGCGGATCCCCCTTCGGGGAACCCGGTCCGCCGGGCACCGACAAGCCGTTGCCGTCATGGGAAGAACAGTCGTTCTCGGGTTCGTTCGGTCTTTTCTCCGCGCTTCGCCGCGCCGGCCGGTTGGAGGGGGACGGCCAGCCGTTTGGGCGGGGCTCGCCGGCGGGTGAGGCCGCAATGAGCGGGATCGACCCGTGGGGCTTCCTTCGGGGGAACCCGATACGCTGACGGGTGGCAAGCTGTTGTCATCCTTTATGAAAATCCTGTTCTTGGGTTCGTTTCGTCGTTTCATGTTCCGCACTTCGTCATGCCGCCCGATGGAGGGGATGGGACCGGTCATTCTAGCAAAGGTTGGGCGGCGGGTGAAGCGGTGAAACGCCTCGCGTTCGCTGGCGCGGGGTCTTCTTCTCGTCCGTCGATTGGTAGGGATCGGGCGCCCGTGTTCCAGCAGACTCCGGCGTGCCCCGGACTCGATCCGGGGCCTGAAGGCTCAAGCCGCCAAGCCGCTCGCAGGGGCTTTCGCGCGGGCGGCACTTAGGCCCCGGATCGAGTCCGGGGCACGCAGTTCGAGAGGTGGCGCCAGCCCAGCAAGGGCTCCCACCCTCAACAAACAAGAAAGAGAAAAAGGCCTAGCTCCTGCGGACGCGAAGCGTGTCCCGCCCTACCCCTCGCGGGGCGAGCGGAGGAGGACGAAGCCGTGCGCGGCCAGATCGAGCGGGCCGTCCGCCAGGGGGCGTTCGGGCGCGTCGAGGGGGTGCGCCGTGTCGAGCGCGACCCGCCACGATCCCTGCGGCGGGGCGAAGCGTGCGGGGTGCGGGTTCGCGTTGAAGAGGAGGAGGAAGCTGTCGTCGGCGAGGCGCTCGCCCCCGTCGCCCCATTCCTCGGTGGCGTCGCCGTCGAGGAGGAGGGCGAAGGCGCGGCAGAGGGGGTCCTGCCAGTGGGCGAGGCGCTTGGGGGTGCCGTCGGGGGCGAGCCACGTCACGTTCGGGCGGCCGTCTTTCGAGCGCACCCGGCCGTGCATGAAGCGGGCGCGGCGGAGGACGGGGTGGCGGCGGCGCAAGGCTATGAGCGCGGCGACCTCGGCGGCGAACGCCGTGTCGGCCCCTTCCCAGTCGACCCAGGAGGCCTCGTTGTCCTGGCAGTAGGCGTTGTTGTTGCCGCCCTGGGTGCGGCCCAGCTCGTCGCCCATGAGGAGCATCGGCGTGCCTTGCGCGAGGAGGAGGGTGCAGAGGAGGTTGCGGCGCTGGCGCCGGCGGAGACCCTGAACGACGGGGTCGTGGGTGGGGCCCTCGGCGCCGCAGTTCATCGACAGATTGTGGTCGTTGCCGTCGCGGTTGCCCTCCAGGTTCGCCCCGTTGCGCTTCTTCTCGAAGCTCACGAGGTCGTGCAGGGTGAAGCCGTCGTGCGAGGTGACGTAGTTGAGGCTGGCCCAGGGGCGGCGCCCGCCCCCCTCGAACAGGTCGCCGGATCCCAGGAGGCGGGCCGCGAGTTCGGGGGCGGCGTTCTCGTCGCCGCGCCAGAAGGCGCGCACGCCCTTCCTGAAGCGGTCGTTCCACTCGGCGAAGGGGGCGGGGAAGCGGCCCAGCCTGTAGCCGTCGGGGCCGAGGTCCCAGGGCTCGGCGATGAGCTTCGCACGGCGCAGCACGGGGTCCTGGCGGATCGCGTCGAGGAAGGCGGCGCCGGGGGCGAAGGACTCGGGGTCGCGGGCGAGGGTGACGCCGAGGTCGAAGCGGAAGCCGTCGACGCCGACCGTCTCGACCCAGTAGCGCAGCGAATCGAGGCAGAGGCGGAGCACGAAGGGCTCGGTCATGTCGAGCGTGTTGCCGCACCCTGCGTGGTTGACGTAGCGGCGGGGGTCGTCCGGCTCCAGGCGGTAGTAGCCCTCGTTGTCGATGCCCTTGAAGGCGAGCGTGGGGCCGAGGTGGTCGCCTTCGCCCGTGTGGTTGTAGACCACGTCGAGGATCACCTCGATCCCGGCCGCGTGCAGGGCGGCGACGGCGGCCCTCGCTTCGGCGAGCGGGTCCGTCCCCGCCGCGTAGCGGGGCTCGGGGACGAAGAAGCCGAGCGGGTTGTAGCCCCAGTGGTTCGTCAGCCCCTTTCGGGTCAGGAACGGCTCGTCGACGAACGCCTGGAGCGGCAGGAGTTCGACCGCCGTGACGCCGAGCCCGACGAGGTGGTCGAGGATCGCGGGCGAGGTCAGGCCCAGGAACGTGCCGCGCCGCGCCGGGGGCACGCCCGGGTGGCGCTTGGTCAGCGCCTTGGCGTGCGCCTCGAAGATCACCGTCTCGGTCCAGGGGGTGCCGGGCCGCGGGACTTCGGCGGGGCCGGATTCCGCGACGACGACGCATTTCGGCACGGCGGGCGCGCTGTCGCGGATGTCGGGGAGGAGGTCGGCGTCGGGGTCGGCGGGGTCGAGGAGGGTGCGGGCGTCGTGGGAAAAGCCCCCCGTCCAGGCGCGGGCGTAGGGGTCGAGGAGGAGCTTGCTCGGGTTGAACCGCTGCCCGCGCCGGGGGGCGAACGGGCCGTGGACCCGGTAGCCGTAACGAAGGCCCGGCCCAGTGCCGGGCAGGTAGCCGTGCCAGACGCCGCCGTCGAACTCGGGCAGGGGAAGCTGGGCGGTCTCGGCGCCCGTCACCGGGTCGAACAGGCAGAGGTCGACCCGGTCGGCGCCCCGGCTAAAAAGGGCGAAGTTGACCCCGCCCGCGTCCGGCGTGGCACCCAGCGGCTCGGGGCGGCCCGGCCGGAGCCGCCGCGCCGATCCGCTCATCGTCGCACCCCGAAGCCGTCCCCGAAGCCATCCATCGTGTCCCGTCCTTTACCCGTCGTGCGCGCCCGGCCTATGTAGGCGGGCCGGTGCCGAACCGCCCCAGGGCTGCATCAACCCCGGGTAGCATGGACGAGCCGGCGATCCTTGCCAAGGCGCCGCGCGCACGGGACCGGTGCCGGGCGGCCCCCTCGCGCGCTCCCTGGAGACCCGGCCATGACCTTCGACCTCATCCTCAAGGGCGGCACCCTGGCGACGGCGGAGGGCGCCTTCGCCGCCGACCTCGCCGTGCGGGGCGGACGGATCGCCGCGATCGGGCACGACCTCGGCGACGCCCGCGAGACCGTCGACGCCGCCGGGCGGATCGTGACGCCGGGCGGGGTCGATCCCCACTGCCACGTCGAGCAGTTGAGCGCCTCCGGCCTCGTGAACGCCGACACCTTCGCCAGCGCCACGGGCTCGGCCGCGATCGGCGGGACGACGACGGTGATCCCGTTCGCGGCCCAGCACGTCGGCATGAGCCTGAAGACGGTCGTGGAGGACTACCACGGGCTCGCCGAAGGCAAGTGCGCCGTCGACTACGCCTTCCACATGATCCTGACCGACCCCCGCCCCGAGGTCATCGCGGAGGAGCTGCCGCCCCTGATCGCGTCCGGGCACAGTTCGCTGAAATGCTTCCTCACCTACGACCGCCTGCGCGTCGGCGACGAGCAGTTCCTCGACGTGCTCGCCGCCGCCCGCCGTCACGGCGCCATGGTGATGGTCCACGCCGAGAACCACGGCCTGATCGCCTGGATCGGCAAGCGCCTGATCGCGGGCGGGCACGCGCGCCCCGCGTTCCACGTCACGAGCCACCCGCGCGCCGGCGAGGCGGAGGCGATCGGCCGCGCCATCGCGCTCGCGGCCTTCGTCGACCAGCCGCTCATGATCTACCACGTCTCGACCCGGGAGGGGGTCGACGTGGTCCGGCGGGCAAGGGGGCAGGGCGTCAAGGTCTTCGCCGAGACCTGCACCCAGTACCTAGCCCTCACCGCGAAGGACCTGGACCGCCCCGGCGTCGAGGGGGCGATGTGGATGTGCAGCCCGCCCTTGCGCGACCCGGACGACCAGGACGCGCTCTGGCAAGGGCTCATGGACGGCACCCTGCAGCTCGTCTCCTCCGACCACGCCCCCTACCGCATGGACGAAAGCGGCAAGCTCAACATGGGCGAGGCACCCACCTTCAAGCAGATCGCCAACGGGATGCCCGGCCTCGAGATGCGCCTGCCCGTCCTCTTCGACCTCATGGTGAGCGGGGGGCGGGCGACGCTCGCCGACTTCGTCCGCCTCACCGCGACGGCGCCCGCCCAACTCTACGGCCTCCACCCGAAGAAGGGCTCGCTCATGCCGGGCGCCGACGCCGACCTCGTCCTCTGGGACCCGGAGCGCACCGTCGAGGTCACGCACGAAACCCCCCACGATAACGCGGGCTACACCCCCTTCGCCGGGCGCACCCTCAAGGGCTGGCCGGAACGGGTCTACCTGCGGGGCACCCTCGTCGCGGCCGACGGCGGGCTCGTGGCGGAGGGCGGGGGGCGGTTCCTCCCCCGCGCGGCGGGCGAGGCGGCCAAGCCCACGGGGCGGCGGGCGCCAGAGCTTGATCCGGCGCGCAATTTCGGGGCGGTGATCGATTGAGGACGACGCTTCGCGTCCGCTGACGCGGGG
>JAGRGG010000231.1 GCA_020445645.1 Geminicoccaceae bacterium | reverse complement strand
CGCCGCTAGTGAGTATGCCCGTCCCCGCCGCGTCCTCGACGACGGCGGCCACGCCCCCGCCGTACTCCCCCGTCCCCCTGGTCGGCATCCGATCCATGGGCGTCGGCACGCCGCCGTAGAAGGCGCCGCCACGCATTAGCGGCCCCGGCCCCTTGCCGGTCGGCTCGATCTCTGCCCAGGCGCCAAATGTCGTGTAGTTGTCGATGATCCGGCTCAGGTCGGGCCTGACCTCCTTGTTCGGCAGCGTGCCGAGGACGACGGTGTCGCTCGTCGGCGAAGCGTAGAGCACGAGCCCTTCGTGGTCGCTTTCGACATCCTTGGTCTTGAAGTCGGTTGTCCCACCACCCGCCGTCAGCCGCAGGGTGCCGTCGGCGTCGAACCCCGCCGCCGCGTCGCCGCCGTCCGCCGCCTCCGCTTTGAAGACGGCGCCCTCGCCGGCGACGAGGCTCTGCGACAGGGTGGGGAAGTCGGGGTCGATCCGGTCGCTGACGGGGGAAGTGCCGCCCGTCGTGCCGCCGCTGGTGCTCGTGTCGCCGCCCGTGGTCCCTCCGGGCGTGCCGGTGCCGTTGTCGCTCCCCCCGCCCCCGCCGCAGGCGGCGAGGAGAGGGAGAACAAGAGCGGAAGCCCACAAGAGGCGGCGCGGTCCGTCGCGTCGCGGGCGGGCGGCGGGGGGAACGGGCAGCGAGGGCGTTTCAGCGATTGGCACGGCTACTTCTCCCTGATGGCTCTACTGGACGTGGACGGCCCAGGTGGCGACGTTGTTGCTCTCATGAACCTCAGTAAGAGCGTTGTTTGGGTCGATGATGGCACCAAGGAAGTAATATCCCACCGGAGTACTCGACGGTATGGTGAGGCTGGCTATATATTGATAGGGCATATCACGCACAATGGTAGGAAGCGTATTAGTATCAAGCAATGTGTCGCCGGTCTTTATATTGGAATCACCAGATAAATAATTTTTTATAAAAATACCAGACTGGGCGCTTTTGCCGTTGTTTTCAATCAATTGTTTTTTTATTGTTTGCCCGCGAAGCACTTTATAAATACGTTCTCCCGTAAAATTAATTATAGATTTTGGGCCAAATTCCGGAAAAGGCAGATCTGCCCCATTTGTATTATTAGTAAGATTTGTCCGCGAATGCCTGCTATATTCGCCATTAGCCCCATAGTACAACCAATGCGCTATACCGACATCCTGGCGGCTGCTGTTGGTCGAAAGATTGTAAAGAGCCACTAGACCGCTGGCGGCGTCCTCGCCCAGCGCTGAGTAGGCCGTGTTGCCGTTGCGGTAGATGTGAGTGAAGTCGGTTCCCATAATGTTGTATTGTCCGTTCTCGTGCACCAAGCCAAGCACATGGCCAAGTTCGTGGAGAGCCGTGGTTTCAAGTGTTCTATAGCCAATTGAGTAAAATGGAAGCGTAGGTCCACTAGTATTTGTATCCACCTTGTAAGGCCAAAGCTTATCGGCCTGTATCGCCTACGTCCACCGCTAGCTGTGAAAGAATTTAGTTCTGGACTTGATTATTTTGCAATTGCCATCCCAGGTGAGCCACGTCCCTGCCGGGATGGCGTTCGATTGCTCGAACCAGATCTGGCTCTCGGAACTGTTCATCGACGGGACGACCGAGCTTGAAACGATGCTGAGATGAAAATTCTGCGGACCCAGGTTGATCCTGTCGCGGGCCGCCAGCAATCTGGTTGTCTGGGGCTGGCCGGCGGGAAACGAGCCGTCGTACATCTTCAGCGTGACGGCCGTTCCGGGCCACCTCAACTCGTCGCAATTGCCGCTGTTGGGATGCTTGAGGTTGTAGGCCGACGCCCCTCACGGCGGGAGGACGAGGGCGAGGACGGCGGCGAGGAGGAGGGGCTTCGTTCGCATGAGGGGATCCCCGTTCAAGGAAAATCGGCGGGCTCAAGCGTTGGGTCGGGCGACGCTCAGTCCTCGGCGCCTTCCACGATCGCGTCGAGTTCTTGCAGCCGCTCGAACTCGCGCCGCTCGTTCGCCACCACTTCGGGATCAGGCACGAACGGCTGCGGCGGCGCCGCCACGGGGCGGCTATCGTCCAGGTAGGGGAACCCGCCCCGCATCGGCGCGGAAACGACCGTCCCCCGCCCCGCGCCCGGCGCCGCGACGGCCCGGATCCGCGCCGCGAGGTCGGCCCGCGTCAGGTGGCGGAAGCCCGGCGGCGGGTCCTCCTCGTTACCCACGACGAGCACCCCCGACGTTCCCGTGCCCAGGACGGCACCCTCGCCGCCCCCGGCGTAGACCTCGTCGCCGACGATGCCGAGCCGTCCCCCGGCGCAGTCGACGAGCGGGCAGCCCTTGACGGTGTTGCCCTCGATGAACAGCACGTCCCGCCCGCCCTTCTCGAAGAACGGCATGTCGACGCCGAGGAGTCCGCCGCCGTCCGGGTAGAGGCCGCCCAACAGGCGCAGCGTGAGCGTGGGCTGGCGGTAGGACCCGACCAGGGTCTCGTCGAGGTCGAAGGTGACGAGCGTGTGGGGCAGCGGCCCCTCGCCGTTCCCGCCCGGCGCGGACAGGGCGTAGTCGATGCTGCTTACCGTGCCGACGACGACCGCGTCGGCCTCATCGACGAGCCGTTCCAGGTCGATGACGCCCCCCCCGCACTTTGGGCGTGGGCGGCGGGCGCGGCAAGGCAGGCGAGCGCCGCGAGCGCGAACGACTTGTACTTGTTCAAAACGGCTTCTCCCCGATCGAACCGCGAGGGTGCGACGACTTGCGTTCTTCTTGTCGTTGTCAGTCGAACCACGCCTAGCAGGTCCGGGGGCGGCGTTAAGGGGATTCGTTTCGTGAGAAACGACGGCGCCGCCGGGGCATGATCCCAGGGTGCGCTTCACCGAACGAACCCGGACGCCGGCGACCCATCCCCGGAACAAGCGGCGCCCCGGCGCGCTGATCGTGCGAAGGACGCGCCGCGACGATGGGAGGCCCCCGCCGATGACCGACCCCCTCGCCCCGCCCGAACCCCTTGGGACGCTGCGGCCCCTGCGGTCCGAGCGGCAGCGCTGGGAGCGGCGGGGCGCCGCCTGGGGGGAGATCGACCTCGGCTACGACGGGGAGGGGCGGGTCGTGCGGGTCGGCTACCGCTGGTTCCGGCGGCTGCTTCTGGCGGGCGGCGGGATCGAGGAGGTGACGACGGCGGAGCTTTGGGCGCTGGGGCGGGACGGGGCGTGGCGCTACGCGATCCGCCCCGGCGGGGACGGCTTCCGAGCGGTGCCGCACGGGCCGCTCCGCCGGCTCCTGCGGGCGCATCTGAACGTCGACATCGGGCCGGGGGGGCCGGAGCGGCCGTCGCCCCCGCCCGCGAGGCCGGATGACGGGCGCGTGAGGTCGGCTGGCGTCGTTCCTTTCCCGACACCATATCCCCGGCAGGACAGCTAGAGGAGACGGCCCCATGTGGTTCATGCGCGACAAGTCGGCCTTCGTCGACGAGGCGGAGACCCTGCCCGGCCGCGACGCGCGCCCCTTCGACGTGTCGCCCGAGCACTACGTCAACGGCCACCGGATCATGCCGCCCTTCCCGGACGGCATGGAAACGGCGCTGTTCGGCCTCGGCTGCTTCTGGGGGGCGGAGCGCGCGTTCTGGAAGCTGCCGGGCGTCTATAGCACCGCCGTTGGCTACGCGGGCGGCGACACGCCGAACCCCACCTACAGGGAAGTCTGCTCGGGCCAGACGAACCACAACGAGGTCGTCCTCGTCGTCTTCGACCCGAAGAAGATCGCTTACACGGACCTCTTAAAGGCGTTCTGGGAGGGCCACGACCCCACCCAGGGGATGCGCCAGGGCAACGACGCCGGCACCCAGTACCGCTCCGGCGTCTACGCCTACGGCGAGGACCAGCGCGCCGCCGCCGAGGCGTCGAAGGAGGCCTACGCGAAGGCGCTGGCCAAGGCGGGCGTCGAGCGGACGATCACCACCGAGATCGTCGACGCGCCGCCCTTCTACTACGC
>JAGRGG010000047.1:2136-2528 GCA_020445645.1 Geminicoccaceae bacterium | reverse complement strand
GCGATGCTGATCTGGATCTGGTCGAACTTCTGTCCGTTGGTCGGCTGACCGAAGAGATACATCAGGTCGTTCATGGGTATCCGCTCTCGTTCGCCGGCAAGACTTGGGCACGGGTGCCGCCCGCCGCGAGCGGCGGCGGCACGGACCCGGCGGCGCCGGCAAGCGCCGCCGGGATGCCCGGAAGGCAAAAGGGGGCCAGGGCTACTCGGCCGCCAGCTCCTGTTGCAGGTCGACGTCGAGGCCGAGCGCCTGCAGCTCCTTGACGAGGACGTTGAAGCTCTCGGGGATGCCGGCCTCGAACGTGTCCTCGCCGCGCACGATCGCCTCGTAGATCTTGGTGCGGCCCGACACGTCGTCGGACTTGACCGTGAGCATCTCCTGGAGGCTGTAGG
>JAGRGG010000047.1:0-2061 GCA_020445645.1 Geminicoccaceae bacterium | reverse complement strand
TGGGTGACGAGGCTGTAGGGGCCGACCGACCGGGCGTGGATCTTGTCGTCGACCAAGTGCCCGAGCTTGAGCATGTAGATGTAGCCCACCGTGACGAGGCGGTCGAACGGTTCGCCCGTCCGCCCGTCGAAGAGCTGGACCTGCCCCGACGAGGTGCAGCCGGCCCCGCCCAGGAGCCGCACGATGTCGTCCTCGTGCGCGCCGTCGAAGACCGGGGTGGCGATCGGCACCCCCGGCTTCAGGTTCTGCCCGAGTTCGATCAGCTGCTGGTCGGTGTAGGCCTCCAGCCCGTCGCCCTGGCCGTCGTAGACCTCGCCCAGGCGCTTGAGCATCGCCTGCCGCCCCTCGCCCTCGTTGTAGCGGTCGACGAGGTCGCCGATCTGCCGCCCGAGGTTGGCGCAGGCCCAGCCTAGGTGGGTCTCCAGGATCTGGCCGACGTTCATCCGGGACGGCACGCCCAACGGGTTGAGGACGAGGTCGACGTGGGTGCCGTCGTCGAGGAAGGGCATGTCCTCGATGGGGGCGATCCTGGAGACGACGCCCTTGTTGCCGTGGCGGCCCGCCATCTTGTCGCCCGGCTGGAGCTTGCGCTTCACGGCGACGAAGACCTTGACCATCTTGAGGACGCCCGGCGGCAGTTCGTCGCCGCGCTGGAGCTTCTCGACCTTGTTCTCGAAGCGGTCCTTCAGGCGCTTCAGGCCGTCCTCGAGCTGGCGCTTGAGGCCCTGGATCTCGGCCATGCGGTCGGCGTCGGCGACGCCGAAGTCCCACCACTGCTGGCGCGGGACCCCGCCCAGGCGCTCCTGCGTCATCTCGGTGCCGGCCTTGATCCCGCGCGGACCCGCCGTCACCGCCTGCCCCGTCAGGATCTCCCTGAGGCGGCCGTAGACGTTGCGCTCCAGGATGGCGCGCTCGTCGTCGCGGTCCTTGGCGAGGCGCTCGATCTCGCCGCGCTCGATGGCGATCGCGCGCTCGTCCTTGTCGACGCCGCGCCGGTTGAAGACCCGGACCTCGACGATCGTGCCCTGGACGCCGGGCGGCACCTTGAGCGAGGTGTCGCGCACGTCGGCCCCCTTCTCGCCGAAGATGGCGCGAAGGAGCTTCTCCTCGGGCGTCATCGGCGTCTCGCCCTTGGGCGTCACCTTGCCGACCAGGATGTCGCCCGCCTTTACCTCGGCGCCGATGTAGACGATGCNNACGATGCCCGCCTCGTCGAGGTTGCGAAGCGCCTCTTCCGAGACGTTGGGTATGTCGCGGGTGATCGCCTCCGGCCCCAGCTTCGTGTCGCGCGCCATCACCTCGAACTCGTCGATGTGGATGGACGTGAACACGTCGTCGCGGACGATGCGCTCGGAGATGAGGATCGAATCCTCGAAGTTGTAGCCGTTCCAGGGCATGAAGGCGACGAGGGCGTTGCGGCCCAGCGCGAGTTCGCCGAGTTCGGTCGACGGGCCGTCGGCGACGATGTCGCCCGCCGCCACCGCGTCGCCCACCTTCACGAGCGGGCGCTGGTTGATGCAGGTGTTCTGGTTNNGTTCGAGCGCTGGAACTTGCGCAGGTTGTAGATATCGACGACGGCGTCCGAGCGGGCGTCCTCGTCGGTGACGCGGATGACGATGCGCGAGCCGTCGACCTGATCGACGACCCCGCCCCGCCGGGCGGCGATCGCGGCACCGCTGTCGCGGGCGACGACGCTCTCCATGCCGGTGCCGACGAAGGGCGCTTCGGCGCGAAGGAGCGGCACCGCCTGCCGCTGCATGTTGGAGCCCATGAGCGCCCGGTTGGCGTCGTCGTTCTCGAGGAACGGGATCAGCGCCGCCGCGACCGAGACCAGCTGCTTTGGGCTCACGTCGATGAAGTCGATCGTCTCGGGCCGGGCCAGGATGAACTCGCCGTTCTCGCGGCAGGACACGAGGTCGCTGGCGAAGCGGCGGTCGGCGGTGAGTTCGGAGTTCGCCTGCGCGATCGTGTACTTGCCCTCCTCCATCGCCGACAGGTAGACGACCTCGTCCGTCACCTTGCCGTCGGCGATGCGCCGGTACGGGCTCTCGATGAAGCCGT
>JAGRGG010000230.1 GCA_020445645.1 Geminicoccaceae bacterium | reverse complement strand
CCTCACCACGGGACCGAACAGCCAGCATGGCGGGCGTGCGGCTGTCATAGGTTCTCCGCCGCGCGCTCGAAGTGTCCCAGCGCCGTCCGGGCGCGGGCCAGGGGCGCCGTCGGGTCGGGCGCGTCCTCGATGTCGTCCAGGGTCCAGACGAAGGCGCGCAACTCGACCCCCATGTGGACCAGGACCTCCTGCTCGCGGACGCGGTCGGGCGCCGTCGACTCGCGCAGGCGGTGCAGGCCGTGCGCGAGCGCCATCCCGGCCCGCCGCAGTCCCCCAAGCGTGGAGGCGAGGCCGCCGTCGGCGATCCCGGCGGCGTCGGCGCCGGGGTTCGGGGGCAAGGGCGCCCTGACGCGCTCCTCCAGCGCCGCCGCCTGCGCCCGCACGGCGTCCAGGTTCCGTTGCAGGCCCTTGACGAGCGAAGGCGCCGCCGCCTCGGTGGGAAGGGCAACGAGGGTTCCCGCGGCAAGAAGGGCAAGGGCGAGGAGGGTGCGCTGCATGGGGATACCCTTCGGTCTTGAGGCGTCGCGCAGTATCGCGGGTGCGGGTTAAGCCTTCGTGAAGACAGGGAAAAGAAGCCCTGCGCGGCGCACGCGAAGCGTCGTCTCGAACCCCGCTTGACGATCCCCTGTCCGGCGCCCTACAAGGGGCGCCACGCGCGCCGCCCCGGCCGGGGAGACGGCAATCCTTTTCTTGACCTTCTATTGAGGTGCATCACGATGGCCCGACGCTGTAGCCTGACCGGCAAGGGCGTGCAGACCGGCAACAACGTGAGCCACGCGAACAACAGGACGCGTCGCCGCTTCTTGCCCAACATCCAGAGCCGCCGGCTGTTCAGCGAGACGCTGGGCGAGGCCGTGCGAATGAAGATCGCGGCCCAGACCCTGCGCACGATCGACAAGCACGGCGGCCTGGACGGCTTTCTCCTGCAGAGCGCCGACCGCACCCTGCCGACGCCGCTCGTCCGGCTGAAGGAGCGCATCGTCGCCCGGAAGGCCGCCGAAGCCGCCTGAACCCGGCACCTTTCCCTTAACGAGCGGCGTCCCGACGGGGCGCCGTTTTCGTTTCAGGACCCGGCCCTCGCCCCTGGAACCTTCGGCCCGTCCTGCCATTTGGAGCCTGCAACGGGGCCGCCGGCGCCGACGGGTTCAGTGACGGGGAACGGACGATGAAGGGCACGGAGATCGCGCTCAAGCACCTGCAACGGGCGCTGACGATGGAGTTGACCACCGTCAACACCTACCTCCTGCAGGAGCGCACGCTGGACGACTGGGGGATCGACCGCCTCGCCGGCCGGATGCGGGAGGAGATCGACGAGGAGCGCGGCCACGCCAACCGCTTCCTGACCCGGATCCTGTTCCTCGAAGGCGCACCCGACGTGCGGACCCTGGACGAGATCGGCCGGGACGGCACCGTGCGCGCGATCTTCGAGCGCCAGCTCAGGATGGAGACCGAGGCCCGCGCCTACTACGCCAAGGCCGCCGACGAATGCCGGGAGGCGGGCGACATCGGCAGCTTCAACCTGTTCGCGGAGATCCTCGAGGACGAGGAGGGGCACGTCGACTTCGTCGAGACCCAGTTCCGGCTCATGGATCTGATGGGCGACCAGATGTACGTCAGCCGTCAGGTCTCCTCGCTCGACGTCGAGCACGAGGACGGATGAGCCTCTCCACCGCCGGTGGCGGACGAGGTAGCGACCGGTACAAGGGAAACCGCCTGTCGGCGCGAAGCGGTTGGACGAGCATGGTTTTTCTCGGTCCGTCCGGGTACGGACCAGATCAGGCATAGCCGAGCGGCGCCGCCCGCGGCAAAGGCCATAAGCGCAACGCCGATGCTGCCGGACCAGCGCCATCCCGTTTCGGGCGTCGATCTGTCAAACACCTTGGCCTTCGGCCGTGCGTCCCCCGCCGACCCTTGCCATTCAACCCATTCTTGGCTAGGTCAACCCCTACGTCCCCATCGTCTAGCGGTTAGGACATCACCCTTTCAAGGTGAAGACACGGGTTCGATTCCCGTTGGGGATGCCAAGGGCTCCGACGGCTTGGCCTTGATGACCTCGATAGGCGTAGCGGCGGGCGGGCGAGATTGGTGCCCAGTTCGTCGTCATCTGCCGGGCACAAGAGGGTTCGACGCGGTGTCCCAAGCACCGGCGCCAGCCGGGCCGTGCGCTCGACGCCCCGGCGTCGGGCCGGCGTCGGGCCGGCGTCGGGGAAGCACGGCAAGACCCCGCCGCCCCTTGGGCCCGGCCACGCCCCCGACCCGCCGAGCGCCCGTTTTGGCCGCACCGTCGGCGAACGTGCCGCCGGCATAGCCGCCGTCGCCGGACGGCTTCTCGACGAACGGGCCACGCCGCCGTCCGCGGTCCCGCACGCCGGCGCTGTGGCCCCCGACGCTCGAGGGCAGGCCCCTTGGGTCGACGACGGGACGCCGTCCGATCCCGCTGACCTTTTTGCCGGCATCGTGGTCCGAGGGCCGGGTGGTGGGCGGGCCGCCCGCCCGGCGTCGGGAAAATCGCCTGGATGGCGCCCGCGCCGGACGGCGTGGCGTCGGCGGA
>JAGRGG010000046.1:7818-8227 GCA_020445645.1 Geminicoccaceae bacterium | reverse complement strand
CAGAGCGGACCGGCTTGTCGGGGGGCTTTTAGTGGCCGATGCGGCTCGACGCGAGCCGCTGGCGTCGCCATGATCGCTTGCCCGCGCTACCGCGCGAAGAGGGCGTCGCTCTCGTGCGCCAACGCCCGTGCCCGCTCGCGCGCCCTGGCAAAGCCCGTCGTGCCGAGCGAGCGGACGATCTCCCGCTTGCCGATGGCATCGACGAGGTCATGCGGCACGCGCCGCCTGAAGACGTAGCGGCCTTTGATCCTACGCAGGTAGAGGTTCGTCGACACGCCTTGCGCCCTTCGCTGAGCGCGCGTGTCGGCCGCCGTGGACTCTCCGTGTGGACTCCGCGAGGGTCCACAAGAAAATTATCGTTGTGCTGCAGGCAGTTAGAGCGTGTTGGCGGAGGGGGTGGGATTCGAAC
>JAGRGG010000046.1:0-7781 GCA_020445645.1 Geminicoccaceae bacterium | reverse complement strand
CGATCGACCACTCCGGCACCCCTCCGCAGGCGGTGGCCTCATCTAGCGGGATCGCGGGGTGCTTGCAAGCGGGGGATGGCTTGACGCCGGCGAGGGGGCGGGCGCAAGCTGCAAGATCAAAAGGGAGGCACGTCTCATGTACCGAACGATCGCTTTCGCCTCGGCGCTGGCGCTGCTTGCGCTGTCGCCTCCGGCGGCACTCGCCGACGAGATCGAGGATCAGGTCGACACGGCGCTCGGCTACTACAAGGAGGGCGACCTCGCCGGCACGATCACCGAATTGCAGTTCGTCATCAACGCCATCCGTTCCCAGCTCGCCGGGCGCTACGTCAAGACCTTCCCCCCGCCGCCCGCCGGCTGGGAGGCCGAGGACGCCAGCGAGGCCGAGGGGATGGCCTTCCTGGGCGGCGGCACCACCCTCAGCCGCGCCTACAAGAAGACGGACGGCGACGCCACGATCGACGCCCAGCTTATGATCGATAACCCGATGATCCAGACGCTCGGCGCCATGTTCTCGAACCCAGCGATCCTCGCCGCCCAGCCCAACATGAAGCGCATCCGGATCGGCCGCGACAACGCCATCCTCGATACTGACAGCAAGGAGCTCACCTTCATGGTCGGCAATGGGCGCGGCATGATCCAACTCACCGGCCACAACCTCGACAATGACGACGTTCTCGTCGACCTGCTGAAGTCGTGGAACCTGAAGGCGCTGAAGGACGTGGCGGGGATGTAGCGACGCTTCGCGTCCGCTGGCGCGGGACCTTTTTTGTAAGCTGCTGCCCGAATGGGCACCAGCGCTGAAATCACTCCCGAACCAACGGACGAAAAAGAGAAAAGAAGCCCCGCGCCGCGGACGCGAAGCGTATCGGACCCCCTTCTTTGGAAAGCCTCGCCTTCTACCTCGTCGCCATCCCGGCCGTGCTCGTCTTCGGCGTCTCGAAGGGCGGTTTCGGGGGCGGGCTCGGCATCGTCGCCGTGCCGCTCATGTCGCTCGTCGTCAGCCCGGCCAAGGCGGCGGGGGTGCTCTTGCCGCTCCTCGTGCTGATGGACCTGATCGGGCTCGCCGTCTACCGGAGGCGCTGGGACCGAGGGATCATCAGGGCGATGCTGCCGGGGGCCGTGCTCGGCATCGCCGCCGCCTCGTTCGCGTTCGGCTACCTGCCGGACCGTGCCGTGCGCCTCCTTTTGGGGCTTATCGCCATCGGCTTCACCTTGAACTACTTCCTGCGGCCGGCGGTGCGGGCGGTGCGGCGTACCCACAGACCGGGGCCGGCGGCGTTCTGGGGCGGGGTCGCGGGCTTCACGAGTACGCTCGCCCACTCGGGCGGCCCGCCAGCGAATTTCTATCTGTTGCCGCTCAAGCCCGACAAGACCGTGTTCGTCGGCACAATGGTCGTGCTGTTCGCCGCGATCAACGCGCTCAAGCTGATTCCCTACCTCTGGCTCGGCCTGTTCGACCGCACCAACCTCATCGATTCGCTCATCCTGTCGCCCCTCGCCGCCCTCGGCATAGGGCTTGGCGTATGGCTGCACAAACGGGTCGCCGAGACGCTGTTCTACCGGCTTTGCTACCTCTTCGTCCTGCTCACAGGCTTCAAGCTCCTCTGGGACGGTCTCGCCTGAAGCGTTCCAGCCGGGCCTTCGCCGCCTTCGGGTCGAAGGGGAGCACGGCGTCGAGGAGGGTTTGCGTATAGGGGTGGCAGGGCCGGGCCAGCACCTCCGCCGTAGTCCCCGCTTCCACGATCCGGCCCCCCTCCATGACGACGAGCCGCTCGGTCGTCCGGGCGACGACGGCGAGGTCGTGGCTGATGAGGATGTAGGCGAGCCCGTGCCGTTCGCGCAGCGACCACAGGAGGGCCAGCACCTGCGCCTGGACCGAGACGTCGAGGGCGGAGACGGGCTCATCGAGCCAGACGAGGCGAGGCCGGGCCACGAGCGCCCGGGCGATGGCGACCCGCTGGCGCTGCCCCCCCGAAAGCTCGTGCGGCAGGCGTCCGCCGACCGCGGGGTCGAGCCCGACCTCACCCAGCGCCTCCGCCACCAACCCCTCCCGCTCGCCCTTGGCCGGGCGCAAAGGCTCGCCGACGATGGCCGCGATCCGACGCCTGGGATCGAGCGAGGCCTTAGGGTCCTGGAACACCATCTGCATCCCCGGCGGCGCCCGCTCCCCCGTCACGTCGCGGCCCGCGAAGACCACCCGGCCCGCGTCCGGGCGGAGGAGGCCGACGCCGCACAGCGCCAGGGTCGACTTGCCCGAGCCGGAGCCGCCGACGATCCCCAGCGCCTCGCCGGGGGCAAGCGTGAAGGAGGCCGCATCCAGGACGGTGCGCGGCGGGCCGTTCAGGAAGGGCAAAGGCGAGGGCGGGCGGTAGCGTTTCGTCAGCCCCTCGATCCGGAGCAGCGGCCCCGTCACGTCCCGCGTCCATGCGGGTGGAAGCAGGCGACCGCGTGGCCGTCCGCCCCCGCCGCGAGCGGCGGCATCTCGGCCCGGCAACGGTCGTCGGCGCGGGGACAGCGCGGCGCGAACGGGCAGCCGGGCGGCACGTTGCGGGGCGACGGCATCCGCCCGCCGATCGGCACCCCGCCCCCGCCGTCGAGGCCCGGCCGGGCGGCGGCGAGGGCGCGGGTGTAGGGGTGGGCGAGGCGGGCGAACACCGCCGCCGTCGGCCCGGTCTCGACGATGTGTCCTGCGTAGAGCACGGCGACCCTTTCGGTCATCGCGGCGGCGACGGCGAGGTCGTGGGTGACGAGGAGGAGGCCCATGCCCTCCCCCTCGGCGAGGTCCCGGAGCAGCGCCAGCACCCCCGCCTGCACGGTGGCGTCGAGCGCCGTCGTCGGCTCGTCGGCGACCAGGAGCTTCGGCCGCATGGCGAGGCAAAGGGCGATCATCACCCGCTGCCGCTGCCCGCCCGAAAGCTGGTGCGGGTAGAGGTCCAGGGGGTAGCGCGCCGGATCGAGCCCGACCCTGGCCAGCGCCTCCCCCGCCAGCGCCCGCGCCGCCCCCCGCCCGAGCCCCCGGCGGCGCGGCCCTTCCGCCACCTGCCGGCCGATCGTCATCACCGGGTTGAGCGCGCCCTGCGGCTCCTGGAAGACCATTGCGATCCCCCCGCCCCGCATCCGTCGCATCGCCCGGTCGCCGATCCCGACGCACTCCCGCCCGAGCAGGCGGATGCTGCCCCGGACGTCGGCGCCTTCCGGCTGGAGGCCGAGGAGCGTCAGCGCCAGCATCGACTTGCCCGCCCCCGATTCGCCGACGACGGCGAGGCTGCCGCCCGGCTCGATCGAGAGATCGACCCCGCGCAGCACCCGGATCGCCCCCGAAGGCGCCGGCAGGTCGAGCCGGAGGCCCCGGACCTCCAGGAGGCTCAAGATCCCTCCCAGAGCCGGGGGTCGAGCCGGTCGCGCAGCCCGTCGCCCAAGAGGTTCAGCCCCATCACCGCCAGCACGATGGCGAGGCCGGGGAACAGGACGACGTGCGGGGCGAGGCGCATGTAGGTCTGCGCCTCGCCCAGCATCCGGCCCCAACTGGCGCCCGGCGGCTGGACGCCGAGGCCGAGATAGGAGAGCGACGCCTCGGCCAGGAGCGCGAAGGCGAGCTGGATCGCCGCCTGGACGACGAGGAGGGAGGCGACGTTCGGCAGGACGTGGACGACGACCACCCCCAAGGCGTCCTTGCCCGCGAGGTAGCCCGCTTGGACGAAGGCCCGGCCCGTAAGTGGCAAAGCGAGCGAGCGGGCGAGGCGGGCGAAGACAGGGACGTTGAAAATGGCGATGGCGACGACCGCGTCGAGGACGCCGGGGCCGTAGGTCGCCGCGATCATCGCGGCGGTGAGGAGCGCCGGAAAGGCGAGCGCCAAATCGGAGAGGCGCATCACCGCCTCGTCGGCGACCCCGCCCCGAAAGGCGGCGAGGAGGCCGAGCGGCACGCCGAACCCCGCCCCGGCGGCGACGGCGGCGGCGGCCACGAGGAGCGAGGTGCCCGCCCCCGCCATCAGCAGCGAGAGCATGTCGCGGCCGAGCTGGTCGGTACCGAACGGGTGGAGGGGGGAGGGCGCTTGCAGCCGCTCCACGACGGCGACCGCGTCGATCGGGTAGGGGGTCCAGACGGCGCCGAGCAGGGCCGTGAGGACCAATGCCGAAGTGAGCCCGCCGCCGAGCCAAAATGCCAGCCTACGCGCCACGGGTCCGTAGCCTCGGGTCGAGCCAGAGGTAGGTAAGGTCGACGACGAAGTTGATGCACACCACCGCCGTGACGACGAGGACGACGATCCCCTGCACCGTGATCAGGTCGCGCTGGGCGATAGCCTGGAACAGGAGCCGCCCGACCCCCGGCAGGTAGAACACGTTCTCGACGACGATGGCCCCCGTCAGCAGGAAGGCGAGTTGTAGCCCCAGCACCGTCGCCACCGGAATGAGCGCGTTCGGCAAGGCGTGCCGCCACAGCGCCGCCCCCTTAGAGAGCCCCTTCATCCGGGCGGTAAGCACGTAGTCCTGATGCAGCGCCTCCAGGACCGCCGAGCGCGCCACCCTCGCCAGCACCGCGCCTTGCGGCAAGGCGAGCGCCAGCGCCGGGAGGAAAAGCGCCCGAAGCCCCGGCCAGACCCCGGCCTCCCAGCCCGGAAACCCCCCCGCCGGCAGCCAGTCGAGCCCGACGGCGAACACCAGGCTCAGCATGATCGCGAGCCAGAAGCTGGGCACGGCGATCCCCACCTGCGCCAGCGCCATGAGAACGGTGTCGAGCACGCCCCCCCGCTGCGACGCGGCCAGCGCCCCCAGAGGCACCCCGACGAACACCGCACCCCCCGCCGCCAGCAAGGCGAGCGGCAGGCTCACCGCCGCCCGCTCCAGCACGAGGTCCAGAACCGGCACGCCGTAAGTATGACTGACCCCGAAATCCCCCACGAACAGCCCACCAGTCCAGGAAACAAAACGAACCGCCACAGGCCGGTCCAGTCCCATCTCGGCTCGAAGCGCCGCCAGCGTGTCCGGCCGCGCGCCTACTCCCAGCATCACGGCGGCCGGATCGCCCGGCAGAACCGAGAGCACGGCGAAGACGACGAACGCCGCCAGCAACAGCGTTGTGGCGAGACCGATCAGGCGCCGCAGGACGAGGGCTGGCGTGGTGTTCACGGCAGTATACGCTTCGCGTCCGCTGGCGCGGGGCCTTCTTTTTTTCCTTTTTCATCCGTTAGCCGTGCCTTGCACGGGCGCCCGTGCAAGGCACGGCTAACGGATGAAAAAGGAAAGAGAAAAGCCCCGCGCAGCGGACGCGAAGCGTGTCCTATTCCGCCCAATGCACCGCCGTGAGGTCGTTCGCCTGGATCGGGCTGTTGGTCCAGAGCCCTTCGACCCTGGCGTTCCAGACCCCCAGCTTCGGCAACTGGAACAGGAAGGCGTTGACCGCGTCCTCGGCGATCTTGCGCTGCGCCTGCTTTAGGAAGTCGTCACGCGTCTTCACATCGGTCGCGGCGTCGGCTTTGGCCATCAGGTCTTTGAAGGCTTGGCTGTCGTAGCCGAAATAGTAGTCGTCACGGGCGTAGATGTTGATGTCGCGGGGTTCAGTGTGCGAGACGATCGTGAGGTCGAAGTCGTGGTTCTGGAACACCTGCTCCAGCCACTGCGCCCATTCGACGGCGACGACCTCGACCTCGATCCCGGCCTCCTTCAGTTCGGCGGCGACGATCTCTCCGCCCCGCCTCGCGTAGGACGGCGGCGGCAGCTTCATGGTGAGCTTGAGGTTCTCGACCCCGGCCTCCTTCAGAAGATCTCGCGCCTTGGCGAAGTCGTGCGGGTAAAGCCCGGTAAGGTCGACGTAGGCCGGGTCGTGCGGGGCGAAGTGCGAGCCGATCGGCGTGCCGTAGCCGAAATAGGCGCCCTGGATCACGGCCTGCCGGTCGATCGCGTAAGAGATGGCGCGGCGCACCCGCACGTCGTTCAAGGGAGGGCGGCGGTTGTTGATGGCGAGGATCGTCTCGCCCTCAGTCGTGCCAACGACGACCTTGAGCCGGGGGTCGGTCTTCAAAAGGTCCAGGCTCTCTGGCGCCGGGAAGTTCGGGTAGGCGTCGACGTCGCCCGCCAGCATCGCGCTCGACGCCGCCGTCGGGTCGGCGATAAAGTGGAACGTCACCTCGCGCAACGCCACGGGCTCGCCCCAGTAGTCGTCCCGCCGTTGCAGCCGCACCGAATCGCCTTTGCGCCACTCGACCACCTTGAAGGGGCCCGTCCCGACCGGGTGGGTACGGTTGTCCTTGGCGCTCTCCTCGGCGACGATGACCGCGTCGCCTTGTCCCATGTTGAAGAGGAAGTCGCTGCGAGATTCCTTGAGCGTGATCCTGACCGTGTCGGGGTCGAGGGCCTCGACCTTCTCGATCGGATCGAAGATCGTCTTTTGCGCATTGGTGCTGTCCGGCGCCATCGCCCGCTTGAACGTGAACAGCACGTCGTCGGCGTCGAACCCCGTCCCGTCCTGGAAAAGAACGTTCTCTTCCAGATCGAACGTGTAGACCGTGCCCGTCCCGTCCACCGTCCAGGACCGCGCCAGTCCCGGCCGCACCCCCCCGTCTGGCCCGATCCGCACTAGCCCCTCGAAGACGTTGGCGTACACGATCTCGTCCACGGCGGCGGCAGCACTCGCCGTCGGATCGAGCACGGGCGGCTCCAGCACCATTCCCACCGACAGCGTGTCCTCCGCCCGCGCCGCCCCTGCCGCCAGCAGCAGCGCCACGCACGCCGCGCCCACCATCCGTCCCGTCATCCTCGACCCTCCGCATCCGTGTGGGGACAAAGCACAAACGGCGGTGCGCGCCAAGCCGGGGTGAAAGATTGCGCTTCGCGGGCGCGGGCGCGGGCCTTCTTTTTTTCTGCTTTCATCTTTGCCGAGATGATTTGCAACGTCCGTGCCAAGCCGAGGAGCGGCTGGGTACGACTAGGGCGTGTGGAGGAAGGGCACGACGGTGGTGCCGGGCGGTTCTCCTGCTTTTGCTGCGGCGGGAGCATGAAGTGGCGCGGGGTGATCTGACGGACGCGGGATGGGGGCTGGTCGAGCCGCTGCTGGCGATAGGGCGCGGCCGGCCTGGGCACGAGAACCGACGGGCATCCTCTGGCGGGCCCGCGAGGACGCGCGCCGGCGGGCGGTTCCCAGGCGGTACGGCAAGGTGGTGGCGGCGCTTCGCCCGCTGGCGCGATTTAGGCGTGTTCGAGGCGACCTTCGCGGCCCTGGTCGAAAGCGGTGTGGACGAGGAGCGGCTGCGGATGTTCGACGCCACGCCACCGACGTCCGCGCCCACCAGCACGCGGCCGTTGCAAAGGAGGGCAGGACGGGCAGGCGCTGGGACGCTTGCGCAAAGGCTTCTCGACCAAGCTGCACCTGCGCTGCGACGCCAACGGCTTGGCGCTGGCCATCGTCCTCACGCCCTGGCAGACGCACGAAGCCCGCACGTTTGGGGCCTTGGTCGAGGACAGGGTGCTGGGCACGCGCCGCCCGATCGGCGACACCGGCTCCGACGCCGATCGGATCCGGCAGGACCTGCTGCTGCAAGGCGTGCTGCCGGTGATCGCTTCCAACCCGACCCGCAAGCAGCCGCTCGCGCTCGACCGCAAGGGGTGCCGGCCAAGGAACCGCGTCGAGCGGCTGGTCAACCGGCTCAAGCCGTTCCGCGCCGTCGCCACCCGCTATGACAAGACCGCCGCGAGCCACTTGGTCATGGTCCAACTCGCCGCTTCGCACCTCCGGCTCAGGTTCGTCCACACGTCCAGTGGCCCGCGTTGGAAGCCCGGCC
>JAGRGG010000229.1 GCA_020445645.1 Geminicoccaceae bacterium | reverse complement strand
ACGAGGAGAACGCGGCCGGCGGGCGGGTGGTCACGGCGCCGACCAACGGGGCGGCGGGGGTGATCCCGGCCGTGCTCGCCTACTACACCCGCTTCGTGCCGGGCGCCTCCGACGAGGGGGTCGAGCGCTTCCTCCTCACGGCGGCGGCGATCGGGATGCTCTACAAGGAGAACGCGTCGATCTCGGCGGCCGAGGTCGGCTGNNGTCGGCTGCCAGGGCGAGGTCGGCGTCGCCTGTTCGATGGCCGCCGCCGGCCTATGTGCGGTCACGGGGGGCAGCAACGCCCAGGTCGAGAACGCGGCCGAGATCGGCATGGAGCACAATCTGGGGCTCACCTGCGACCCCATCGGCGGGCTCGTCCAGATCCCCTGCATCGAGCGCAACACGATGGGCGCCATCAAGGCGATCAACGCGGCCCGGCTCGCGCTCAAGGGCGACGGGCAGCACCACGTCTCGCTCGACAAGGTCATCATGACGATGCGAGAGACTGGACGCGACATGAGCGCCAAGTACAAGGAGACCTCGCAGGGGGGTCTTGCCGTCAATCTCGTGGAGTGTTGAGGATGGAACAGGCCAAAGCGGCGACGCACCAGGACGGGTTTTTCACCGAGGGGCTCGCCCAGAGCGACCCGGACCTCTACGAGGCGATCCGGGACGAGCTGGGGCGCCAGCAGGACCAGATCGAGCTGATCGCGTCGGAAAACATCGTCAGCCGCGCCGTCCTGGAGGCGCAGGGCTCGGTGCTCACCAACAAGTACGCCGAAGGCTACCCGAGGAAGCGCTACTACGGCGGCTG
The DNA here is from genome assembly GCA_020445645.1 of Geminicoccaceae bacterium. Taxonomy (GTDB): domain Bacteria; phylum Pseudomonadota; class Alphaproteobacteria; order Geminicoccales; family Geminicoccaceae; genus JAGRGG01. The sequence continues at coordinate 1,098 of JAGRGG010000229.1, read as the reverse complement.
CGAGTTCGTCGACGTGGCGGAGCAGCTGGCCCTCGACCGGGTGAAGGAGCTGTTCGGCTGCGCCTACGCCAACGTCCAGCCGCACTCCGGCGCGCAGGCGAACGGCGCCGTCATGATGGCCCTCCTCCAGCCGGGCGACACCATCCTCGGCATGGGCCTCGCGGCGGGCGGCCACCTCACCCACGGCGCCAAGGTGGCGCAGTCGGGCAAGTGGTTCGACGCTGTGCAGTACGGCGTTCGCAAGGACGACGCTCGCATCGACTACGACGAGGTCGAGCGTTTGGCGAACGAGCGCAAGCCGAAGATGATCATCGCCGGCGCGTCCGCCTATTCCCGCGTCATCGACTTCGCGCGCTTTCGCGCCATCGCGGACAAGGTCGGCGCGTACCTCTTCGTCGACATGGCGCACATCGCGGGCCTCGTCGCCGCCGGCGTCCACCCCTCGCCGCTCCCCCACGCCCACGTCGTGACGACGACGACCCACAAGACCCTGCGCGGCCCGCGCGGCGGGCTCATCCTCTCGAACGACGAGGATCTGGGCAAGAAGTTCAACTCCGCCGTCTTCCCCGGCCTCCAGGGCGGCCCCCTCATGCACGTCATCGCGGCGAAGGCGGTGGCGTTCGGGGAAGCGCTACGTCCCGAGTACAAGTCCTACGTCCGCCAGATCGTCGAGAACGCGAAGGCGCTCGCCGCCGTCATGATGGAGCGGGGCTGCGACATCGTCTCGGGCGGCACCGACAACCACCTGATGCTGGTCGACCTGCGCCCCAAGAAGGTCACGGGCCGCGACGCCGAGGTGGCCCTGGAGCGCGCCAACATCACCTGCAACAAGAACGGCATCCCCTTCGACCCCGAGAAGGCGATGATAACCTCCGGCATCCGCCTCGGCACCGCCGCCGGCACGACGCGCGGCTTCGGCGCCGCCGAGTTCCGCGAGATCGGCAACCTGATCGCCGACGTGCTCGACGGCCTCGCCCAGAACGGCATCGACGGCAACGAGACGGTCGAGGCCGGGGTGCGCCGCAAGGTCGAGGGGCTCTGCGGGCGGTTCCCGATCTACGAAGGGTTCTAGGATCACGCTTCGCGTCCGCCGGCGCG
>JAGRGG010000228.1 GCA_020445645.1 Geminicoccaceae bacterium | reverse complement strand
ACACGTTCAATCCGCCCTTTACACCCTTATGGACGATCTTCGGGACCGCCTTAGCACGCGCGTCCAGCTAACAACGGATGGGCACAAGCCGTACCTTGAAGCAGTCGAGCGGGCGTTCGGTACGGATAACGTCTTAGGCGCGTTGCCGGTGCGGCGCGGCGGGCACAGGCCCGAGGGGGCGACGGCCCCGCGTCCGAGGGCGACCAGCGCCTCGACGAGGTCGGCGCGGTCCAGGTCGTCGATGTCGATGTCGAAGGCCGGGAACTTCGCCGACTTGACGCCGACATTCGCCCTCCAGTGGCCGACGCGGCGCAGCAGGTCGGGGGTCATCGTGAACTTGTTCATGTCCAGGCCGACCCAGCCGTCCTGGCGGAGCCTCCCCGGCACCTTGCCCCTGTCGTCGGCCTTGAGGCTGGAGCGGGGCGAGAGGTGGCACCCTGGCGGTGTGACCGGGACGAGCGCGTCGCCGAAGAGGCCGTGGAGCGCGCCCAACGTAGGCCAGTTGTCGGGCAACGCGCCCCTGACGGTTTCGAGCGCGGTCGCGGGCGGGAGGACGAGGGTGCCGGCGGCGGGCGTTGGGTCGGCGTCGGGACAGGCGTGGGGAGCGGCGGTCGCGTCGGGCGCGGCCGCGTCGTGATCGTAGGTCACCTGATGATCCTTGGGTCATGCCGCGCGGGCCGGCACCACGTCGTCCGGCGCCGTGCGGCGCGAGGGGAGGAAACATGGGGCAGGGGGCAGGGCCGAGCGGGATCGCCCGTGCGTGCGACTCCTACCGTCGCCGCGAGGGTGCCTAAGCCGCGGCCGCGCGCCGGTCGGCCTCGGCCGTGCTTGCGCAACGGTGCCGCTCGATCCAAGCAAGGAGCGTATCACGGGCGTAGAGGACCCGTTTGCCGACCTTGCAGTAATCGGGGCCTGCCCCCGTCCGGCGCATACGCTGTAAGGTGCGGCGGCTTAGCCGGACGAGCGCAGCCGCCTCGCCCTCGGGAAGGTAGAGAACAGTTCGATCCGTCATTGTCTTGCCTTCAACTCACGTGGTTGTCGGCTTCCTTATGGGCCATGAGGCGAATGGTGGCAGGGAAGGTTCTGGAGATAAATCAGAGCTAGAACCTTCCCCTTCTGGCCACGGCCTCAGCTGGACGTATGGATTGTCCTTGAGCCACAGCCGGAACCGGCGCTCGGCGCTTTTAACGTCCTCGGTATAGGTGCCGAGCGCGGCATCGACGAAGGCGATGACGACCGGCCAAGCAGGCTTGCCGATGTCCGGCATGTGGAAGTCGGTGCCGTAGTAGCGGCGCTCCTCGCCCATGCGCCCCGCCGTGTATCGACGGATCAGGTAGAGCAAGTTGAAGACGAGGCCGGTCCAGGCCGGGTCGGGCAGGTTCCGGTCCTGCTCGTCGCGCGGGCGCGGAAAGAGCAGGCAACCCTCTTGCATCCGATGCGCGAAGGCACCGCGGCGCACAGGCGCCCCTGTACGCAGTTGCTTGCCCAGGATGGTCAGCAGACGAACGAGCATCACCGCCGGTCGGGTTGTCGTGACCTGATCCCAGTCCAACGCAAACCCTTCCGCCTTGGCATCAAGCATCGCGTGAAGAATGGCATAATCGGCAATCGACCCGTGCCGCGCGATGAAACTGCGCAGCGTCTTGAGCGCGGCTTCGGCTTCGGGCAGGTCCTTAAGGTAGGCACGGTCGCGGCGGCGATGGCGGGCGTTCGGGTCGTCGCACCCCTGCCACGCCCGCGCCGCCTCGCAGGCCATGAGCAGCCCCACGACGAGGTCGAGGTAGCGGTCGGGGTCGTGGCGCCAGAGCTTCCGGCTTGCCTCGATCGCCTCGCCGTAGCGCACCAGCAGGTCGGGCCTGAGCCCGAGCTGCTCGACGACGAGCGCCAGGGTCGGCGCCCCCGAACGTGGTGGCATGAGGCTGGCCCCTTGGTCTAGCCGCCGCCCTTGCCATCCTGGAACGCGGCGGCGATCGACGCCGCCGTGCTCGCGCCGGCGAGCCGGATTGGGTCGGCCGCGAGGTGGGCGTAGCGCTGCGTCGTGGCGTATTGGGTGTGCCCCAAGAGCTTGCCGATGACCAGAAGCGAGGTGCCGGCGTTGGCGGCGGCCGAGGCGAACGAATGCCGTAGGTCGTGGAGCCGGACGCCCTCAAGACCGGCCTGCCGCCGAACCCGCTCCCAGATGTGGGGCAGCCCGACCAGTGCCGCACCCGGCTTCTTGCCGCAGACCACGTGCGCGTTGCCTTCGAGCCGCGGCAGGCGCGCCAGCACCTCCAGGGCCGGGGGCGGCAGGTGGAGAATTTTCTTGCCCGTCTTGCTGTCGGGCAGCCGCGCCACCCCGGCCGTCTCGTCGATCCAAGCCCAGCGCAGCGCCAGGATCTCGCCCCGCCGCGCGCCGGTGAAGATCAGCAGGCGGATCGCGGCGGCGGCGTGGACGTCGATCGCCCCCGCCGCCTCCATCGCGTCGAGGGCCGCGCCCCGGGTGCGTCGCCTCGATCTCCAGCGTCGTCCCGTCATGCTCTCAACAATGGCCCCATCAGATCGTTAGCCCGTCGCCGATGATCCCCGCCTGCTCGGCGAGGCGGGCGATCCTGGCGCCGTGCAGGGCCTGACGCGGCGACAGGCCCTTCTGCCAGCCGTGTGCGGCGAGCCCGCTCAAGGTCACGGCGAGCTGCGCCTCCCAGGGCTGGAGCACGCCCCGCCGCTGGCCCTCGGCCGAGACCTTCAGCCACGCCTCGCCGCTCAGGCGCTTGCAGCAGGCCATGTTGTCGAGGTCGTCCGCCGCGAGCGAGCCGTCGCGGCGCGTCGTCTGGCCCGGCGCCGAGGCCGACCGCACCGCGAGTTCCGGCGGCAGGGGCGCCGGGAAGGGCAGGTCGAGGCTCCTGACCCTCTCCCAGCAGCCCTCCTTCTTCGCCCACTCGGTAACGTTGCGGCCCTGCGCGCTCTCGACGATCGCCCTATGGACGCGGGGCGCCCAGTCGCGCAGCATCCCGGTCAACTCCGGCGAAAGCGCCTGCTCCCTCCAGACCCGCTCCAGGCCGAGGCCGCTGCCCGAGCGGTCGACGACGGCGCAGACCGTGTAGGCCACGACGTTGGCGCGGTAGGCGGCGATCGGCGACTTGCGCACCACCGTCTCGACGGCACGATAGAGGATCGCCACAGCGATGAGGTCGCGGTACCACGCCTCGTCCGGCACCCAGTCCCCCTTGCGCGCCTTCAGGTCCTGCATGAAGACGTCGAAGTTCTTCTGGGACCCTCTGGCGATGAGGTAGGGCTTCTGCTCCCAGGCGTGCCGGTAGCGGGCGACGTCGGTCTTGACGAAGCGGCGCGCCGGCGGGGTCTGCTCTTTGAACTTGCGCCTGCCCGTCGTGGTCGCCTCGGCCTGCGCCTTCTCGACCTGATACTGCCCCCGCGCGCGCTCGTAGAACCAGCGTCCCCGCTCGCCCGGACACCACACGCCCCGCGAGAGCCGCTCCAGCGCGACGTGGAACGCCTCGTTGGCCGAGAAGTCCGCCACCTGGACGACGTTCTGGGTGTTGGCGTGGCGGGAGATGTCCTTGACCATCGCCTCCTGGTGGGCCGGGTCGATCACCGCGATCTTGGCCGCCACCAGCACCCGGCCGATGTCGCTGCGGTCGACCTTGCGCGCCCGGTGAACGGAGGCCGTGGTCTGGCCGCCGTTGACGATCTGCAGGCCCCTCATGCCGCGGATGGCGGGTCGTCCGTCGGGAAGGGTCGTCAGCTCGACCGCGTCCGCCGTCATGACGAGCCCGTTGTTGTAGGCGAGGAACCGCTCCGGCTCCTTTCTCAGCGTCTCGCGGATGCCCTTGTTGACCTTGCCCCTGGCCGACAGGAAGGAGCGCACGTTGAGTTCGAGCAGCCTCGCCCCGTAGCGCTCGTAGAGCCGGTACAGCAGCTCGCCCGGCAGGACGGCGAGGTAGGCGGCGTAGGCGTCCGCCGCTTGCGGCAGGGGCAGGCAGGGAATCGCGCCGCCGTGCTCCTCCAGGTCGATGGCGATCTCGCTCTGCGGCCGTCCCGCTTGCATGGCGCGGAACAGCCGCTCGATGTCCCAGATGTCGAAGTGCAGCGTCCAGTCCCCCACCCGGAGCGGCTTCACCCCCCTCGCGGCGCTGCGGCCGTCGGTCAGGAGGCGAACCTGCACGTCCTTCAGCCAGCCGCCGGCGTCGCGGATCTGCCGCGCCATCGCCGCCGCCTCGGAGCCGGGCTCCAGACGTTCGTCGAGGCCCTTGAGGGCGGCACCGAAGAAGCGCGCCGCCTGCCCCGCGGCCCTTGCCATGTCGGCCGTCGGCACCGTCACGGGCGTCGTCGCGTCCTGGAAGAGGGTGGCGAGGAGGTCGAGCCGCCGTTCCTCCTCGTCGAGCGCGTAGCCGTTGATCCGGGCCAGTCCCTGCCCGGCCCGGCTCTCGTGGAAGACGCACGAGACGCCGGCGGTGATGCCGGCCTCCTCCAGGTACTCCGCCACCCAGGCGGTGAAGACGTTCTCCCTGAAGTCCCCCGTCTCGCCGCAACGGTCGTCGATCTCGCCGCCCGTGCCCCGGATGAAGGCCCCCAGTTCGTGCTCGTCGCTCATCGGGTCGCGGTTCCTTGCAGGAGGGTGACGAGCCCGGCGCCGTCGATCGCGAACGGCAGGCAGGCGGCGAGGGTCACGCTGTAGACGCAGGCGGCGATGCCGGCGGGCAGGTCGTCGGGCCGCAGGCGGGGGAAGCCGTCTTGCACCCGGAACGTCCGGCGCGTCTTGAGGCAGAACCGCCGCCGCTCGTAGCGGGCGCCCGCACTCGCGTGGTAGCCCGCGTGCAGCAGCCGCCGGGCGAGCACGTCGCGGGCGGCGCCGTCGCCCTGCAGGCCCTCCTCGATCTCCCCGACGAGCCGGGTCAGGCTCCGGTCGCCCTCGTCGCCCTCGTCGCCCTCGATCAGCGCGTGGTGGCACACCAGCAGGTGGTCGACCCGGGTCTCGTCGAGCTGGGCGGCGTGCGAGACGCCGAAGGTCAAGGGCGGGTCGGCGGTGGTTCCCTTGACCTCGACCGCCACCCCGTCACGCCGCCAGTCGTGCAGGCCGCCTTCCGGCCCCTCCCAGCCGGCCAGCGCACCGAAGAGGGTCCTCTCGCCCGGGTCGGTGAGCGTGAGCGCGAGCCAGAGCCGGCCGCCGGGTCCGGGCCGCTGGACCGCGACCCCGACCTCGAAGCCGCGCGCCGCCGGCAGGTCGGACGCGGGCGGCAGGCTGCGGGTCTCCACGTCGAGCAGGATCGCCGGCTGCCCCGTGTCGCCGACGACCGCGGCGAAGACCGGGCAGGGCGAGGCGGGATGCAGGCGGCGGGTGAGCCAGCCCCGCCCCCCCGTTCCCTGCCGCGCCAGTTCGTCCCAGACCGCCTCCAGCGCCGTCACGCCGCGTCCTCGAGTTCCTGCTGCCAGTAGACGTTGTTGACCCGGTAGCTCACCGTGCGGGCGCTGTCGCTCGACGGGAAGCTCAGGCCGATGCCGACGAAGGGAACCCCGCCGCCCGCGGCCGAGGGGTTGAGCGGGTAGATCAGCAGCAGGCCCCTGTTGCGGGAACGGCTCTTGCGAAAGCCCTCGCCCGAGGGCATGGCGGGTCGGTCGCGCCCCGTGGCTTCGCCCCCCGCCCGCTCCCAGCCCTCCACCGTGTCGGCGAGCGCCTGCCGCCACGCCGCCTCGTCCAGGTCCAGCCCCTCGTCGCGCGGCGAGAGCAGGCGCCGGACGACGTAGCGGCCAGCCGCCGGCGCCTGCTCGGTGCCCGGCTTGCAGGCCCGCCGCACCATCGGCACGTCGAACGAGGCGAGACGGACCGGCGCCTCGCCGCCCGGCAGCACGGCGATGCTCCATTCCGTCAGTTCGCCGATCGCGTTCTGGGCCTGGATGAACTGGCGCAGGAGGCCGCTGTGCGCCTTAGGGGCCTCCGGGTGGGTGGCGAAGGCGTCGAGGAACTCCAGGACCGTGGCCGCTTGCATGTCGGGCCAGAACAGCACGTTGTCGCGCTTCCGGTGCGGCGTCGGCGGCCCCAGCCGGGCGAGGAGCCGCCCCGTCGCCGCGAGGTTGCGCCGGCGCACGCCCGCCCCTGTGTCGAACACGGTCGTCTCCGAGACCGTGCCGGCGTAGGACAGCCGCATCTCCGTGCCGTGGCGCATCTTCACCCGCGAGGTCACGAGCATGGTCGGGTGCGACTGCACCTTGAGCCCGTAGTCGCGCGACGTGCCGCCGACCGTCGCCATGCGCTCGAACTCGCCCCGCAATTCCTCGCCCGCCTCGGCGATATGTCCGAACCACTCGGCCAGCTCGGTCGTCGTGTAGAGGCGGCAGAGGTCGAGGTAGCCCGGCCGGTAGCCGAACCAGCGCCCCATCTGCATGAGCGTGTCGTACATGCGGGTCGCGCGCAGGAAGTAGCTGACGCTCAATCCCTCCAGCGTCAGCCCGCGCGCCAGCTTGTCGCCGCCCACCGCGACGACGTTGAGGCCGGTGGCCTTGTGCTCCTCGTAGGCGAGCGCGTCCCCGGTCGTGCCGTTGATCTCCATGACCCGGATGTCGGCGGCGGCGTTGGCCAGTTCCGGCTCGATCAGGCCCCATGCCAAGGGCGGCAGCGCCGGATCCCGCATCACCCGCACGACCTCGTCGGTCGTCGGCAGGAAGTCCTCCTCCCAGAGACGGCGCAGCGCGAGGCGGACGGGATCGCCGCCGGCCGTGCCGTGGCGCAGGCGGCGCCCGATGTCCCCCAGCGCCGCCTCGACCTGGCGCTTCACCTCCTTCTGCACGGCCGTGAAGCGGGTGACGTGGACCAGCATCGAGTTGTGGACGCCGCGCCGGCCGCGGGCGCGGCGGGCGGCGCAGACGAGGACGAAGGCCCGGATCGCCGCCTCCAGCGACGGCGGCACGTCGTCCCCGCCCCGCCAGCGCGGCCGGTGCCCGTTCCTGTGCTTCGGCGGCACCCACCCGCCGCTCTCCTCGTCCGGGACGTGGCGGATCAGCGGCAGGGGCGGCAGGGTCTCGCGGTCGGCCGTCTCGGCGAGGCCGAAGACCCGCGCGGGGCCGGCGTAGTTCGAGGGCACCGGCAGGCTGACGATGAAGCTCCTCGGGAACAGGTCCTCGCCGTGCTCGGCCGTTCTTCCCTGCTCGTGGATGAAGATGTTGGCGAACGGCGTCGCCGTGTAGCCGACGTAGGCGCTCTTCTCGAAGGCGAAGAGGATCCGGCGGATCAGCCCGTTGATCCGGGTCGGGTCGTGCTCCTCGTCGAACGCCCCGTTCTCGTCGCGCGGCTGCTCCTTCGTGTCGACCGAGGCGTGGTCGGCCTCGTCGTCGATCACGAGCAGCGGCACGCCGCTGACCAGCCGCCGGCCCGTCTCCTTCTCCCGGTCGTTCGCGGCCCACAGCACCCAGTCGAGCAGGTTTTTCAGCACCCGCGCGTTCTTCTTGACGACGAAGAGGAGCGGCTGGCGGCCGGGGTTGATGGCGAAGTTGTTCGCTACCCTGCGGCTGAAGTCGCCCCTTTCGAGGCGGGTCGTGATCGTGTCGGGCCGCAGCTCTGGATCGATGCGGCCCACCCCGAGCGGGATGTGCTGCCGGCCGCCGCCCCGGCTCTCCGAGGCGCTGTCGTAGCCGAGAAAGCCCTCGTCGAGCCGCAGCTGGGTCTGGCTGCGCAGGTTGCTGTGCAGCCCCGCGAGCACGATGACGACGGTGTAGCCGGCATCCGCCGCCTTGCAGATCAGGCCCGTATAGCTCGCGGTCTTGCCGGACTGCACGTGGCCGACGACGAGGCCGCGGCGTTCGTCCACTTGATCGTGAGGGCTGAGTCATCGAGACGACGACAGGGTGAAGCCGTTAAGCCAAGAAGGTACGCCCTTGCCCCTCGGTAGTGTCTCAGTTTGAAATTG
>JAGRGG010000045.1 GCA_020445645.1 Geminicoccaceae bacterium | reverse complement strand
GTCGCCCAGGTGTCGACCATCGTGCCCTCGTCCACGTAGGCGCCGAGGTTGACGAAGGAGGGCATGAGGACGACGTTCTTGCCGATGAACGCCGAGCGGCGGACGACGGCGCCCGGCACGGCGCGGAAACCCGCGTCCCGGAAGCGGTTCTCGCCCCAGCCCCGGAACTTGGACGGCACCTTGTCCCACCAGCGGGCGCCGCCGGGGCCGCCCTCGATCAGCTCCATGTCGTTGAGGCGGAACGAGAGCAGCACGGCCTTCTTCAGCCACTCGTTGACCCGCCAGCCCTCATGCCCCTTCTCGGCGACGCGCAGGCGCCCGTCGTCCAGCGCGTCCAGCGCCGCGTCCACGGCCTCGCGCACGGGGCCGCCCGTGTCGGGGCCGACCTCCCCGCGCCGCTCGAAGGCGTCCTCGATCGTCGTTCGCAACCCGTCCATGCCCACCTCGCTGCCTCGCCCGCGGAACCTACCCTGGCCGGGGGGGCTGTCAATGCGGTGGAAGACACGCTTCGCGTCCGCCGGCGCGGGGCCTTTTTTCCTTCTTTTTTTCTGTTCATCGGAGACTGGCCCTGACGGCGGGGCCATCCTTGAACAAAAAGGAAAAAAGAAAGAAAAAAGGCCCCGCGCCGGCGGACGCGACGCGTAAACTCCGTGCCAAGGCTTCCGATGACCCCCTACGTCCCGCCCCTCGACGACATCCGCTTCGTCCTCGACCGCATCGCCGGCCCCGTGGCGCTCGACGGGGAGACCGTCGGCGCCGTCCTCGCCGAGGCCGGGCGCTTCGCGGCCGGGGTGCTGGCCCCCCTCAACGCCGTCGGCGACCGGGAGGGCTGCCGCCTGGAGAACGGCGCCGTCCGCACGCCCAGGGGCTTCAAGGAAGCCTACGCCCTGCTGGTCGAGGGCGGCTGGCCGGGGCTGCCCTTCCCGGAGGAGGCGGGCGGGCAGGGCCTGCCCTGGGCGCTCAACGCGGCGGTCGGCGAGCTGTGGAACGCCGCCAACATGGCGTTCACCCTCTGCCCGCTCCTGACGCAGGGCGCCGTCGAGGCCGTCCTCCACCACGCCTCGGACGACCTCAAGGCCGTCTACCTGGAGAAGCTCGTGAGCGGCGCCTGGACGGCGGCCATGTGCCTGACCGAGCCCGGCGCCGGGTCCGACGTGGGGGCGCTTCGGACCGGGGCCGAGCGGGACGGGGAGGGGCGCTGGCGGATCCGGGGGCAGAAGGTCTTCATCACCTTCGGCGATCACGACATGGCGCCGAACGTCGTCCACCTCGTCCTCGCCCGGACGCCGGGCGCGCCCCAGGGGACCAGGGGCATCTCGCTCTTCCTCGTGCCCAAGTTCGTCCCCGACGCCGGGGGCGGGCTCGGCGCGCGCAACGACCTGCGCTGCCTGAAGCTGGAGCACAAGCTGGGCATCCACGGCTCGCCCACCTGCGTCGTGCAGTACGGCGACGACGCGGGCGCGCTCGGCTTCCTCGTCGGCCGGGAACACGGCGGGATGGCCGCCATGTTCACGATGATGAACAACGCCCGGCTCGGCGTCGGCCTCGAGGGCCTCGGCGTCGCCGAGCGCGCTTATCAAGGGGCGCTCGCCTACGCGCGGGAGCGGGTGCAGGGGCGGACCGGCGGGCGTCCCGCCACCCTCCTCGACCACGCCGACGTGCGGCGGATGCTCTTGACCATGCGCGCCCGGATCGCCGCCATGCGCGCGCTATGCCTTTGGGCCTCGGCCTCGGCCGACGCGGCGGCGAAGGGCGACGGGGAGGCGGCGGGCCGGGTCGCCCTCCTCACGCCGATCGTCAAGGCGTGGTGCACCGATCTGGGCTGCGAGGTGGCGAGCCTCGGCGTCCAGGTCCACGGCGGGATGGGCTACGTCGAGGAGACCGGGGCGGCGCAGCCCTACCGCGACGCCCGCATCGCGCCGATCTACGAGGGCACCAACGGCATCCAGGCGCTCGACCTCGCCACGCGCAAGCTCGGGATGGCAAACGGCGCCCTGCCGGCGGCGCTGTTCGCCGCGCTGGAGGGCTGGCTGCCGGGCCTGCCGGAACCCTTGCGCGAAGGGCTGAAGGCGGGCCTCGCCGACGCGAGACGGGCGACGGAACGGCTTCGGGCCGACCCGGACGCCCCCCCCGCCGCCGCGACGCCGTATCTGCGCCTCATGGGCGGCGTCGTCGGCGCCTTCCTCGTCGCCAGGGGTGCCGCATCCGCGAGCGATACCGAAGGAAGGGACTGGCCGGCGCTCGCCCGCTTCACCGTCAACCAGCTCCTGCCGCTCGACCGGGCGCATCTAGCGGCGGTGCTGGCGGAGCCGGGCGATCTGGCGGTGGAGGCGTTCGCGCCCGATATGCCAGGATAGGGCGACGCCAAGGGAGACGCGGATGGAGACGGCCCAGCCCCTCGACGATTCGCTCGACGCCTTCCTCGCCTGGGAGGCGGAACAGGGGATGCGCCACGAGCGCGTGGAGGGCGTCGTCCGCATGATGACGGGCGGGACGATCGGCCACAACGCCATCTCGGGCAACGTCTACACGGCCCCCGCGCGGCCTGCTCCGCCCGCGCGGCTGCGGCGTCTTCATCGCCGACGTCAAGGTCGTCTCGCCCGGCGACGACGTGATGTATCCCGACGTGGTTGCGGTCTGTCCCAGGCCGGAAAGCAAGGCCACCTTCACCCGCGAACCGCTGATCGTCGTCGAGGTGCTCTCGGCCAGTACCTTCAAGCACGACCTCAGCCAGAAGCGCCGCGCCTACCAGTCGATTCCCTCGCTCAAGGCCTACCTCATCGTCGACCAGGACGAGGCCTGGGTCGAGGTGACCGCCGCCAAAAGGGCGGCTGGCGGACGGAGACGCTGGAAGGGCTCGACGCCATGATCCGCCTGAACGACCCGCCCTTGACCCTCGCGCCCGCCGAACTCTACGACGGCGTCGACGTCAGCCCCGGACCACCCGCGTAAGCGCTTCCGCGAAGACCGCCCGCTCCCCGGGCAGCCCCACCGTGACCCGGATGCAGCGGTCGAGGGGGGCGACGCCCGGCATCCGGACGAACACGTTCCGGTCCTCCAGGGCCTTCAGGACGGCGCGCGCCCGGTCGCCGTCGCCGCCCATGTCGATGGCGACGAAGTTCGTCGCCGAGGGCAGGGCGCGAAGGCCGAGCCCGGCCGCGAGGCCGACGTACGCCGCCCGCCCCGCCGCGACGGCGGCCCGCACCGCCGCCAGATGGTCGGGGTCGTCGAGGGAAGCCAGCGCCCCCGCCTGCGCCACCCGGCCCACGCCGAAGTGCAGCCGCACCTTGTCGAGTGCCGCGACGAGAGCGGGGTCGGCGACGGCGTAGCCGATCCGAAGGCCGGCGAGCCCGTGCGCCTTCGAGAAGGTGCGAAGGCGCACGACGCGGGGGAGGCCGTCGAGGTCGGGCAGGGCGTCCTCGGGCGCGAACTCGGCGTAGGCCTCGTCCAGGAGGAGGACGGTGCCCGGGGGAAGCGCGGCGGCGAAGGCGCGGACGCGATCGCCCCCGTGCCAGGACCCCATCGGGTTGTCGGGGTTGGAGAGGTAGACGAGCGGCGCCCCGCTCCGCCGGGCGGCGTCGAGCAGCCCGTCCAGGTCCTCGTGGTCGCCCTTGTAGGGCACCGGCACGAGCCGGCCGCCGAACCCGGTCACGTGGTAGGCGAAGGTGGGGTAGGCGCCCTTCGAGGTGACGACGGGGGTGCCCTCGGCCACGAACAGGCGCACGAACAGGCCGAGCAGCTCGTCGATCCCGCCCGCGACCGCGATCCGCTCCGGCGCCGCGCCAAGCCGCTCGCCGAGTGCCTGGCGCAGAGCGAGGCTCTCGGGGTCGCCGTAGCGCTGGCCCGAGGCGGCGGATTCGCGCATCGCGGCGACGGCGCGGGGCGAGGGGCCGAACGCGCTCTCGTTGGCGCCGAGGCGGGCCGCAAAGCGCCGTCCCCGCGCCCGCTCGATCGCCTCCGGCGCCCGGAACGGCACGCTCGAGGGCAGGCGGCGGACGAGGTCGGTGAACGGCGGCGGCACCGTCACGCCGGTTCAGCCCCTCGACCCGGCGGGGGTCGGCAGCCAGACCTCGATCGTGCCGGGGGAGGGGCTGGGGCGGAAGTCGGTGAAGTCGGCAAGGCGCCACGTCCGGTCCGGCACGTCCTCCTTCAGGGTCCGCAACAGGTCTTGCCCCCGCTTCTCGTCCGCCGCCGCGAAGTAGCGCACGCTGCCGGTGCCGATCGTAAGACCCACCCCGCGCAGCACGACGTCGGCGGCGGTCCCGCGCCAGATCCGTCCCGCGAGCTGCTGCGCGGCGTCGCGCGCGGCGGGAGAGCGTTCGTCGTAGTGGAGGAAGACGCGGGGTCCGGCCGCGTCCGCGGGCGCCGCCGGTTCGACGGTCGGGGGCGCGACGAGGGCGGCGTCGCTTCCGGTCGCCTCCGCGGCCGCCTCGTCCGAATCGTTCGCGGCGAACTGTTCCAGGGGTGCCGCCGGCGCGGCCGGTCGGGAAGGTGCTGCTCGGCCGATCGGCTTGGCGCGGGGCACGATCGGCCCCGCCGGGGGCACCTCCGCCGGCCCGTTCCGCGGGATGTCGCCGACGATGTCGGCGGCGATGTCCGCCGCGATGTCGGCGCTGGGGACGGCGGCCGGCGGTTCCTCCATCGCCGCTTTTTCGGGCGGTGCCGGTGCGGGGGCGGGCGGCGCCGTTCGTTCCTTGGCGGGCGGTCCCAGCCCGTCGAGCAGTTGCAGGGCCAGATCCTCGATCGAGGTCGCGGCCTTCGGGGGCGGGGTCCTGGGCGGAACGGCGGCGACCTGGGCTTCGCCGGCGTCGCGCCAGACGAAAAACCCGCCGCCAAGGCCGAGGAGGACGAGGGCCGCCAGCCCGCCCGCGAGGAGGAAGCGGCCGCGCCGGGGCCGCTCGGCGGTCTCGTCCGGCGTCGGACGCCGCGCCGGACGGCGCGGCACGACCCGGAAGGGGTCGGGCAGCCCCTGGTCCCGATCCCCCTCCTGGTCCTGCCTGGGCACGTCCTGGCCCCCGTCCTGCCGGGGCGGCGGGGCCGGCGCTTCCGCCCCGTCGGCCCGCTCGGCCGGGGCGCCGACGGCCCGCCGGCCGCCGAGAACCCGCCGCGCCAGCTCCTCCGGGTCGCCGCCCGCCGCCCTGAGCGCGTCGTGGACACGCTGGCGCACGGCGCCGTGGACGCGGTCGCTATCGGCGGGCGAGGCCATATCGCAGCCGTCCGCCTGCATCCGGGTCCAGGTCTCGGCGACGAGCAGCCCCGCCACGGCCTCGTCGCCGACGATCTTCGCCGCCATCGCCGTCAGCCGCGCCCGATCCTCGGCCGGCAGGTCGTGCGGCCCCTCGTCGTAGGACAGATGTTCGGCGTCGTCGGCCCGCATGGCCCCTTTCCCCTCGCCGCGAATGTGCGACAAGCCCTTGTCTTCAAAATACGTTCCGCCGGGGGCGGGTGCAACCGGCACACCTTCATTATGCTTCGCGTCCGCCGGCGCGGGGCGTGTCCTAGCCCCGTCGCCGCACGACCCGTTCCCGCAGATCCAGGTGGCGCTCGACCTCGGCGAGGTCGATCCCTTCGGCGGCGAGCCGGCAGAGGGTGAAGTAGAGCACGTCCGCCGCCTCCCAGACCACCTCGTCGCGGGATGCGGCGGCGACGAGTTCCCTTGCCTCCTCGGTGATCTTCGCGGCGAGCAGATCCGGATCGTCGAACAGGCGCTTCGTGTAGGAGCCCATCGGCACGGTGCCGGCGCGGCGTTCGTGCAGCCGCCGGGCGAGGCGGGGCAGGCCCCGATCCTCGCCGAAGCAGGTGCGGGCGCCCGTGTGGCAGAAACCCGCCCCCGCCTGACGGACGGTGAAGCGCAGGGCGTCGCGGTCGCAGTCGGCGTCGACGCGCAGGAGTTCCTGGGTCGCGCCCGAGGTTTCGCCCTTGCGCCAGAGGCCGCCGCGCGAGCGCGAGTGGTAGACCCCGCGCCGCTCGTTCACGGCGGTCTTGACGCTCTCCCGGCTCGAATAGACGAGGCCGAGCGCGACCCCGTGCGCGTCGGCGACGACGGTGGGGACGAGGCCGTCGGGGCGGTCGCTCCGCAAGGGCGCCGCCACCGCTTCGCCCAGGTCCATGCGTCCCGTGTAGAGGGCCATGCCCACCTGCGCGTCGGCGCCGATGGCGTCAAGATCCGCCACTTCCTCCGGCGTGGTGACGCCGCCCGCGATCGTCACCCGTGCCGGGCGCGCCGCGGCGACGATCTCTTTCGCCAGGTCGAGGTTGGTCCCGCCGAGCCGCCCTTCAAGCTCGACGAAGGTGACGAGGAATCCTGCGACCAGACCCTTCAGCTCGGCGACCCGCTCCAGGATGCCGCGCCCCGTGCCCGTCTTCCAGCCCTCGACGACGACCTCGCCGTTCCTCGCGTCGAGGGCGGCGATCAGCCGGGCCTTGGGCAGGTCCTTCAGCACCTCCGGCACTGCCATCGTGCCGAGGATGATCGAGACGGCACCCGTGTCGAGCCACGAGAGCGCCGTTTCCACGTCGCGGATGCCGCCGCCGACGCGGGCGGGAAAGCGCCGGACCAGCCCCTCGATCAGGCCGGCGTTCGAGCCCTGGCGCATCGCGGCGTCGAGGTCGATGACGGCGATCTCGCCCGCGACGGCGAAGCGTTCGGCGATGGGGAACGGGTCGCCGGCGTCGATCGCCCTGGTCTCGCCGCCGATCAGCTGGACCGCCTGCCCGCCCATGAGGTCGATCGAGGGGACGATCACGGCCGGACCCTCAGCCCGTGCTCCTGGAGGTAGAGCTTCACGTCGTTCGGCGTCGTGTCGCCGTCGTGGAAGATCGACGCCGCGAGCACGGCGTCGGCGCCGGCCGCGAAGGCTTCCAGGATGTGCGCCGCCGTGTCGGCGCCCCCGGACGCGATCACCGGCAGGTGCACGGCGTCCGCCACGGCGCGGGTCAATTCGAGGTCGTAGCCGGAGCGAGTGCCGTCCTTGTCCCAGGAGGTCAGCAGGATCTCGCCCGCCCCCCGCTCCTGCGCCTCCTTCGCCCAGAGGACCGCGTCCCTGCCCGTGCCCTCGCGCCCGCCCTTGATCAGCACCTCGTAACGTCCGTCGCGGCGCGCCGCGTCGATGGCGAGCACGCAGCACTGGCTGCCGAAGCGGGTGGCGATGGCGGTGAGGAGCGCGGGATCGGCGACGGCGGCCGTGTTGACCGACACCTTGTCGGCGCCGGCCTCCAGCAACGCCTCGGCATCCGCCGCTTCGCGCACGCCGCCGCCGACGGTGAGCGGGATCATCAGGCGCTCGCGGCACGCCGCCACCGTCTCGTGCTGGTGGCCCCGCCCTTCGGGCGTCGCCGACACGTCGAGGATGACGATCTCGTCCGCGCCTTCGTCCTGGTAGAGCGCCGAGCGTTCGGCGGGGTCGCCCGCGTCGCGGAGACCCTGGAAGCGGACCCCCTTGACGACCCGCCCGTGGCTCACGTCGAGGCAGGGGATGATGCGCGAGGTGAGCATCAGGCAAGCTCCAGGAAGCGGCTTAAGATCGCCTCGCCGTAGAAGCCGGAGAGTTCCGGGTGGAACTGGCAGGCGAGGAGGTTGCCGCGCGCCATCGCCGCGACGAAGGATCCCCCGTGCTCGGCGGTCGCCACCTCGAACCCCGGCGCCGCCGTCGCCCGGTAGGAATTGGCGAAGTAGGCGTAGCCGTCCTCCAGGAGCATCGACCCTTCCGGTGCCCGCACCTCGTTCCAGCCGAACTGGGGCACGCGCACGCCGTCGGGGAAGCGCCCGACGTGCCCCGGCACGACGCCGAGCCCGCGCACGCCCGGACTCTCGTCGCTCGTCTCGAACAGGAGCTGATGGCCGACGCAGATGCAGACCGTCGGCCGATCGGCCGCGATCCGCCGTTCGAGCGCCGCGTCGGCGCCGCCCTGGACCAGCTGCCCCCTCGCCGCCGCGAACGCGCCGACGCCCGGCAGCATGACGTGCGAAGCACCCTCGATCTCGCTCGGATCGAGCGAGAGTCTGGTGTCGGCGCCGAGCCGCCCGAACGCCGCCTTGACGGAGGCGACGTTCGCCGTGCCGGTGGGGACGATGAGGACTTCAGCCATCGCCGCTTTCCTTCGGGGCGAAGACGACGCCGTCGTAGACGTCGTCGAGGGAGAGGGTCGTGTCGAGGGCTGCAAGGCGGATGGCGCCGTCCTGATGCACCTGCACGTTCCAGGAGAACGGGCCGGTGCGGGTGTGGACGGTGACGAAGCGCTCTTCCTGGCTGACCGTCAGGTAGTGTTGCAGGCTCCCGATCAGGCAGTAGGCCCGCCATTGGCGGCCCGCGTCGTCGCGCTCGCTCGACGGCGACAGCACTTCGACGATCAGGGCGGGCTCGGCGACGACGCTGCCGCTGGTGGGCAGCGGCTTGCACGTCACGACCACGTCCGGGATGGCCGAGAAGTCCTGGCCCTTGATCTGCGCACCATCGACCAGCGCGCGGCAGGGCTTGCCTTCCAGAGCATTGGCGAGCCGGCGGAAGACATTGCCTTTAATCGTGGTGTGCTTGAGCGAACCCGGTGCCATCATCACCGGCACGCCGTAGATGAGTTCCCACCGCTCCGGCCGGTTCTTGTGCCAGCGGTCGAACGCCGCCAGCGTCATCCGCCGGGGGGGAAGGTCGTCGCGGGCGTGGGCCATGCGCTACAGGCTCCCCTTCGTGCTCGGCACGTCGTCGTGCCCCTCCTTGGCCACCGCCCCCCGCAGCGCCAGCGCCAGCGCCTTGAACGCGGCCTCGGCGCGGTGGTGGTCGTTCTCGCCGCGGAGCACGTCGACGTGGAGCGCCATCCGGCCCGTCACGGCGAGCGACCGGAAGAAGTGGACGAGGTTCTCGGTCGCCACGTCGCCGACGCGCTCCCGCCGAAAGCCCATCTCGACGACGGGGCAGGGGCGGCCCGAGAGGTCGACGACGACGCGGGCCAGCGCCTCGTCGAGGGGGGCGTAGGCGTGGGCGAAGCGGCGGATGCCGCGCCGCTCGCCGAGCGCCTCGTCGAAGGCCCGGCCGAGGATGAGGGCGCAGTCCTCGACCGTGTGGTGGTCGTCGACCTCGAGGTCGCCCGTGCAGTCGAGGTCGAGGTCGAAGCGCCCGTGCTTGGCGAGCGCCGTCAGCATGTGGTCGAGGAATCCCAGCCCCGTCGAAACCTCGCTCCGCCCGGCGCCGTCGAGGTCGAGGGTGAGGCCGATCTCGGTCTCGGCCGTCTTGCGCTCCAGGCTGACTCTTCGGGCGGCGGAACCTTCGCTCACGGCACGATCTGCGCGATCTGGAAGACGACGATGTCGGTGCCGCCCTGCGCCTTGAGGCGCTTGATGAGCGCCGGCAGGTCGGCCCGCGGCACGGCGGCCTTCACGGCGAACCCCGCCTCGTGGTGCAGCCGCGCGATCGTCGGCTCCCTCATGCAGGGAAGAACGGCAACGACCCGCTCCAGGTCCTCGGCCGCGACATTAAGCTCGATCATCACCCGCAGCCTCGCCTCCAGGACCGAGCGCAGGAGGAGGGCCAAGTGCTCGATGGTGTCCCGCCTGAAGGGGTCGTCGAGCGCCGCCGGGTGGGCGTAGAGCCGGGTCGACGAGCGCAGCAGCTCGTCGAAGATTTGAAGGCCGTTCGCCTTCAGCGTCGCCCCCGTCGCCGTGTTGTCGACGACGCAGTCGGCGTCTTCCGGCGGGAACACTTCGGTCGCCCCGTAGGAGCGCACGACCCGGCCCGTAAAGCCCCGCCCCTCCAGCCAGCGCCGGGTCAGCCGCTCGTACTCGGTGGCGACGACGAAGCCGTCCTTGGGCCGTCCGCCCTCCAGGAAGCCCGGCGCCGCCGCCGCGACGATGCGGACGGGGTCGAGGCCCGTGTCGAGGAGTTCGACGAGGTCGACCCCCTTCTCCGCCACCCAGTCGGCGCCGGCGAAGCCCACGTCGCGCGAGCCCGCGTCCAGCATCTCGACGATGTTCTGCGGCTTCAGGATCTTCGTCTCGAAGCCTTCGAGCGACAGGGTCGGGCGGTAGCCGCGCCGATCGAAGGCGAGCCTTATCCCGGCGTCGGCCAGGAGCCGGAGGACGTTTTCCTGCATCCGCCCCTTGGGCAGGGCGAGGTGCGCGACGGGGCCGGGTTCGGACACGGGTGGAGGGCACCAGGATTTGGGGAAGGTGGCGCCAACCTATAGGCAGAGGCGTCCGTCAGGTAAAGCCGCCACGCTCCGCGCCCGCTTGTGCCAAGCCGTTTTCTTTCGGCACCCCCCAGCCGCGAAGAAGCGGGCGCAGAGGGCGAGCCCGGCCGTTCCCCCGGACTTGCGGCACGCCCCGACGCGGTGGCCGAAGCGGAGCGCGGCCTCCATCGAGAAAGGCTACAAAGCCGGCCGGCGCAAAACGAAAGCGGAACCGCACGAGCTTCGGCCTCGGGAAGGCGCGCGTGAGGAAATGGCGGTTTTCAGGGGCCGTGTCGGCACCTCGACACGCCTCCCCGGCCGCCCGTCTTGAACAGACCCAAGGGGAGGAAAAGCCCCGCGCCAACGGGCGCGAAGCGCGTCCTTCACCCGAGCCTCAACCGCCGTTCCCCGTCCGCGACGCAAGGCCGTCCCGTTCCAATTTCGCCATCTCGACCTGGACGCGAAGCTCGATCTCGTCGATGGTCCGGGCGAGCGCCGGGTCGTCGGTCCGGCCCCGCTCTTCGCCGAGATAGCGGCGCAGGCGGGGGAGGAGGTCGGCCGGGATCCGACCGTCGAGCAGGCCCTCGTGCAGCACGTCGAGTTCGTCGAGCAGGCGCCCGCCGTGCCGCTTCGCCCGCCGCCGTTCCTCCAGGGCGTCGTCGACCCCCTGCACGGCGAGCATGGCGTAGAGGGAGGGCACGGCGCCGACCGCGTCGGTGCCGGCGGCCGGCGGCCCGGCGGACGGCGCGCGCGCGGCCTCTCCG
>JAGRGG010000044.1:5827-6727 GCA_020445645.1 Geminicoccaceae bacterium | reverse complement strand
CGGCGCAGGTGTCGATGCGCTTGAAAACCGGGCGGACGCCGAGTTTGTGGCGACGGCTTCGCACCTCGGCCTCGCTCGACCCTATGAGCCTTGCAAGGCGCCGGTCGGAGAAGCCGTCGGCCTTGAGGGCGCGGAAGGAGCCGGCGTCGTCGGGGAGGCCGTCCGCGCGCACCCCCGCCTCGGCGGCGACGATCTCCTCGATCTGGCGGAGGAACCAGGGCTCGTAGCGGGACAGCCGCGCCACCTCGTCGACGCTCACGCCCAGGCGGAAAGCGTCGGCGATGTGGCGGAGGCGGTCGGGCGTCGGCTTGGCGAGCAGGCCGCGCACGGTCGCCGCCCGGTCGCCCTCGTCCGCCATGACGGCGGTTTCGTCGAGGCCGGAGAGGCCGGTCTCCAGGGAACGCAAGGCCTTTTGCAGGCTCTCCTTGAAGGTGCGGCCGATCGCCATCGCCTCGCCGACCGACTTCATCGCCGTCGTCAGATAGGGGTCGGTCTCGGGGAACTTCTCGAAGGCGAAGCGGGGCACCTTGGTGACAACGTAGTCGATCGCGGGCTCGAACGAGGCGGGCGTCACCCCGGTGATGTCGTTCTGGATCTCGTCCAGCGTGTAGCCGACGGCGAGCCTTGCCGCGACCTTGGCGATCGGAAAGCCGGTCGCCTTGGACGCCAGCGCCGACGAGCGCGAGACGCGGGGGTTCATCTCGATGACGACCATCCGCCCGTTCTCGGGGTCAACGGCGAACTGGACGTTGGATCCCCCCGTCTCGACCCCGATCTCGCGCAAGACGGCGATCGAGGCGGCGCGCATCCTTTGATATTCCTTGTCGGTGAGGGTCAGCGCCGGCGCCACGGTGATGCTGTCCCCCGTGTGGACCCCCATCGGGTCGACGTTCTCGATCG
>JAGRGG010000044.1:0-5782 GCA_020445645.1 Geminicoccaceae bacterium | reverse complement strand
CGAACTCCTTCCAGCCGAGCACGCTCTCGTCGATCAGGATCTCGGTGATGGGGGAGGCGTCGAGGCCGGATGCCGCGATCTCCTCGAACTCCTCCTTGTTGTAGGCGATCCCGCCCCCTGTTCCGCCCAGCGTGAACGAGGGGCGGACCACCGCGGGCAGGCCCGTGATCGCCAGCGCCTCCCTCGCCTCGTCCATGCTCCGGGCGATGGCCGAGGCCGGCATGTCGAGGCCGATCCGTTCCATCGCCGCGCGGAACAAGGCCCGGTCCTCGGCCTTGTTGATGGCGGCGAGGTCGGCGCCGATCAGCTCGACCCCGAAGCGTTCGAGCGTGCCGTCCTCGGCCAGGGCCTTCGCCGTGTTGAGCGCCGTCTGCCCGCCCATCGTCGGCAGGAGCGCGTCCGGGCGCTCCTTCTCGATGATGGCGGCGACGACGGCGGGGGTGATCGGCTCGACGTAGGTGGCGTCCGCGACCTTGGGGTCGGTCATGATCGTCGCCGGATTCGAGTTGACGAGGACGACCCTGTAGCCTTCCGCCTTCAGGGCCTTGCAGGCCTGCGTCCCCGAATAGTCGAACTCGCAGCCCTGGCCGATGACGATGGGGCCGGCGCCGATGAGCAGGATCGAGCTTATGTCGGTGCGCTTGGGCATGACGGTCCTTGAAAAAACTTGCGAACGAGAAGGGCGGCGCGTCAGGCGCCGCCGCGCAGCGCGTCCACGAACCGGCGGAACAGGTAGCGGCTGTCGTGGGGGCCGGGGGAGGCTTCCGGGTGGTACTGGATCGAGAAGACCGGCTTGTCCCGCAGGCGGATACCCTGGATCGTGCCGTCGAAGAGCGAGCGGTGCGTCACCTCGACGCCGGCGGGGAGATCGCCGTCCTTGATGGCGAAGCCGTGGTTCTGCGAGGTGATCTCGACCTTTCCCGTCGTCAGGTCCTGGACGGGGTGGTTGGCGCCGTGGTGGCCGAACGCCATCTTCTCGGTGGGGGCGCCGACGGCGAGGCCCAGGAGCTGGTGGCCGAGGCAGATCCCCATGACAGGGAGGCTGCATTCCACGAGCTTTCGCACCTCCGGCACGGTGGCCACCCCCGTCGCCGCCGGGTCGCCGGGGCCGTTGGCGAGCACGACGCCGTCGGGGTCGAGCGCGAGGACGGCCTCGGCCGGGGTCGAGATGGGGACCACCGTCACCCGGCAGCCGAGGTCGACCAGCGCGCGCAGGATGTTGCGCTTGACCCCGTAGTCGAGCACGACGACGTGCGGCCCGTCGTTGGAACCGGGGGCGTCGCCGCGCTCCATCCGCCAGAAGCCTATTGTCCAATCGTAGGGTTGGGGGCTGGAAACGCCCGTCGCCAGATCCTGCCCGGTCATCGAGGGGAGCGCCCGCGCCGCCGCCTTGAGCGCGTCAAGGTCGAACCTGCCCGCGGGGTCGTGGTGGACGACCGCGTTCTGGGCGCCCCTGTCGCGCAGGCGCGCCGTGAGGCGGCGGGTGTCGACCCCGGCGATGCCGACGACGCCGTGCTCCACCAGCCACGCCTCGAGCGCCTTCCGGCTGCGCCAGTTCGCGGGCGGGGTCGGGGCCGCACGGGTGACGAGCCCGCCGGCGTAGGGCTTCGGGGCCTCGACATCCTCGTCGTTCGTGCCCACGTTGCCGACGTGCGGGAAGGTAAAGGTGACGATCTGCCCGGCGTAGGAGGGGTCGGTGAGGATCTCCTGGTAGCCTGTCATCGCCGTGTTGAAGACGATCTCGCCCGCCGCCCCGCCGACGGCGCCGTAGCCCTGGCCGGGCACGACGGTCCCGTCTTGAAGGACGAGCATGGCCGTGGGCCGTCCCGCTTGCATGACGCTTTCGATCCTCTTAAGAGCAGGGGCTTGTCGAGGGGGTCCGGTCGATCGGCCGGCGCCCGAAGGCCGCCCAGCCCGGCCTCGCCGGCCGGGGTTGTAGCATCGTGCCCCGACCCGTCAAGAAGACGCGCGAGACGTACTATATAAGGGCAGCAGGATCCCGGCGGCGGTTCCGCCCTCGCGGGCGCCGGGGCATCGTCGATCCATGAACCAACGAACAGGGTCACGCCACGTGATCAGAGAACGGTTGAACGCCTCGTTGAAGGACGCGAGCGAACGCGGCGACGGGCGCGCCGCCTGCACGCTGCGCCTCGTGCTCGCCGCCATCAAGGAGCGCGAGCACGTCGGGCAGGGTCCGCTCGACGAGGACGAGATCCAGGGCCTCCTGCGCGACATGGTCGAGCAAAGGCGGCACGAGGTCTCGCGCTGCGAGAACAACGCCCACCTCGACCTCGCCGAGCAGGAGGCGGACGAGATCCGCGTCCTGGAGGGATTCCTGCCGCCCCGGCTCGACCGGGCGCAGATGGGCGCCGCCGTGGAGGCGGTGATCCACGACCTGGGCGCCACCCGCCTGAAGGACACGGGGCGGGTCATCGCCGTCCTGAAGGAACGTTTCGACGGCCAGATGGACGTCTGCGAGGCGAAGCGGCTCGTCTGCCAGCGCCTCGCCTGAGGCGGGAGGCGGCATGGGCGGACCCTCGCTCGACGACTTCAAGGCCAAGCTGCCGCTGGCCGAGATCGTGGCGCGCTACGTGCGCCTCGTCCGCCGCGGCCGGGAGCACAGCGGGCTCTGCCCGTTCCACAAGGAGAAGACCCCGTCCTTCAACGTCGTCGAGGACAAGGGCTTCTACCACTGCTTCGGCTGCGGCGCGCACGGCAACGCCATCGACTTCGTCATGGCCGTGGAGGGGCTGCCGTTCGCCGACGCGCTGCGCCGCCTCGCCGACATGACGGGGATCGAGGCGCCGACGCTGGGGCGGGGCGAGGCACGGGCGCCGCAAGAGCGGGGCCTGATCGAGGCCAACGAGGCGGCGACCCGGTTCTTTGCCAACGTGCTCTGGAGCGACGCCGGCGCCGAGGCCAGGGCGTACCTGCGCCGGCGCGGCTGCGGCCGCCGCGTCGTCGAGCGCTTTCGCCTCGGCTGCGCCCCGAACGGCAACCAAGCCCTGCTGGGCACCCTCAAGGCCGAAGGGTTCACGGAAGACCTTCTCCTGGAAGCCGGGCTCGTCGCCCGCCGCGAGGACGGGGGCGGCCTCTACGACCGCTTCCGCCACCGCCTCATGTTCCCGATCGAGGACGGGCGCGGGCGGGTCGTCGGCTTCGGCGGGCGGGCCTTGGGCGAGGCGCGCGCCAAGTACCTCAACACGCCCGAGACCCCGGCCTTCCACAAGGGGCGCCTGCTCTACGGGCTGCCGCAGGCCGTCAAGGCGGCGCGCGAGCGGCGGCGGATCGTCCTCGTCGAGGGCTACATGGACGTCGTGGCCCTGAGCGAGGCCGGGATCGGGGAGGCGGTGGCGCCCCTTGGCACGGCCGTCACCGAGGACCAGCTCCGCCTCCTCTGGCGCCACGCCGAGGCCCCCGTCGTCTGCCTCGACGGCGACCAGGCGGGGCTCGCCGCAGCACTTCGCACCGCGCGCCGGGCGCTCCCCGTCATGGAGGGCGGCCGCTCGCTGCGCTTCGCCCTCCTCCCCGAGGGGGAGGACCCGGACAGCCTCGTGCGATCCAAGGGCGCCGAGGCGATGCGAAGCCTCCTCGACGACGCCATGCCCTTGTCCCGGATGATCCGGGAGGTCGAGTGGACGGCGGAGCCGGTGACGACGCCCGAGGCCTTCGCCGCCCTGCGCCACCGCCTGCTTGATTACCCGAATCTCGCGGGCGATCCGGGGCTGCGCTTGGCCCTGCGCGACGACTTCTTCAACTTTTTGAAGGCAAACCGGCTCGGAGGTCAGCGCAAGGATTCCTTGTCCCCGCCTCAATTTTTCGGGGTAAGGGCCAGATTCAACGCTGCCCTAGAGCGAGTCGGTGGCGATCTGCTTGCGGCCATTCTCCGCTGGCCTGCGATCCTAAGCGAGTTCGAGGAGGACTTCGCCGATGTCGAGTTTGACCAGCCGGCACGGGAAGATCTTAGAAGGGAGATTCTAGTCTGGCACGCATCGGAACCGGCCCTTGACGCTGCCGGGCTCCGCGACCACCTCAGTCGCCACGGCTTTACATCGCTGGCTGAAGACGTGCTTGCAGCTTCCGAGAAGGGTTTCGCACCTGGATCGGACACGACGGATGTGATAGCAGTGCAACAGATCTTTGGCGACTTACGCCGCAAACATGCACGGCGCCGCGAGTCGGAAGCACTCGATTCTATCTCTTCCTCTGCGGATGCGGCGGAGAAGATAGAGAAGCTAACGGCGACGTTCAGAGGGCTTAACCAACTCCTCAACGGCGGTGGCAAGGATGTTGACCATTAGCCACGGCCCGGCGCGCCGGTCCTGCGGACCCGCCGGGCTTTTCTGCATCGGGGCGCGCACTACTTTCACGGGTTGAGTGAATCGCGCCCGTTTCGCCTTTCAAGGGATGAGCCCATGGCCAAAGCTATGCCCGTCGCAAAGCCCAGACCCCCCGTGCAGCAGAAGGGCTCGGCGCTGGAGCAGCTCCTGTCCGGCTCAGTGCCGCTGCGCAAGCTTCTGCAGCAGGCGAAGGCCCGGGGCAGCCTCACCTGGGACCAGCTCAACGCGGTGCTGCCGGCGGACACCAGCCCCGACACGATGGAGGGGCTCATCACCCTCGTCGAATCGCAGGGCATCGCCGTCGGGCGCGACGAGCCGGCCGAGGGCGGACCCGAGCCCGAGGCGGGCGACGAGGCGGCGGCCGAGACCGAAGGGGCGGCGGCCGAGGAGGAGGCCGAGGAGAGCGGCGCCACCGCGATCGACGACGAGGACCTCGGCCGCACCGACGACCCCGTGCGCATGNNGCATGTACCTGCGCGAGATGGGCACGATCGAGCTGCTCTCGCGCGAGGGCGAGATCGAGATCGCCAAGCGCATCGAGGCCGGGCGCGACGCGGTGCTCGAAGCCCTGTGTGAGAGCCCGCTCACCATGCGCGCCGTGATCGGCTGGCGCGACGCGATCCGGGAAGGCCGGGTGCTGCTCCGCGACATCATCGACCTCGACGCGACGAACCAAGCCGGCTTCGAGGCCGAGAGCGGCCCGCCCCCCGAGGGTGCCATCCCGTCCGGCCCCGCCGTGGCGCTGGCCGAGGCGGTCCAGGACGAGCGCGAGGACGCGGGCGAGCCCGCGCCGACGCCGCCCCCCTCCGAGGGCGAGGACGAGGACTTCGACGACGACACCATGTCGCTCTCGGCCCTTGAGGCGAAGCTGCGCGAGGGCGTCCTCGACACCTTCGACCGCATCGCCGAATCCTACGCCGAGCTGCGCGAGTTCCAGGACGAACGGCTCTCGCTCATCCAGTCCGCCGAGAGCGTCGGCGGCGAGCTTGACCGCCGCTACCACACGGCGCGACGGCGCATGGTCGAGCTGATGACGCAGGTGCAGTTCAACCACCTGCGCGTCGAGGCGCTGGTCGAGCAGCTGTTCGACATGAACAAGCTGCTCGTCTCGCACGAAGGCAAGCTGATGCGCCTCGCCACGGGCTGCAAGGTAAGCCGGGAAGCGTTCCTCGAAGCCTACAAGGGCCGCGAGCTGGACCCCGAGTGGATCGACCGGACCGGCACGATGAAGGGAAGGGGCTGGGCGGACTTCGTCGCCCGGCACCGCGACGAGATCGAGGGCCTGCGCGCCGACATCGCCGCCATCGCCGAGGAGACGGGGCTCCAGATCGGCGAGTTCCGCCGCATCGTCGTCAAGGTGCAGCAGGGCGAGCGCGAAGCCAGCCGGGCGAAGAAGGAGATGGTGGAGGCGAACCTCCGCCTCGTCATCTCGATCGCCAAGA
>JAGRGG010000227.1 GCA_020445645.1 Geminicoccaceae bacterium | reverse complement strand
GCCCTTGTAGGGCTCCGGCGGACGGAACGCGCGGATCTCGGCGGCGATCTGGCCGACCCGGCGCTTCTCGGCGCCGGAGATGACGATCGCGGTCGGGGTTTCGGTCACGATCTTCAGGTCGTCCGGGATCGCATACTTGATGTCGTGGCTGTAGCCGAGCTGGAGGTTCAGGACCTTGCCGTCGACCGCCGCCCTGTAGCCGACGCCCGTGATGTCGAGCCTGCGGGTGAACCCCGTCGTCACGCCCGTCACCATGTTCTGGACGAGCGAGCGCGACAGCCCCCACATCTCGCGGCCGCGCTTCTCCTCGCCGCGGGGCGAGACGCGGATGCCCCCGTCTTCCTGAACGACGTCGACCTCGCGCGGAAGGGTCTGGGACAGCTCGCCGAGCTTGCCCTTGACCCTGACCGTCTGGCCGTCGATGGCGACCGTGACCCCGTCGGGCACCGTCACCGGATGCTTGCCGATGCGTGACATGCCTAAAACACCGTGCAGAGGATTTCGCCGCCGACCTTCTGCTCGCGCGCCTCGCCGTCCGAGATCACGCCGCGCGGGGTCGACAGGATGGCGATGCCGAGGCCGTTATAGACCTGGGGCAGGTCGCGCACACCGGCGTAGATCCGCCGGCCCGGCTTCGACACCCGCCGCAGCTCCTTGATGACCGGCTCGCCGTTGTGGTACTTCAGCTCGATCGACAGCTCCTCGTGCTTCCCGTCCTGGACGGTGCCGAAGCCGCGGATGTAGCCTTCCCGCCGCAGCACCTCGAGCACGTTGCGGCGCAGCTTCGAAGTCGGCGAACGGACCGCCCCCTTCTGCGCCATCTGCCCGTTGCGGATCCGGGTGAGCATGTCGCCGAGCGGATCGCTCATCGTCATGGTGGGCTCCCCTCTACCAGCTCGACTTCACGACGCCGGGGATCAGGCCGTTGGAGGCGAGATCCCGAAGCGCGATGCGCGAGAGGCCGAATTTGCGGTAATAGGCGCGCGGCCGGCCGGTGAGGTTGCACCGGTTGCGGATGCGCGTCCTCGAGCCGTTGCGCGGCAAGGCGGCGAGCTTCAGGGACGCCTCGAAGCGTTCCTCGGGGGCCGCCCCCTTGTCGTAGACGGTCGCCTTCAAGGCGGCGCGCTTCTCGCGCTGGCCCGCCACGAGCCGGCGGCGGTTCTGGTTCTTCTCGATCGAGCTTTTCTTGGCCATGCCCTACGTCTTCCTGCTCACTTCCGAAACGGCATGTCGAAGCCCGCGAGGAGTTCCTTCGCCTCTTCGTTCGTCTTCGCCGTCGTGCAGATGATCACGTCCATCCCGCGGGTCTCGTCCACGTCGTCGTAGTTGATCTCGGGGAAGACGATCTGTTCCTTGATGCCGAGCGCGTAGTTGCCGCGCCCGTCGAACGAGGCGTCCGAGACGCCGCGGAAGTCGCGCACCCTGGGCAGCGCCATCGTGACCAGCCGGTCGAGGAACTCGTACATCCGCTCGCGCCGGAGCGTGACCTTGCAGCCGATCGGCATCCCTTCCCGCAGCTTGAAGTTGGCGACCGACTTGCGCGCCCGGACGACGACGGGCTTCTGCCCCGCGATCTTCGTCAGGTCGCCCACGGCGGCCGTCACCTTCTTGCTGTCCTGGACGGCCTTGCCGACCGCCATGTTGATGACGATCTTGTCGAGCCTCGGCACCTCCATGACGTTCTTGTAGCCGAACTTCTCCTGGAGGGCCTTCTTCACGGTCTCTTCGTAGTGCTGCTTCAAGCGAGCCATTGGTTCTCGGGTCCCTAGCGGTCGATGATCTCGCCCGAACGCTTGGCGAAGCGGACCTTGCGGCCGTCGTCGAGCGTGCGGAACCCGATCCTGGTGGGCTTGCCGTCCTTGGGGTCGACGTGGGCGACGTTGGAGGCGTGGATCGCGGCCTCTCGCGTCATGATCCCGCCCTGGTTCTGCATCGACGCCTTCTGGTGGCGCTTGATGAGGGCGACCCCTTGGACGACGACGCGCTCGTCGGTCGGATTGACCCTGAGCACCTCGCCCTGCTTGCCCTTGTCGCGCCCGGCGAGCACGACGACGCGGTCGCCCTTCTTCACCCGTGCGGCCATGTCAAAGCACCTCCGGGGCAAGCGAGATGATCTTCATGAACCGCTTGGCCCTGAGCTCGCGCGTCACGGGGCCGAAGATGCGGGTGCCGATCGGCTCGCCCTGCTTGTTGATGAGCACGGCCGCGTTCTTGTCGAAGCGGATCGCCGTGCCGTCGGCGCGCTTGATCTCCTTGGCGGTGCGGACGATGACGGCGTGGTGCACGTCGCCCTTCTTCACGCGGCCGCGCGGGATCGCCTCCTTGACGGCGACGACGATGATGTCGCCGATCGAGCCCCACTTGCGGTGGGAACCGCCGAGGACGCGGATGCACTGAACGCGCCGCGCCCCGGAGTTATCGGCCACGTCGAGGTTGGATTCGGGCTGGATCACAGCGACTTCGCCTTCGCTATTCGGCCGTGGCGGCGGGCGCCTCTTCGGCCCCCGTCAGCACGAGCCAACGCTTCGTGCGCGAGAGCGGCCGGCATTCCTCGATGCGGACCGCGTCGCCCACCTTGAACTGGTTCTCCGGGTCGTGCGCCGCGTAGCGCTTCGAGCGCCGGATGTACTTCTTGTAGAGGGGGTGCATCACCTGGCGCTCGACCCGGACGACGATCGTCTTGTCGCCCTTGTCGCTCACCACCGTCCCCCGCAGGACGCGCTTTGGCATGGTCTTCCCCCTCCCTACCCGGCTGCCTTGGCGCGGGCCTGCTCGTTCAGCACCGTCATGATCCGGGCGATCTCGCGGCGGATCGCCTTGAAGCGGGCGGTGCCTTCGAGCTGCCCGCTGGCCCGCTGGAAGCGCAGGTTGAACTGTTCCTTCTTCAGGTCGAGCAGCGACCGGCGCAACTCGTCGGCGCCGCGCCCGCGCAGCACTTTTGCCGTCTCAGCCATTGGCCGGGGCCTCCTCTTGAACGCGGCGGATGAAGCGGGTGCCGATGGGCAGCTTCGCCGCCCCCCTGCGGATCGCCTCCTCGGCGAGGTCGTGCGGCACGCCGTCGATCTCGAACATGACCCGGCCCGGCTTCACCGGCGCCACCCAGAACTCCACCGAGCCCTTGCCCTTGCCCATCCGCACTTCGGCCGGCTTCTTCGACACGGGCTTGTCCGGGAACACCCGGATCCAGACGCGGCCGGCCCGCTTCAGATGGCGCGTGATTGCCCGCCTGCAAGCCTCGATCTGCCGGGCGGTGATCCGGCCGGGCTCGACCGCCTTCATGCCGAAGGCGCCGAAGTTGAGGTCGGTGCCGCCCTTGGCGAGGCCGTGGATGCGCCCCTTGTGGGCCTTGCGGTACTTCGTGCGCTTTGGCTGCAACATGACTGCTATCCGTTATCCCAAGGGCCTCAATTGCGGGCCGTCGCCTGCTCGTTGAAGCGCCGGTCGTAGGCCATCGGGTCGTGCTCCATGACCTCGCCCTTGAACACCCAGACCTTGATGCCGCAGGTGCCGTACGCGGTGTTCGCGGTCGCCCGGCCGAAGTCGATGTTGGCGCGAAGGGTGTGGAGCGGCACCCGGCCCTCACGGTAGGTCTCGGAGCGGGCGATCTCGGCGCCGCCGAGGCGCCCGCCGGCGGCGACGCGGATGCCAAGGGCACCGAGGCGCATCGCCGACTGGATCGCCCGCTTCATGGCGCGCCGGAAGGTGACGCGGCGCTCCAGCTGCTGGGCGATGTTCTCGGCGATGAGGCGGGCGTCGAGCTCGGGCTTCCTGATCTCGACGATGTTGAGGTTGACCTCGCTCGCCGTGAGCTTCGCCAGCTCCTTGCGCAGGTTGTCGATCTCGGTGCCCTTCTTGCCGATGACAACGCCGGGCCGGGCGGTGTAGATCGTGACGCGCGCCTTCTTCGCCGGCCGCTCGATGACGATCCGGCTGATCTGCGCCTGCTTCAGGCGCTCGTTCAGGAAGTCCCGGATCTTGAGGTCCTCGTGGAGCAGCTTCGCGTAGTGGTCGTCGGCGTACCAGCGCGAGTCCCAGGTACGGTTGATGCCGAGCCGGAGCCCGATCGGATTGACCTTCTGGCCCATCAGGCGGCCTCCCCCTTCTCGCGGACGACGATGCGCAGGCGGCTGAACGGCTTGACGATCCGTCCGGCCCGCCCGCGGGCGCGCGGGCTGAACCGCTTCATCACCATGTGCTTGCCGACGCTGGCCTCGGCGACGTAGAGCCGGTCCACGTCGAGCGAGTGGTTGTTCTCGGCGTTGGCGATCGCCGACTGGAGCGTCTTCCTGACCGCGTGCGCGATGCGCTTTTGGCTGAACTCCAAGGCGATCAGCGCCTTGTCGACCCGCATCCCGCCGATCATCGACGCCACGAGGCCGAGCTTCTGCGGGCTCGTCCGGAGCAGGGTAGTGACGGCCTGCGCCTCGTCGGTGCCGAGCGAGCGTTCGGACTTTGCCATCCTACTTCCTCTTCGCCTTCTTGTCCGCGCCGTGGCCCGTGTAGGTGCGGGTCGGCGAGAACTCGCCCAGCTTGTGGCCGACCATGTTCTC
>JAGRGG010000226.1 GCA_020445645.1 Geminicoccaceae bacterium | reverse complement strand
CCGCGCAGCGGACGCGAAGCGTGTCCTCCCGCCCATGTCAGTTGAAGAACACGGCGTCGGGGTTGTCGAGCGAGTCGGAGCCTTCGACCGCGACCGGGCCGAGGTCGAGCGCCGCGACCGCCTTCTCGACCGCCTGGGCCTGGGTCTTCAGGCGGTCGATGACCGCCTGGACGGCGGCGTTGCCCTCGGGGTTGTCGGGGCCGATCATCTGGTCGTAGGCCTCGCCCGAGTCGCCCCTGGCCTTGAGCGCCGTCATCGCCCCGCTCGTCGCCTTGAGGGCGTCGTCGAGCGCCGTTGCCACTTTGGGATCCTTGGCGCGCAGGAGGTCGAGGACGGAGGGGCCTTCGACGGTGCCGCCGTCGACGCGCTCGTAGCGGCCGCGCGCCACGTTCACCATGCCGACCTGGTCGTAGTAGTGGCTGTTGTAGGTGTTGTCGGAAAAGCAGTCCTGCTCCTCCTCGGGATCGTTCAGGAGGAGGCCAAGCTGCATCCGCTCACCGGCGAGCTCGCCGTAGGAGAGCGAGCCCAGCCCCGTGAGGATGGCGGACAGGCCGTGCGCGGGTCCGCCCGCCACGAGGTCCTTCCTGGCGGCACCCCCTTCGGTCCAGTCGTCGGCCATCTCCCTCAGGTCGGCGACGAGGAGGTCGGTCGCGGCCTTGAGGTAGTCGCGCCGCCGGTCGCAGTGGCCGTTCGTGCAGGAGTCCAGGCTGTAGTCGGTCCAGGGCCGCTCGCCGGCGCCGGGGCCGGTGCCGTTCAGGTCCTGGCCCCAGAGCATGAACTCGACCGCGTGATAGCCCCGGCTGACGTTGGCCTCGATCTGGTCGATCTCCTGCAGCTTCTCCAGCAGACCCTTGTCGATCCTGGTCGCGTCGACGGTGCGGGTGCCGACCTTGATCTTCGGGTTGGCGATGACGTTCGCGGCGTAGAAGGCGTTCTCCGGCGATTCCCCGCCGTAGGCGGCGGCGTCGACGTAGTCGATCAGCCCCTCGTCGAGGGGCCAGGAGTTCACCCGGCCCTCCCATTCGTCGACGAGGGGGTTGCCGAAGCGGTAGGCCTCCGTCTGGGGGTAGACCACGCGCGCCGCACGCCAAGCGTCGCGGGCCGCGTTCAGCCCGGCCTCGCTCGGCGCCTTCAGGAAGGACGCGACGCTGGCCTGAAGCGCTTCCCCCGTCGTGAGGGCATCCCCGTACACGGCGGCGGCGATGTCGGCGTAGGTCTTGACCACCGCCCCCGGCGTCGCCTCGGCCGCCTGGGCCGTGCCGCCCAGAAGGGCGCAGGCGAGGGAGCCGAACAGGATGTACGGGGACCGCATCAGGGATTCCTTCCAGGCGCTTTCCAACCGCACGCGATCTAGCAATCGGCAAGGACGGCGGCAACGGAGGGAGGGACAGTCTGGAGTTAGAATAGCTCCAAGGGGTCGAACGCCCGTGCCGTTAGGCTTCGCGCCCGCCGGCGCGGGGCCCTCCTTTGTCTCTTTTCTTACCTGTTGACCGAACGTGGCACGGACGTTCGTGCCAAGCTCGACCAACACGTAAAAGGGAGAAGAAGGAAGGCCCCGCGCCGGCGGGCGCGGAGCGCAATCCTACGCCGCCTCGGCCTCGGTCGCCCGGACGACGGGCTCGATGGCGAGCGCGCCGTCCCGCACCGCGACCGAGGCGGTGTCGCCTTCCTTCAGGCGGCCGTCCAGGATCATGGTGGCGAGCGGGTCCTGGAGGTTCTTCTGGATCACCCGCTTCAAGGGCCTCGCCCCGTAGACCGGGTCGTAGCCGGCGTTGCCGAGCCACGTCTCGGCTTCGGGGGCGAGGTCGAGGCCGATCCGCCGGTCGTCGAGCAGGCGGCGGAGGTGGCGGAGCTGGATGTGGACGATGTCCTTCATCTGGGCACGGCCCAGCCGGTTGAAGAGGACGATCTCGTCCAGCCGGTTGAGGAACTCGGGCCGGAAGGCCTGCCGCACCACCTCCATGACGGGTGCGCGCGCGTCCTCGGCGACGGTGCCCTCCGGCAGGGCCGCGAGGTACTCGCTGCCCAGGTTCGAGGTGAGGACGATGAGCGCGTTCCTGAAGTCGACCGTGCGCCCCTGTCCGTCGGTGAGCCGGCCGTCGTCGAGCACCTGGAGGAGGACGTTGAACACGTCGGGGTGCGCCTTTTCGACCTCGTCGAAGAGGATGACCGAGTAGGGTCGGCGCCGCACGGCCTCGGTGAGGGCGCCGCCCTCCTCGTAGCCGACGTAGCCGGGGGGTGCGCCGATGAGGCGGGCGACGGCGTGCTTTTCCATGTACTCGGACATGTCGATGCGCTGCATCGCCGCCTCGTCGTCGAACAGGAAGCCCGCCAGCGCCTTGCAGAGTTCGGTCTTGCCGACGCCCGTGGGGCCGAGGAACAGGAACGAGCCGATCGGCCGGTTCGGGTCCTGCAAGCCGGCGCGCGCCCGGCGGACGGCGTTGCTGACCGCCGCAACGGCGGTTTCCTGGCCGACGACGCGCTCTTGCAGCTTCGCTTCCATGCGGAGCAGCTTGTCGCGCTCGCCCTCCAGCATCCGGTCGACGGGGATGCCGGTCCAGCGCGAGACGATGTGGGCGATGTCGTCGTCCGTCACCTCCTCCTGCACCATGCGCTGCGCCTCGCTGCCCTCGGCCTCCCTGATCCGCTTTTCGAGGTCGGGGATGGCGGCGTAGGTAAGCTCGCCGGCGCGCGTGTAGTCGCCCCGCCTTTGCGCCTCGACGAGGTCCTGGCGGGCGCGGTCGAGTTCCTCCTTCAGCTTGGTGGCGGACGCGAGCTGGTCCTTCTCCGCCTGCCAGCGCGCCGTGAGTTCGTCGGATTGCTCCTCAAGCTCGGCAAGCTCGCGCTCCAGCCGGACGAGACGGTCCTTCGACGCCGTGTCCGTTTCCTTCTTCAGCGCCTCGCGCTCGATCCTGAGCTGGAGGATGCGCCGGTCCAGCTCGTCGATCTCCTCGGGCTTCGAGTCGATCGCCATGCGCTTCCTGGCCGCCGCCTCGTCGACGAGATCGATCGCCTTGTCGGGCAGGAAGCGGTCGGTGATGTAGCGGTTGGAAAGCGTCGCCGCCGCGACGATGGCGCCGTCGGTGATGCGCACGCCGTGGTGAAGCTCGTACTTCTCCTTCAGGCCGCGCAGGATCGAGACCGTGTCGGCGACGGTGGGCTGGCCGACGAAAACCGGCTGGAAGCGCCGGGCGAGCGCCGCGTCCTTCTCGACGTGCTTTCGGTACTCGTCCAGCGTCGTGGCGCCGACGCAGTGCAGCTCGCCACGCGCCAAGGCGGGCTTGAGCATGTTGGACGCGTCCATCGCCCCGTCCGCCTTGCCGGCGCCGATGAGGGTGTGCATCTCGTCGATGAACAGGACGATCCCGCCCTCGCCGTGGGCGACCTCCTGGAGGAGGGCCTTGAGCCGCTCCTCGAACTCGCCCCGGTACTTGGCGCCCGCGACGAGGGCGCCCAGGTCGAGGGCCAGCAGGCGGCGGTTCTTGAGCGACTCCGGCACGTCGCCGTTGACGATGCGCTGCGCCAGCCCTTCGGCGATCGCGGTCTTGCCGACGCCGGGCTCGCCGATGAGGATCGGGTTGTTCTTGGTCCGGCGCGAGAGCACCTGGATGACGCGGCGGATCTCGTCGTCGCGGCCGATCACCGGGTCGAGCTTGCCCGTCTTCGCCGCTTCGGTGAGGTCGCGGGTGTACTTCTTCAGCGCGTCGTAGCCCTCCTCGGCCGACGCGCTCTGCGCCGTCCGGCCCTTCCTGACGACCTCGATCGCGCCGTTCAGCCCCTGCGGGGTGACGCCGGTGTCCTTCAGGAGGTTCGCGGCGTCGCCCTGGACGATGGCGAGCGCGAGCAGCAGCCGCTCGACGGTGACGAAGCTGTCGCCCGCCTTCTTCGCCGCCTGCTCGGCGCCGTCGAACACGCGGGCCGTCTCGGGCGCCAGATAGAGCTGCCCGGCGCCGCCGCCCTCGACCTTGGGCTGCTTCTTCAGGAGAAGCTCGACCTCCTGGTGCGCGCGCTTGGGATCGCCGCCCGACGCCGCGATCAGGTTCGCCGCCATGCCTTCCGGGTCGTCGAGCAGCACCTTCAGCAGGTGGGCGGGCAGGAAGCGCTGGTGCCCCTCGCGCAGGGCCAGCGCCTGCGCCGACTGGACGAAGCCGCGGGCGCGCTCGGTGTATTTCTCGAAGTCCATGCCTGTGGTTCCTTCCCTCTTGCGAGCGGATCGGGTGCGGGGGCGGCCCCTTCGGGCACCGCCCCGTTCGTGCCCTGAATGTGGGGATTGCCCCCGCGCTCACAAGGTTTTAGGGGCGCGCCAGGACGAGGCAGCGGGGGATCCCGGCGAGGTCCGAAGGGGTTTTGAGGACTCGAAGCCCCCCCGACCCGAACAGTTCCCCCGCAACCGCGGCCTGCCCGGCCCCAAGCTCGACGACGGCCCGCCCCTCGGGTGCGAGGAGCGCCGGAAGCTCGGCGGCGAGGCGGCGGTAGGCGGCGAGGCCGTCGATCCCGGCCGCGAGGGCGAGGCGAGGCTCGTGGTCGCGCACCTCGGGTTCGAGTGCCCCGAGTTCGGCCTCGGCGACGTAGGGCGGGTTCGACACGACGAGGTCGAACCCGCCTCGCAGCGCCGACGCCCAGTCGTCCTGCACGAGGCTCGCGCGCGCGCCCAGCCCGTGCCGCTCCAGGTTGCGGCGGGCGCAGGCGAGGGCGACGGGGCTGAGGTCGACGCCGACGCCGAAGGCGCCCGGCAGGCGGGCCAGGAGGGCGACGAGCAGACAGCCGCTGCCGGTGCCGAGGTCGAGGAGTCGGAGGGGGGCGTTCTTGTCGGGGGCGGCTTCGAGCGCGGCGTCGACCAGGGTTTCCGTATCGGGGCGGGGGATCAGGACGCCGGGCGCCACCTCGAAGTCGAGGCCGTGGAACTCGCGCCGGCCCAGGATGTAGGCGATGGGTTCGCGGGACGACCGCCGCGCCACCATCGTCTCCAGTGCCTCGGCCTCGCCTTCGCTTAACGCCCGCCCCGGCTCGCGCAGTTGCGCCGTCCGGTCGAGGCCGGTCGCGCGCTCGGCGAGCAGGCGGGCCTCCAGGCGGGGGTTCTCGATCCCGGCGGCCTTGAGCCGGGCCGAGGCGGCGGCGAGCGCCGCCGCGAGATCGGTCAGTTCGCCTCCGCCAGCTTCAGCGCCTGGTCCTCGGCGATGAGCGCGTCGACGACCTCGCCCAGCGCCTCGCCGGAGAGCACCTGTTCCAGCTTGTAGAGGGTGAGGTTGATGCGGTGGTCGGTGACGCGGCCCTGCGGAAAGTTGTAGGTGCGGATGCGCTCCGAGCGGTCGCCCGAGCCCACCTGCTCCTTGCGGTCGGCGGAGCGCGCGGCGGCGAGGGCGGCGCGCTGCTGCTCGTAGAGCCGGGCGCGCAGGATCTTCATCGCCTTCGCCCGGTTCTTGTGCTGCGACTTCTCGTCCTGCATGGCGACGACGATGCCCGACGGCATGTGGGTAATGCGAACGGCGCTCTCGGTGCGGTTGACGTGCTGCCCGCCGGCGCCCGACGCCCGGTAGACGTCGACGCGCAGGTCGCCCTCGTCGATGTCGAGGTCGACCTCCTCGGCCTCGGGGAGGACGGCGACCGTCGCGGCCGAAGTGTGGATGCGCCCCCCCGCCTCGGTCGCCGGCACCCGCTGGACGCGGTGGACGCCGGCCTCGAACTTCAGCCTGGCGAAGACGCCCCGCCCCCTGACCTCGGCGGTCAGCTCCTTGATCCCGCCGATCTCGGTCTCGCTCAGGTCCATGACCTCGAAGGTCCAGCCCTGAAGGGCGGCGTAGCGCTGGTACATGCGAAGGAGGTCGCCCGCGAACAGGGCGGCCTCGTCGCCCCCCGTGCCGGCGCGGATCTCCAGGATGGCGCTCTTGTCGTCGGCGGCGTCCTTCGGCAGGAGGAGAAGGCGCAGCGCCTGCTCCAATTCGGGAAGCCTCGCGTCGAGGGCCGCCATGTCGGCGCGGACGAGGTCGCGCATCTCGGGGTCCGCGTCGGCCAAGAGATCCTCCAGCCCGTCCCGCTCCTCGCGCGCCGCCCGCCAAGCCTCGATCCCGGCGACGACCGGCTCGATCTCCGCGAACTCCTTGGCCAGCGAGGCGTAGCCGCCGTCGCTCTCGCTCATGAGCGCGTTCAGTTCGTCGCGGCGCGCCATGATGGCGTCGAGCTTCGCATCGAGCGGCGGGGTGGCCATGGGCTTCCGGTCCTGGGGTTGGCGTGGCCGGAATGTCGGCAGGTCGGGGGGAAAGGTCAAGTTCGGGGGCAAGGTTGCGCTTCGCGCCCGCTGACGCGGGGTCTTCTTTTTCTCTTTTTCGTCTGTT
>JAGRGG010000225.1 GCA_020445645.1 Geminicoccaceae bacterium | reverse complement strand
CGCGGCCAACGGACCAAAAAGAGAAAAAAGCCGCGCCCGGCGCACGCGAAGCGTCGACCGCGGTAGTTCCCGTCGCTATGTCTGACCCGCCATGACACATTCACGACCGAACGACGCCGGCCTCGTCGAGGTGGTGGAAGGGACGGGCGAGCGTCCCGTGCTGCTCCTTTGCGACCATGCCGGGCATAAGGTGCCGGAAGGCATCGGCCATCTCGGCATCGACCAGGCGCAGCTTTGCCGCCATATCGGCTGGGACATCGGTGCCGCCGAGGTGACCCGCGGGCTCGCCAAGCGCCTTGGCGTCGGCGCCATCTTGAACCATGCCTCCAGGCTGCTCATCGACCCGAACCGCCGGCCCCTGGCGCCGACCTCGATCCCGCACGTGAGCGACGGTTGCGTCGTGCCGGGGAACGGGCACCTGACGCGCGCCGAGGCGCGGCGGCGCTTTTGGGCCTACTTCGTCCCCTACCACCGGGCGATCGCGCGCGGCATCGCCCGCTTTCGGGCGGAGGGGCGGGTACCCGTCCTCGTCGCGGTCCACAGCTTCACGCCCGAGATGGACGGTGAGCGGCGGCCCTGGCACGTGGGCGTGCTCTCGCGGGGCGACACCCGCCTCTCGGTGCCGATCCTCGCGGGGCTGAAGGCCAAGGACCTTCGCGTCGGCGACAATCAGCCCTATTCGGGGCTGCGCGACTTCGGCTACACGGTCACGTTCCACGCCCAGCGCACGCGCCTGCCCCACGTGATGTTCGAGATCCGCCAGGACACCCTCGTCACCCCGGAGGAGGCCGACGCCTGGAGCGGGCGTCTGGCGGGTCTCCTTCGCCCCCTGCTGGACGATCCCGCTCTTTACAGGTTCTACGAAGGCGACAACAAGATCGCGGCAAGGGAGATCGTCTCATGGCGCCACGCGAGCCAAGCCTTACCCTTGGCGTAGAAGAAGAATACCTCCTCGTCGACCGGGAGACGGGCGACCTCGCGGTCGAGCCGCCGAAGGGGTTCATGGAGGGGTGCAAGGCGGCGCTGGGCGATCAGGTCACGCACGAGTTCCTTCAGGCGCAGGTCGAGATCGGGACGGAAGTCTGCAAGGACGTGGCCGCCGTGCGCCGGGAACTCGTCCGGCTGCGGCGGACGATCGCGTCCTGCGCCGCCGGGCACGGGCTCGCCCTCCTCGCCGTCTCGACCCACCCCTGGGCGAACTGGCGGGAGCAGAAGCCGGTCGACATGGACCGCTACCGCATCCTGGCCGAGGACTTCCAGTCGCTGGCGCGCCGGCTCGTCATCTGCGGGATGCACGTCCACGCCGGGATCGAGGACGACGACCTGCGCGTCGACCTCATGAACCAGTGCGTCTACTTCCTGCCGCACCTCCTGGCGCTTTCCAGCTCGTCGCCCTTCTGGGAGGGGCAGGAGACGGGGCTGAAGTCGTTCCGGCCGACGATCTTCGGCGACATGCCGCGCTCGGGGCTGCCCGAGACCTTCAACAGCTTCGCCGAGTGGCAGGATCTGCTGGGCACGATGGCGAGGACCGGGGTCTGCGATGACCCCACCAAGATCTGGTGGGACATCCGCCCGAGCGCCAAGCATCCGACCCTGGAGATGCGGGCCTGCGACGTCTGCACCCGGCTCGACGACGCGCTCGCCGTCGCAGCCCTCTACCAGTCGATCCTGGCCTTCCTCTTCAGGCTCCGTTCGCAGAACCAGAGCTGGCGCCTCTACAGGCGGGTGCTCGTCGAGGACAACAAGTGGCGGGCGCAGCGCTACGGGGTCGAGGGGCGGATGGCCGATTTCGGGCAGCAGGAGCTGAAGCCGTTCGCCGACCTCGTCGAGGAGCTGGTCGGCCTCGTGCGGCGGGAGGCGGAGGGGCTCGGCTGCCTTGCGGAACTCGACCGCGCGCGCGATATCGTTGCCGGGGGAACGAGCGCCGACGGGCAGGTCCGCGTCTACCGGGGCGCGCTCGCCGACGGGGCCGACGAGGCCGAGGCGCGCCGCGCCGTGGTGATGTGGCTGATCGAGGAGTCGCTCGCCGACGTTCCCCTCGCCTGAATCCTTATCCCTTGGAGAGCATCCGATGACGATCGACCCCCCGACCCAGGACGCCCTCGACGCCGCCGTGCTGCGCCGCCTCGTCGCCCACCTGCAGGCGCGGACCGACGTGCAGAACATCGACCTCATGAATTTGGCCGGCTTCTGCCGCAACTGCCTGTCCAAATGGTACCGGGAAGCCGCCCTGGAGCGGGGCGTCGAGGTCGGCGACGCCGAGGCGCGCGAGCGGGTCTACGGGATGCCCTACGCCGAATGGAAGGCCCGCCATCAGACGGAGGCGACGGACGCGGGGCGGGCGGCGTTCGCCGGGGCGCGCGGGGGCGACTGAGG
The DNA here is from genome assembly GCA_020445645.1 of Geminicoccaceae bacterium. Classification (GTDB taxonomy): domain Bacteria; phylum Pseudomonadota; class Alphaproteobacteria; order Geminicoccales; family Geminicoccaceae; genus JAGRGG01. The sequence goes on along the minus strand of JAGRGG010000225.1, from coordinate 12,243 downwards.
GGGGAGTGCCTTCCCGTCTACGTCCAGTCCCGGACGCGCAGGCGCCGCGCTCGCTCGCGGAAGGCCGTCTCGCCGCCTTCGAGGATCTCGCACACCATGCGGCGGATCTCCGGATTCTCCAAGCCGCCGCTTTGGTACCTGATCTCTGGAAGCGTGCCCCGACGGTGCGGGCCGCAGGTTGCGACGATCACTTGATCGGCGTCGGTGTTGACCACCAGGTTGGCGTTGTGCGTGACGATGATGATCTGACGGCGCTGCTTGGCCCGGCGGAACCGCTCGACTGACTCCTCGAAGATCGACTTCGGGTCGAGGTTCTCTTCGGGCTGATCGATGATCAGGGGTCGATCGTCGTCCCGGTCGATTGCGAGGTAGAGCAGGAGGAGGACGATGCCGCGCGTGCCGGGCGAGAGCTGCTCGATATCGACGCCCTCGTACTGGACGCCGTAGCTGACCGTGATATGGTCGGTGCCGTACAGCCAGCGCGAAATGCGCCCACCCCATTTGCGGAAAGCCCGAACGTCGCTGCGCTCGACCGGCGCGTGGCTAGCAAGATCGCGCCTATACGTTTCGCTAAAGCGGGACATTGCCTCGGCTACGTCGGTGCTCGATCCCGAAACCCACGCGTCTTGCAAGACTGATTTCGCGGCCGTCGAAAGCGTGCCGCGCTTGAGCGGCCCGGTTTTGTTCAGGTCAAGGAGAGCTTCACCCTGCTTGATCCAGGCGGTGATGTCGACGACGCGCCGGACGGAAATGGACAGTTTGGCGAGCGCGCCTTCTTCTTCCTCAAGCCGGGCCTTCAACGGTGCGTAGAGAGTCGACAACTCACGCTCTTCGTCGAGGATGCCGTCAAAGACGGACGCATAGCTTTCGCGACGCGACCGGGTCAGTTCCTCGATCCGCTCGTCAGCCTTCCGGGCGGCTTCGATGTCCCGATCGAGTTTGGCGAGCGCGGCTTCGTCGCGCGAGATCTTTTCCGACAGTCTCCCGAGAGCTATCGCATTCTCGGCATCAATCCCGATCAAGGCGCGCAGGCGGGCCGCTTCCTTGTTCAGGAGGCTCAGCGTGTTCCCGACGAGGGCGACGTGTTCCGGGAGGAGCGAAGTCAACGCGGGAGGACGTTCGGGAACGATTGTGACCTCGCCCGCGGCCGGGCCGGACATCCTGCGTATGCGCCCGTCGACCGCCTTGATCGCGGTTTCCAGGATCGCGTCGACGTCGCCGGAGAATTTCGGCAGGAATGCCTTCCACTCATCCGGAGAGAGGCCCGCTTCCGAATGGTCTTGCTCGAGCCGTCGCAGACGGGTCGGGGCCTCGAACTTGCGTGTGTCGTCGATTTCGTCTCTCAGTGCGAGCAACGCCTGCCGTCGTCGTCTGGCCTGCTCGATCCGGAACCGCACGGACTCAGCCGCGGCGGACACTTCGTCGAGGCGCTTGGCACGTTCCTCATCGCCCTTGCCGATTAGGCTGCCGCGGTCGCGCTTGTCCTTGGCGATCGAAGCTTCCTTCTCCGCGCGCTGCTTTTGCAATTCGGGAAGGCTCGTCTTGCGTTCGCGCTCGACATCGAGTTCCGACGCCGCTTCGGCGAGCGCGTCTTCATGGTTTCGCCGAAGCGTGCGGCCACGTGCAACGCGTTCGTCGCGAAGTTCGCGAAACGTCGTCGTACCCTCTCGCTCCTCGGCTGTATGGGCTTGGTAGATGACTCGTTCCACCTCGGCGAGCAACTCGTCCTTGACGCCTTCGGGGGAGCAGAGGCCGTCGACGAACTGCTGCGAGAGGTATTGAACGCGCGGGGAATCGAGGAAGTCTTCCATCTCGACGTGCCGGAGTTCGTTCGAGGTAGGGTCGCCGTTCTCCCAGGTGAGCCGCGCGGAGGCTTCGCCGAGATGCTTCTCGGCGCGGCGGATGAAGGAGCGCTCGCTCAGGTGGGACGATAGAGCATAACCGCCAGCCGCGACGATGTCCGCCAGCGCCGTCTTGCCGGAGCCCCGCGCCCCGATGATGCCGACCAAGCCCGCGTTCAGCGGCACGGTCGGCGTGACGAGCCACGGGGCATCGGACACGTCGACGCTCGTCACGACTTGGGAGGGAAGAGCACCGCGCGGCGGCGCGGGACCGATGACGACGCGCGTCTCCGGCTCCAGGCGGGTTTGGCGCAGGGACTCGAAGGCGAGATCGCCCTTGATCCAGCAGTAGCGCTCCTGCTCGACGATGCCGACGCCGTCGGGGCCGTGGGCGTCGCTGCCGTGCAGACACGGCTTTCTGCCGTTCCAGTCGGCCACGAGCTTCTCGATCGGGACTGCGCCCCGGCCGAGCCAGAACAACCTCTGCTTGGGCTGGGAGGAGAAGATAATATGAGCCGCGCCCTCAATCTTCTGGCGCAGGGTGGCGAGTGATGGGTCGCCTTGAAGGCCGGACGTGCCGTCGTTGCTTCCCACCGCCAAAGCGACGAGGACGTTGTTCCGCACCCAGGTGCTGTTCTTCCACTCGGTTTGAAACTGGTCGAAATTCACCTTGAACTGGTTGGCGCCGGCCGCGAAAGCCTTGCCATCGTCTGTGGCGGTTGCTGCGTCGTGAGCGCGACCAAGGCGGATGAGGTCAGCCCGGTCGCAGCGATAGGATTCGCCATGAGCGTCAAAGGTCAGCGCGCGCAAAAAGCGCCGGGTAAGGACGACGTGCTCGGGATCGTCGGGGGAGACGAGAAGATGAAAGTTTATCGGCGAGCCCCTGCCGGTTCCAATCCCGTAGCGCAACTCGACGTTGGGAAAAATCAAATCCACTTCGGCGAGCCGGCCGGCTCGCCGATGCGCCAGAACCGTCTCATAGGTATCGACGCTGTAATAGTCGGTGATCCCGAGCGCCCGGATGCGGGGGGACGAGGTTTCGATCCGCGCGAGGAAACGCTCCCACGCGTCTTCGCCGTGATACTGGTTGTTCAGGGCCGTTCCCGGCGCGTGAATATGGGGGTCCCACCGGTGCCACTTCGAGCCGCCGGGGTCACGCGTTCCCGTCAATCCTCCGCTCATCCCGCTATCCACAGCAGATTAATGATTTCAACGCCGTCGAAGTCTTTCTCGTTGTCGGTTACGACGACCTACGCTGGACGGGGGCAATTCGGAATGGGCGGCTGCAAACGGAGCGGGGGGATCCCGAGCGTGCCGTGAAGCCGCAAGGGCGAATGCCGACATAATTCACGGCTTCGTACAAGTTGGCTCCGGAGGAGGGATTCGAACCCCCGACCGATCGATTAACAGTCGATTGCTCTACCGCTGAGCTACTCCGGAACGGTACGGCAAGGCGGCCCTATAGCAGAAGCCGCGGGCTCGCGTCATCCCCTTATCGAGGCGTGGAGGCCCGAGCCGGAATCGAACCGACGTGCAAGGATTTGCAGTCCTCTGCATAACCACTCTGCCATCGGGCCTTGCCCGTGCTTCTAGCGGTGCGCCGCCCCCCGGTCAACGTGCTCCGGACACCTGCAAGGCGCGGTCGACGCTTCGGCCCGTGCATTGCCGCCCTTGCCCCCAAGCGGCTATAAGGCGCGCGGGACGCCACCCTTCAACCGCATGAGGGCACGATGAACGACTACGCGCTGGCCCGCCGCAACATGATCGAGGGCCAGCTGCGCCCGAACCGGGTCGACGATCCGAGGGTCGTCGCCGCGTTCGAGGCCGTGCCGCGCGAACTGTTCCTGCCGAAGAAGCTGCAGCCCGTTGCCTACAACGACGAGGACGTGCGGCTGGGCGGGGGGCGCCACCTGATCGAGCCCCTGGCGCTCGCCCGCATGGTCCAGTACGGCGGCGCCCGTCCCGACGACGTGGCGCTCGTGCTGGGCTGCGATACGGGGTACGCCGCCGCCATCTTGGCCCGGCTCGTCGCCACCGTGTTCCTCGTCGTCGACGACGAATCCGCCCGTGCCGCGGCCGAGGGGCTGTTGGAGGGCCTGGAGGTCGGCAACGTCGTCGTCCAGATCGCCGACCCAAGGGGGGGGCTGAAGGAGCAGGGACCGTTCGACCTGATCCTGCTCGCGGGATCGGTGCCGGAGGTGCCGGAGGATCTCCTGGGGCAGCTGGAGGAAGGGGGGCGTCTCGTCGCCGTCGTCCAGCCCCACCGCCTGGGCCGGATCACCATCGTCACCAAGGTGGGGGCGGGCTTCGGCCGGCAGACCCCGTTCGACGCCGCGATCCCGGCCATGCCGCAGTTCTGCCGCGAACCCGGCTTCGTGTTCTAGGGCACGGTCCGCTTTCCATTTCCAGTTGATAATCTTTGGAGATTGGCAACCTATAATCAGCCGTGCTAAGGGGCGGCGCATGGCATGGCGCGGCTTTCCCCTTCTCGTCCTGGCACTCGCCGGCTCCTGGGCCTGCGCGGCCAGGGCCGAGGTCGCGCTGACGGTGGCGCTCGCCAAGACGTACCTGGAGAACCCCCGCCTGGAGGCGGCGCGGGCGGGGCTCCGCGCGGTCGACGAGGACGTGCCGGCGGCCAAGGCCGGCTGGCGCCCCCGGCTGAGCGCCCGGACCGCGATCGGCATGGAGCGGACGACGACGACGATCGGTGACGCCGTCGTCCAGGGCCAGCAGGCGGGCCTGTTCCTGGAGCAGCCGGTCTACGACGGTGGTGCCACGCAAGCCGCCGTGGACGGGGCGGAGGCCGCCGTGGGCGCGGCGCGAGAACGGCTCCTCGTCGAGGAGCAGAACGTGCTCTTCCTCGGCGTCCGCGCCTTCGTCGGCGTGCTGCGCCAGCAGCGGGTCCTGGAGGTGGCGCTCGCCAACGAGCGGCGGCTGGGGGAACAGGTGCAGGGTGCGCGCTCCCGCTTCCGCTACGGCCAGACGACCGGGACCGACGTGGCGTTCGCCGAGGCGCGGGCGGCGGAAGCCGTCGCCCGTCGCCGCGGGGCCGAGGCGGACCTCCGGATGGCAGGGAACGCCTTCAAGCGGGTCATCGGCGACCCGCCCGGCACGCTGATCCCGCCGGGGCTGCCGCCGGGGCTGCCGGCCTCGCTCGCCGAGGCGGTCGACCTCGCGCGGGACCACCCGCTCGCCGCGGCGGCGGGGCTCGACCTTCAGGTGGCGCAAGCGCGCAAGGGTGCGGCGCTGGCGAGGCTCGAACCCCGCCTCGCCTTGACGGGCGAGGCGGGCTACGGCCAGGACGCGGCGGGCGGCGGCGACTGGGACCAGCGGCTCGGGGTCGGGGCCAGCCTCGCCGTGCCGCTCTACGACGGCGGCCTGGGCTACGCCCGCATCCGCCAGAGCCGCCAGCTCATGATCGAGGGGCGCCACCGCCTCGCCGACGCCCGCCGCGCCGCCGAGGCCGAGGCGGCGTCGGCGTGGGAGGCCTATCAGTCGGCGGGGGACGAGCTTCTCTCGCTGCGGGGGCGGGCGAAGGCGGCGTCGCTGGCGCTCGACGGCGTGCGCCAGGAGGTCGCGGCGGGTGCCCGTGACCTCCTCCAGGTGCTGGAGGCCGAGCAGGACCTGTTCGAGGCCGAGGTGGATCTCGCGCTGGCCGACGAGGCCAGGGTCGTCGCCGCCTACCGCCTGCTCGCGGCGACGGGCGGCCTCACGGCCGAGCGGCTCGGGCTCGACGTCTCGCTTTACGACCCGGATGCCTACTATAGTGAGGTCAGAGGGCTTTGGAGCGGGCTTGGCAGGGGGAGCCGCGATGACGACGAGGCGGGATCCGATTAAATGACTAGGAAATACGACGGGCACGGCGGCAGGGGTGGCGCGTACCCCCGAGCGGGCAGGGCCGCAACGAGCGATGGGACGGGCGAGATGACGAGCACGACCAAGGGCGATCAGGAACCTTCCATGGAGGAGATCCTCTCCTCGATCCGGCGCATCATCGCGGACGAGCAGGAAGGCGCCGCGCCGGCGGCGACGGCGGCGAAGGAACGCCCCTCCCTCCCCTCGGAGGCCGACGAGGACGACGTGCTCGACCTCACCCAGGTGGTCAACGAGGGGGGCGCGCCGCCGGCCGAGGACGAAGGGTTCGACGACGACATTGGGTTCGAGCCGCCGACGGCGACGGAGCCCCCTGCGGTGCAGGGCGAGGGCGTGAAGTCCATCAACGCGGCGTCGGCCGAGCCGCGGCAGGTCGAGGAGGAGACGGTCTTGAACATGCACAAGGACGAGGACGAGATGATGGTCTCGGGCGAGACGGCGAGCCGCAGCACGAACGCCTTCGCGCGCCTCGCAAGGGCCGCCTCCGGTGCCGACGAGCGCCGCCCCCTCGTCGCCGACGGCGGGCGCACCGTCGAGGCCTTCCTGGCCGACATGCTGCGGCCGATGCTGAAGGAATGGCTCGACCAGAACCTCGAGGGCGTCGTCGAGCGCGTCGTCGAGCAGGAGGTGAAGAAGCTCGCAAGGCGGGCGGAGCTGCTCTAGCCGCCCCGCGTCCGCCGGCGCGGGCGCGACGACGCCCCCGGCCTTGCCGCAGCGCACCAAGCGTCCTAAACCCCTTCCCTCGCCCACCGTCGGCGAGCCCCATCGAACGAGCTAGGACGCCATGTTGGACAAGACCTTTCGGGCCGAGGCGGCCGAGGCGGAGATCTACGCCGCCTGGGAAAGGGAGGGCGCGTTTCGGCCCCAGGGTGACGGCAAGCCCTATTGCATCGTGCTGCCGCCGCCGAACGTGACGGGCCGGCTGCACATCGGTCATGCCCTGGACCACACGCTTCAGGACGTGCTGGTGCGCTTCCACCGGATGCGGGGACGCCGCGTGCTCTGGCAGCCGGGCACCGACCACGCCGGCATTGCGACGCAGATGATCGTCGAGCGCAACTTGGCGAAGGAAGGCCAGGACCGGCGCGCGATCGGGCGCGCGGCCTTTCTCGACGAGGTCTGGCGCTGGAAGGCGGAGTCCGGCGGGACGATCCAGGCGCAGATGAAGAGGCTCGGCCAGTCGCCCGACTGGTCGCGCGAGCGCTTCACGATGGACGAGGGGCTGTCGCGGGCGGTGACGCGGGCGTTCGTCCGCCTGTTCGAGGCAGGGCTCATCTACCGCGACAAGCGGCTCGTCAATTGGGACGTGGCGCTGAGAACGGCCGTCTCCGACCTGGAGACCGAGCAGAAGGAGGTCGACGGGCACCTCTGGCACCTCGACTACCCGATCGAGGGCACGGACGAGACGATCACCGTGGCGACGACCCGGCCGGAGACGATGCTGGGGGATACGGGCGTCGCCGTCCACCCGGACGACGAACGCTACCGCCACCTCGTAGACCAGAGGGTCGTGCTGCCGCTGGTCGGGCGACGGATCCCGATCGTCGCCGACGCCTATTCCGACCCCGAGAAGGGCACGGGCGCCGTCAAGATCACGCCCGCGCACGACTTCAACGACTTCGAGGTTGGGCGGCGGCACGGTCTTCCCGCGATCGCCATCCTGGACGAGCAGGGGCGGGTGGGCGACGCGGCGCCCGAAGCCTACAGGGGATTGGACCGCTTCGAGGCGCGGCGGCGGGTTCTGGCCGACCTGGAGGCGGCGGGCCGGCTGAAGCGCACCGAACCGCACCGACACGCCGTCCCGCACGGCGACCGTTCGGGCACGCCGCTCGAACCCTATCTCACCGACCAGTGGTACTGCGACGCCGCCGCGCTCGCCGGCCCCGCCATCGCCGCCGTCGAGGACGGACAAACGCGCTTCGTGCCGAAGTCGTGGGAGAACACCTACTTCGAGTGGATGCGCAACATCCAGCCCTGGTGCATTTCGCGCCAGCTCTGGTGGGGCCACCGCATCCCGGCGTGGTACGGGCCGGACGGGACGATCTTCGTCGCCGAGGGCGGTGAGGAGGCGCGCGCGAAGGCGCGGGCGCATTACGGGAGGGACGTGCCGCTCAACCGCGATCCCGACGTGCTCGACACGTGGTTCTCCTCGGGCCTGTGGCCGTTCTCGACCCTCGGCTGGCCGGACGACACGGACGGGCTGCGGACGTTCTACCCGACCTCGGTGCTCGTCACCGGGTTCGACATTATCTTCTTCTGGGTCGCCCGGATGATGATGTTCGGGCTGTTCTTCACGGGTAAAGCCCCCTTTGCCGACGTGTGCATCCACGGCCTCGTCCGGGACGAGAAGGGGCAGAAGATGTCGAAGACGAAGGGCAACGTCGTCGATCCGATCGACTTGGTCGACACGTATGGCGCCGACGCGCTCCGCTTCGCCCTCCTCGCCTCGACGGCGCAGGGGCGCGACGTGACGTTCGGGCGGTCCCGCGTCGAGGGCTACCGCAACTTCATGACCAAGCTCTGGAACGCGGCCCGCTTCATCGAGATGAACGGTGGGCGGCTGGAGGCGGGGTTCGACCCGGCGAAGAACGGGGTGCCGCTCAACCGCTGGATCGTCGGGCGCTTGCAGGGCGTCACTCTGGAAACGGCGGCGGCGATCGAGGCCTACCGCTTCAACGACGCGGCGCTGGGGCTCTACCACTTCGTCCGGGACACGTTCTGCGACTGGTACGTCGAACTGGCAAAGCCCCTCCTTCAGGGCGACGACGCGGCGGCGGCCGGGGAGACCAGGGCCACGGCGGCGCACGTCATGGCGGGCGTCCTCCACCTCCTCCACCCGATGGCGCCCTTCGTCAGCGAGGCGCTGTGGCGGGACCTGTTCGGGGCTCCGGGCGGGATGCTCGCCGCGGGTTCGTGGCCGGCCCCCGACCCGTCGCTCCATGATCCCGAGGCCGAGGCCGACCTCGACTGGCTCGTCCGGGCGATCGGCGACGTGCGCGCGGCGCGCACCGAACTGAACGTGCCGCCCTCGGCCCGGCTCGACCTCCTCGTCTTCAACGCCGCGCCCGCGACGCGGGACCGTCTCGAGCGCCACGCCGAGGCGTTGATCCGCCTTGCAAGGCTCGGCCGCATCGAGCCCCGCGAGGGGGCGGTTCCCGGCGCGTCCCTCCAGGTCGTCGTCGGCGAGGCACTGCTCGCCCTCCCGGTGGGCGGCGTCGTCGACCTTGCCGCCGAGGCTGCCCGACTCGGCAAGGAGGTGCTAAAGGCGCGGCAGGATCTGACCCGCATCGAAAGCCGGCTCGCCGACCCCAAGTTCCTCGAAAGGGCCGACCCTGAGGTCGTCGCCACGAACCGGGAGCGGCAAGTCGAGGCGGCGGCCAGGGTCGAACGGCTCGAAGCCGCGAAGCGGCGCATCGCCGCGAGCCTCTAGGACAGGACAGCAACGATGCCCATCCCCGCCGCCTGCCTCGCGGACGACGACGCCGGCAACCGTCCGCTCCACCTTCTCATGAAGGACGAGGTCCAGGGCTGGCTCGACGCCCGGCCGGAACGCGAGCGTCGCTGGCTCGACGCGACCGGCTTCAAGGCAGAGCCGGGGGCGGTCCGCGTCCTGCCGGGCGAGGACGGCGGTGCCGCGGCGGCGTTCGCCGTCCTCTCGGAGCGGCCCTGCCTCTGGGACGTGGCGGCGGCGCGGGACGCGCTGCCCCCCGGCGCCGCGTGGCGGATCGAGGACCCCGCCAAGCGGGTCGACCCCGCCGAGGCGGCGCTCGGCTGGCGCCTCGCCGCCTACCGCTTCGACCGCTACCGCAAGGATGCCGGCGAGGGGCCTTCGCTCGCCGTGGACGCCGATGCGCGGCGGCGGGCGGAGGGTTTGAGCGACGCCATCGCCCTCGGCCGGGACCTCGTCAACACGCCGGCCGGCGACCTGGGGCCGGAGGCGCTGTGCGCCGCCATCGCCGAGGCGGCCGAGGCGCTGGGCGCGCGGACGAAGAGCGTCGTCGGCGATGCCCTGCTGGCCGAGGACTGGCCGGCGATCCACGCCGTCGGCCGGGCCGGTCCCGAGGCGCCCCGCCTCCTCGACGTTGCCTGGGGCGAAAAGGACGCGCCGAAGCTCACCCTCGTCGGCAAGGGGGTGTGCTTCGATACGGGCGGGCTCGATATCAAGCCGGCTTCGGGGATGCTCTTGATGAAGAAGGACATGGGCGGGGCGGCGGCGATGGCGGCGCTCGCGCTCGCCGTGATACGAGCGGGGCTGCCGGTCCGCCTCCGCCTCCTGGTTCCCGCCGTCGAGAACAGCATCTCGGCGACGAGCTTTCGCCCCGGCGACGTGGTGCGGACGCGCAAGGGCCTCACGATCGAAGTCGGCAACACCGATGCCGAGGGGCGGGTGATCCTGGCCGACGCGCTGCACGAGGCGGCAAGCGAGAACCCCGACCTGATCCTCGACGCTGCGACGCTGACGGGGGCGGCGCGCGTCGCGCTCGGGCCGGAGCTGCCGGTGCTGTTCGCGCCGCAGGACGGGGTGGCAGGGGGCATCCTCGAGGCGGGCGAAGCGGCGTTCGAGCCGCTCTGGCGCCTGCCGCTGCATCAGCCTTACCGCGCCTACATCAAGAGTCGGATCGCCGACCTCAACAACGCGGGGGCCAAGCCGTTCGCCGGGGCCATCACGGCGGCCCTGTTCCTGCAAAGCTTCGCGGGCGAGGGCGACTGGGCGCACCTCGACCTGTTCGGCTGGAACGACGAGGCGCGGCCGGGGCGGCCGAAAGGCGGCGAGGCGATGGCCGTGCGCCCGCTCCTCGCCTACCTGAAGGGGCGCTACGCGCGATGAGCGACGCCACCAGACCGGCGCCGCCGCGCCTCGCCGACTACCCCTGGCACACCCCGATCCTGACCCGCTGGGCCGACAACGACCTCTACGGCCACGTCAACAACATGACCTATTACGGCTTCTTCGACACGGCGATCGGAACCTACCTCATGCAGGAAGGCGGGCTCGACCCGTGGAAGGCCGAGGTGATCGGCCTTGTGATCGAGAACGGCTGCCGCTTCCACCGCTCGGTCGCCTTTCCTGACCGCCTGCACGCCGGCGTGCGGGTCGGGCACCTCGGCCGCTCCAGCGTGCGCTACGAGGTCGGCATCTTCAAGGATGGCGAAGAGGGGGCCGTCGCGGACGGCCACTTCGTCCACGTCTTCGTCGAGCGCAAAGCGCAGCGGCCGGTCCCGATCCCCGAACCGATCCGCAGGGCGCTGGCGGCGATCCGGACCGATTGAGCCAGTTGAGCCTGACTGAGCAGGCGGTGATTGCGTGATGCCGGCTGACCCTTTATGCCTCCACCGGAACACGGACGTGGAGGCAGGCTTGAGCGAACGGGCGCGCGTGCGGATCAACCTTGCCCAGCGCGAGGTGGAGATCGAGGGCGGCGAGGCCTTCGTCGAGGGCTTCACGGCCAGGATCGAGGACCTGCTCGCCCGCCTCGGCGAGGCGCCTTCGGGGTCGGCGGCCGAGGACGGGCTGCCCCTCTTCCAGCCGCACCTCACCGACCCCTCCGCGACCGCCGCCGAGGACAAGGAGGGCCTGCACCCGGACATGGGGCCGTTCGGCGAGTACCTCCACCACATGCCGTCGACCAGCACCGAGGTCGACCGGATGCTGGCGTCCGGCTTCTTCCTCCAGCAATCGGCGACCGACCAGACCTTCGCCACCGGCGATGCCAACAAGCGCCTCGCCGAGCACGGCATCAAGATTGGCAACCCGTCGCAGTGCGTGCGCCAGTCGCTCATGGCGAAGCGGGTCTTCATGGTGAGTCGGGGGCGTTACCGCGTCTCGCAGCAGGGGCGTACCTATCTGCGTCAGTTGATGGGTTCGGTCATTCCGGCCTGAGGAAAAGTTGCGCTTCGCGCCCACGCCAGCGGGCGCGAAGCGCAACCTTATCCCCATTGGGTAGTGGGTCAGTTTGAATAGAAGCCTATTGCCATCGCCGTTGATCGTGTCACACCAGCCACATGGTTGACCGATCAAGCAAGCCCAACCGCCCGCGCGACCCGAACGAGCTGGCAAAGCGCATCGTGGACCTTGCTACCGGCGAGGCGTCCGAGGACATGCCGTTGCCGGAGGATGAAGGGAAAGATCCTGCAGGCGTATCACTAGGGCGACGGGGCGGCCTAAAGGGTGGCAAGGCGCGAGCGGAGAGCATGACGCCAGAGCGGCGACGTGACATAGCCCGCAAGGCAGCAGCGAAACGCTGGAAAGGTCAAAACCTAGTTGACGGCTGAAATTGCTTTAATGAATAAAATGGCTGTGGCGCTCGCGGCAGATAGCGCAGTTACAATTGGGCGACCGCCGAACGTTAAAATTTTCAATACTGCTAACAAAATTTTTGAATTAACTAGGCCCTGTTAGTTCTTGAGCCCGGCTTCATGTTTTCCTTCGTTCACGACGGAGGCGGGCATGGGCATTTTGACGGATGGGGGGTGGGCGGTTTTGGCACCGCTGATCGAGGCGTGCCGGCCGCATCGCAAGACGCAGCAC
>JAGRGG010000043.1 GCA_020445645.1 Geminicoccaceae bacterium | reverse complement strand
CGCGCCAGCGGACGCGAAGCGTGTTCTTAAGAAGCGAACATCCCCAAAACGAGACACACCACCACCACCCCCGTCAGTGGCCAGCGCAGCGCCGGGTACCACGAGGGGGCTTCCTTGAGCCGCACCTCGCGCAGGTCGTAGGCGAGGAGGGCCGCGAAGGCGGCGGCGAGGAGGAGGAGGTTGAAGGGGTGGCCGACGAAGAAGGCGAACCAGCCGATGAGCGGCCAGACGACGCTGCTGCCCAACCTTGCGAGCGAGGACTCGCCCTCGGCCATGGCAAGGCCCCAATGGATGCCGCCCATGAAGGCGAGGATGGCGAGCGCGTAGCTGATAAGGGCCGACAGCGCCCATAGGCTGCCGAAGAGCGCGAGCCCGGCGAGGCCGACGAAGGGGATGAGCCCGGCGAAGCCGAGCAGCCGCGCCGCCAAGGGGACCGTCGCCGAATTTGTCACTTTATCCATGTTCCCTTGCATTGACTTGCAACCCTGGCGATAGTGACGTCATGAACGCGAAGCCGATCCTCCTCCACGCCGACTGGTCGTCCTCGCCGAGTGGGCGGGCGCTCGCCATCGCCGTGCCGGGGGCCGGGCGGTGGCGGGTCGACCACCTGTTCTCCCCGGTGAGCGACGCTTGGCTGCTGCGCCTCCTAGCAGGCCTGCCCAAGCCGGTCCTGTTCGGGATGGACCTGCCCTTGGGCGTGCCCGAGGCCTATGCACGCCGGCTCGGCCTCGGCTCGTTCCGCGAGCTTCTGGAACGGCTCGACGGACCGGACTTCGCCGACTTCGGCCGCCCGGCGACGACGCCCACGGAAATCTCGCTCCACCGCCCGTTCTACCCGGCGGCGGCGGGCGGCACCCGGCAGGCGCACCTCGTCGAGGGGCTGGGGCTCAAGGGGCCGCGCGAGCTGCGCCGCCGCTGCGAGCGGGCGACGGCGCTCCACCTCGCCGCCGCGCCCCTTTTCTGGACGATGGGTCCGCAGCAGGTGGGCAAGGCGGCGCTCGCCGCGTGGTACGGCGTGATCCGCCCGGCCTTGCGCGACATGGACGCGACCCTCTGGCCCTTCGACGGCGACTTCGACGACCTGCTCTCCCAGGGCGGCCCCGTCTTCGCCGAGACCTACCCCAGCATCGTCCGCCGCCGCCTCGCCCCCCGTCATGGCGACCTGCCGCTGCACATGGCGCACAACCGGCAACGGATCGCGGCCGAGGCGTGGGCACGATTCACGACCCTCGACCTTGCCCCCCAGATCGTCGCCGAGGCCGAGGCGGGCTTCGCCACTCCGGACCTGTTCGACGGCTTCATGGGTCTTCTCGGCATGATCCGCCTCGTCGAGGACGGCTGGGAGCCGCCGCCGCCGCCCTCGCCCTGGATCGGCATCGAGGGCTGGATGCTGGGCCTCGCCGCGAGCGAGCTGCGCGAGCCCGTGAACTGACAAGCCCGGCTACCAGCTGCCCGTATTCTCCATCGACGCCCAGGGCTCCCGCGGCGGCTTCGCCCCGTCCTTCTGCAGAAGCTCGAACGAGATCCCGTCAGGCGACTTGACGAACGCCATGTGCCCGTCGCGCGGCGGGCGGTTGATCGTGACGCCCGCGTCCATCAGCTTCTGGCAGAGCGCGTAGATGTCGTCGACGGCGTAGGCCAGATGCCCGAAATTGCGCCCGCCCGAGTAGCTCTCCGGGTCCCAGTTGTAGGTCAACTCGATCATCGGCGCCTTCGTCTCCTTCGCCGCCGCCTCGTCCTCGTCGGCGGCGAGGAAGATGAGCGTGAAGCGGCCTTTCTCGTTGTCGATCCGCCTTACCTCCTTCATGCCGAGCAGGTCGCGGTAGAACCGCATCGAGGCGTCGACGTCGGTGACGCGGGCCATCGTGTGCAGGTAGCGCATGGGTTTTCCTTCCCTGGATGGGTGTCGCTCCTTCTGGAACGGACGAGGCGGCGGGGGGTGCCTTGCACCATCCGTTCTAGAAGGGCAGGCGCCCCTTCAACGGCGTGCCCGTAACGAAGCCTACGAGGTGCGCCGCCGCGAGGACGGCGGCGAGGAGGCCGACGGCCATCAGGATCGTCGAGGGGAACAGGCTCACCTCGCCGAGGTCGCGGGGACGGTGCTCGTGCCACGCGCAGTAGGCGACGAGGAGGAGGCCGAGGCCGAGGAGGACCAGGGTGGGGACGAGGGTCAAGCCGCCTCCTTCTCAGGCGAACAGGTCGGGCGTCGCCCACTCCCCGACGACGGGCCGCCGGAACAGGTCGGCGCGGAGCGGGGGTCGCGCCGCATTCAGGCCGAGCCGCCGGCAGGCCACCTCGAAGCGCCGCCGCAGGAGACCGGCGTAGGGGCCTTCGCCCGTCATCCGGCCGCCGAAGCGGGGGTCGTTCAGCGAGCCGGCCCGGCAGTCCCTGATGCGGGCGAGGACGTGGGCCTTCTTCAGGGGAAAATACAGGTCGAGCCAGTCCTCGAACAGGTCCTTCACGTCGTGCGGCAGGCGAAGGAGGGTCATCGTGGCGACCGTCGCCCCGCGGTCGCGCGCCGCCGTCAGGATCGGCTCGATCAGGTGGTCGGTGAGGCCGGGGATCAGGGGCGCCACGCTCACCCCGGACGGGACGCCCGCCTTCGCCAACAGCGCGATCGTCTCCAGGCGGCGGTGGGGGGCGGCGGCGCGCGGCTCCAGGCGGCGGGCGAGGGCGGGGTCGAGCGAGGTCAGCGACACGGCGACTCTGACCAGCCCGTCCGCCGCCATCCGCTGGAGGAGGTCGAGGTCGCGGAGCACGAGCGCCGACTTCGTGACGATGCCGACCGGGTGCCGCGCCTCCGTCAGGACCTCGAGGACGCGGCGGGTGATCCGGAGGCGGCGCTCGACCGGCTGGTAGGGATCGGTCGCCGTGCCGAGCGCCAAGGGTGCCGCCCTGTAGCCGGGCCTCGCCAGTTCGCGGCGCAGGATCGCGGCAAGGTCGTGCTTGGCGAACAGCCGGGTCTCGAAGTCGAGCCCCGACGACAGGCCGAGGAAGTTGTGCGTCGGGCGGGCGTAGCAATAGACGCAGCCGTGCTCGCAGCCCCGGTAGGGGTTGAGCGAGCGGTCGAAGGGGAGGTCCGGCGAGCGGTTCCTGACGATCGCCGAGCGGCTGGCGTCGGCCTCGACGCGGGTCTGGGGTGCCCCTTCCTCGGCCAGGAGGTCGGCGAGGCTCCGCCAGCCGTCGTCGACGGGCTCGCGCCTTCGCGTCTCGAAGCGGCCGGGCGGGTTCGAGGCCGTGCCGCGTCCCTTGAACGTTCCGTCGAAGGCGAAAGATGCCGCGCGCATGACCGTTTCTCCCCTACAAGAACAAAACAAGAACATATCTAGCCCCCGTCGGCCGAACCGTCTAGGACTTCGCGGCAACACTCGAAGGAGCGAGAGCATGGCGGCGGAACGCTACGGCTACGGCGGCTGGCCTTCGCCGCTCACGGCGGCGGTGGTGACGGCGGCGCAGAACGGCCTCGGCTTCCTCGGCTTCTGGCGGGACCGTCCGCTCGCGTCCGAGAGCCGCCCCGACGAGCGTGGGCGCTCGACCCTGCTGGCGCTCGACCCCGAGGGCGGCCCGCCCGAGGAGCTGACCCCGGCCCCCTTCAACCTGCGCACCCGCGTCAACGAGTACGGCGGCCGCGCCTGGGCGGCTTCGGGGGAGGTTCTCGTCGCCGTCGACGACAACGACCAGCGCCTCCACCGCCTGCGGCCCGGCTCCCCCTTGCCGCTGACCCCGGCGGGGGGCGTCCTGCGTTTCGCCGACGCGGTCGTCGACCCGCACCGGGAACGGGTCATCGCCGTCGTCGAGGACCACGGGCTCCCGGGCGAGCCGGAGACCCTGCTCGCCGCCGTGAAGCTGGACGGCGGCGGTGCCGTGCTGCCCCTCGTCCGGGGCCACGACTTCTTCGCCTACCCCAGGCCTTCGCCGGACGGTCGCCGCCTCGCCTGGATCGCCTGGGACCACCCGGCGATGCCCTGGGACGGGGCGACGCTCTACGTCGCCGACCTCGACGACGCGGGCGTGCCGGAGGTGCCCGCCGCCGTCGCCGGGGGTTTCGGCGAATCGATTCTGCAACCTGAATGGACCGACGACGGCGCGCTTCTCTTCCTTTCCGACCGCTCGGGCTTCTGGAGCCTGTACGAATGGCAGCCGGGGGAGGAAGCCCGGCGCCTCTGGGACCGCGAGGTCGAGATGGGCTACCCCTTGTGGCAGCTCGGGATGCGCTGGTACGCGCCGCTCGGCAGCGATTCCGTCGTCGCGGCGTTCGCCGAGGGCGGCCTCTGGCGCCTTGCCCGGCTGTCGCGGCGGACGGGGGCGGCCGAGGTAATCGACGTCGGCGCCGTCGAGGTCTCCGAGGTCGTGGCCGGGGAGCCCGGCGTCCTCCTCCTCGCCGGGTTCGCCGACCGACCGGCGGAAGCCCTCCTCCTCGACCCGGCGACGTGGGAGGGACGGACCCTGCGCGCGGCCGGGCAACTGCCCGTCGGCCCCGAATGGATCAGCCGGGGCCGGCCGATCGCCTTCCCGAGCAAGGGGGGCCGCACCGCGTACGCCCTCTACTACCCCCCGACCAGCCCGGACCCGCGCGCAGGGCGGGACGGCCTGCCGCCGCTCATCGTCCGCAGCCACGGCGGCCCCACCTCGGCCGCATCACCGGCGCTGCGCCTCGCGTGGCAGTTCTGGACCAGCCGGGGCTTCGCCCTCGTCGACGTCGACTACGCCGGCAGCACAGGGTACGGCCGCGCCTACCGCGAAACCCTGAACGGCGCCTGGGGCGTCGCCGACGTGGAGGACTGCTGCGCCGCCGCCCGCCACCTCGTCGAGGAGGGGCTGGCCGACCCCGAGCGCCTCGTCATCGCCGGCAACAGCGCCGGCGGCTACACGACGCTCGCGGCATTGACCTTCGCCGACACCTTCAAGGCCGGCGCCTCGCACTACGGCATCGGCGACCTCGAAGCCCTGGCGAGGGACACCCACAAGTTCGAGAGCCGCTACCTCGACACCCTCGTCGGCCCCTGGCCCGAGGCGAAGGAGGTCTACGAGGCCCGCTCGCCGATCCGTCACGTCGACCGCCTGGACTGCCCCGTCGTCTTCTTCCAGGGCGGCCAGGACAAGGTCGTGCCCCCCGCCCAGGCCGAGGCGATGGTCGCGGCCCTTGACGCGAAGGGCCTTCCCGTCGCCTACGTCGCGTTCCTCGACGAGGGGCACGGCTTTCGACAGGCAGCGAACCGGGTCCGGGCGCTCGATGCCGAATACGCCTTCTACGCCCGCGTCTTCGGCATCGAGAGCGTTGACTCGTTGGCCGAGATCGAGATCAGGAACCTTTAGGCGGGTTTCGCACACGAGGTTGGGTACGCGGGTGCAGGAGCTTCTTTTTTCGCCTCGTTCGGGAATGAATACGACTTGCCGGCGTCGTGTTGCCCGAACGACACAGTAGGGCCGTCGCCCCATGGGGACCGCGCGGGGCTCAAGACGGGTTCAGCCGGGGCATGCTAGGCCGCGACGCCCCTGCGGTCCCTTAAGGCCTGTGGCGGGAAAAAATCACCTCGTGCCGGCGGCGTCCGGCCATCCATGCGCAAGGCGACCATGAAAGTCTTCACGGGAACGACCAAGAACGACGTCGTGTCGGGCTCGAACGGCGACGACTACCTCTACGGCTACTACGGCGACGACCGCCTCTCCGGCAAGGGCGGCAACGACATCGTCCGCGGCAGCTTCGGCAACGACACGCTCGACGGCGGCGACGGCGCCGACATGGTCGACGGCAACGAAGGCGACGACAAGGTCTACGGCGGGCGTGGTCCTGACATCCTGCGCGGCGGGACGGGCAACGACCTCCTCGACGGCGGCGACGCGAACGACGTGCTCGTCGGCGGCCTCGGCCGCGACGTCATGGCGGGTGGCAAGGGCAAGGACATCTTCGCCTTCTCGACGACCGCCGACAGCGCCACCAAGGCGGCCGATTCTATCACCGACTTCAACCGTTCCGAGGACGTGATCGACCTCAGCTCGATCGACGCCAGGACCGGCCAAGCGGGCGGGCAGACCTTCGCCTTCATCGGCGCGAAAGCGTTCACCGCCGAAGGGCAGGTGCGCGCCTACGAGAAGGGCGACCACACCTTCGTCGAGGTCAACACCACCGGCAAGAACGGCGCCGAGATGGTCCTCGACCTTACCGGCAAGGTGGCCCTGAGCACCGCCAACTTCCGCTTCACCGGCAACGTCAACACCGACGACGCCAGGGAAAGCGTCAAGATCGGCGACGGCGGCTTCGTCCACGGCGAGAGCGAGCTGACGGCGAACGACCCCGGCCGGGTCGACAGGCTCTACGGCGGCGGCGGCGACGACTACCTCTACGGCGGCGGCGGCAACGACTACGTCAGGGGCGACGGCGATACCGACATCGTCCGCGGCGGCGTCGGCGACGACACGCTCGACGGCGGGTACGGCTACGATGCCCTCGACGGCAGCCTCGGCAACGACCTGATCTACGGGGGTGCCGGCGACTTCTTCGACATCCTGCGCGGTCAGGAAGGCAACGACCTGCTCGATGGCGGGGCCGGTGGCGACGTGCTCGACGGCGGGGCCGGCAAGGACACGTTCGTCTTCAAGGCCGGTTTCGGCGGCGACACCGTCACCGACTTCAAGCGTGGCGAAGACGTCCTTCGCATCGACATCAAGGGCGTCGACGACCGGAGCGACCTCGCCTTTTCCGGCAGCACGATCACCGTCGCCGGCCACGGCACGATCACGCTGAACGACGTGAGCGTCGCGGGCCTAGGTAACGGCGACTTCGACTTCGTCTGAGACAGGCGGTTGTAAACGCTTCGCGTCCGCTGGCGCGGGGCGTTTATTGGCTCGACCGGACGTTCAATCTACTGGTGTGCGACGCAGCGCCTTGACGCGGCCGCGCTTCGTCTTTCCCTCCAGGCGTCGGGTCCTGCTGCCGAGCGACGGGCGGGTCGGGTGGCGGGGGCGGGGCGGCACCGCCGCCGCCCGCAGCAGGTCGATGAGTCGCCGCCGCGCCTCGTCGCGGTTGCGCTCCTGGGTGCGGTGCGCCTGCGCCGTGATGATGAGGATCCCGTCGTCGGTGAGGCGGCGGCCGGCAAGGCGGGCGAGCCGCGCCCGAACGTCGTCCGGCAAGGAGGGGGAGCGGCGTGCGTCGAAGCGCAGTTGCACGGCCGTCGCCACCTTGTTGACGTTCTGCCCGCCGGGACCCGAAGCGCGGATGAATCGCTCCTCGATCTCGTCCTCGTAGAGGGCGATGCGGGGGGTGATGAGGATGCGGGGCATGGGAGCGTTCTCGCCCAGGGGGTCGAGCGTCGTCAACCGCCATCGTGCCGGCAAACGTTCCGCCTCTCAGCTGCACGGGGTCTTTTTCTCTTTTCCTGCTTGTTTTAAAGAAGAACCCTCACCCCAACCCTCTCCCTCGGGGAGAGGGTTGGGGTGAGGGTCCTTTTCCAGAACAGACGAAAAAAGAAAGAAAAAGGCCCCGCGCAACGGACGCGAAGCGTGTTCAAGCCCCACCCGATCTTGCTTCCCGCGGCGGCAGGCCGGATACAGGACGTCGTCGCTTCCCTCTGCCAAGGTCTTCATGCCGATTCGCCCGGAGCTTCGCTGGTATTACCCGATCGACTGGCCGCTGCTCTCGAAGCGGGTGCGCTTCGAGCGGGCGAAGGGTCGGTGCGAGACCTGCGGCCGCCCCCATCTCGCAACGATCCACCAGCTCGCCGACGGACGCTGGTACGACGAGGCCGAGGGCGAATGGCGAGACGACGGCGGCCGAACGGCGGCGTGGCCCAACGTCGAGACCTATGCCGGGTACCGGGTGTGGCGCGTCCTCCTCGGCACCGCCCATCTCGATCACGACCCCACGAACTCGCGGTTCGACAACCTAAAGGCCCTCTGCCAGCGTTGCCACCTGCGCCACGACCGAAAGGAACACCGGCGCCGGCGGCGGCTCACCTACCTGTTGCGGCGCGCCCTGGGCGATTTGTTCCACGGGCCGTATCGACCCTTTTGAACGCGCTTTCGCAACGGATCATCAGATCCTGATCTTGATGATGAAATTCATGCTCGCGTAGGCCAGGATGAGCAGGACTACACTGGCCAGCATTGAATAATGGAATTGAGTAGTATAGAGTACCGAGTAATAATATTTGGGATTTAAAAAGCATATCGCTGCCGCGACCAGCATGGGCAGGCTGCCGACGATAAGCATCGAAAATCTTCCTTCGGAGGTTATTGCGCTGATCTTACCTTCCATGATCTGCTTGCTTCTCATATTATTCTTGATGACGGTCAGAACCTTGATCAGGTTGCCACCGGTTTCGTATTGCAGCGACAAGGCCGCGTGGAAGAAGTCGAATTCCTTGATGCACAACTGTTCGGACTGCACCCTAATGGCCTCGGGGGAGGTCATGCCCAGCGACATGTTCCTTTCAATGTCCTGGAAGATCCTGTCCAACGGATAGAGCTTCGACTGGCCGATTTGTTGAAACGACTCGGACATCGGCATACCCGACTTCAGGTTGCTGATAATAATCTCGAACGCGGTGGGAAGCAGTACCTTGATCTGCTTTTGCAATTTAGCAATTCTTCTATATATAAAAAAAGATATGCAACACACAAGAAATAATGCACTTAGCACCAGAGAATAAATAAGATTAGTGAATTTTATGGTAATAATAAACATGAATAAAAAATTGATTAGCGAAAACATTATACCGATTGCATAGCCTTTTTTTGGGCTTAGTTTGGAAAAATAAATCATGCGCTCTACCAATTTTGTCAATAAAGGCAGATTGTATTTCTCAACGTAATTTTTCTTTTTCACATGGGTTTTTTCTAATTTTGAAGAATTATTGATCTCTTTATTTTTAATAATATTATTAGCTCTCTTAATAACTACGCTTCTTGCATGAATTTTCTCTTGCAGGTACATGGCCGATGCCAGCATCATCAGAAAGATCATTGCAAACATGAGCATGTAAATCTCTTCGTACGCAAGGCTGGATCGATTGGTTCGTCGCCTGGAAGGCAGGCCGCGGCCTCTCGCCATATAATTCGATAATGGTTACGATCTCCTGAACGCCGTCGATGTCCGGGCCGTGGCGCAAGCGCGCCGGCTTCGCATGGGGCGGCCGGTATCGTGGGGCCGCTGACCGTGCGATAAGGCGGCGGGCTGTCGGCGGGGGGCATGATTCTGGACGAGACGGCGGCGCAGGACGAGCGTAACCGGCGCTACGCGGCGCTCGCGGCGCATGAGGGGCTCCTGCCGGTCAAGGTGCCCCCCTTCTACCGGCGCAAGGTCGAGGCGGAGGTGCAGGCGCTCGGCGGACATTTCGGGCCGCTCGCCAGGGTCGTGCTCCCCGACGAAGCGCGGATCGGGCTTCGCGTGTCGGGCGAGGTGCCGGACTTCGTCGCCGACCGGACGAACATGCCGACGGGCGGTGCAGGCAGCGGCGAGGACGCGCTGATCCGCAAGTACCGCGACCGGCTCCTCTTCGCCCCTACCTCGGTCTGCGCCGGGCACTGCCTCTACTGCTTTCGCCAGGACCTTCTCGGCGACCTGCACGGGCGTGAGGACCACGCCTTTTCGGGCAGGACCGAGGCGCTGCGGGCGCGACTCATGGTCGAGCCGGAGGTGCGGGAGGTGATCCTCTCGGGGGGCGACCCGCTCACCCTGCCCGCGAACGCGCTGGCGGCGATCCTGGCGACGATCGAGGGCTTCCCCCACCTCCACCCGGCAAGGCTCCACACGAGGGCGCCCGTCTTCCAGCCGAAAAGCCTGAGCCCGGCCAAGATCGAGGCGTTAGCGCGGCACGGGGCCAGGGTCGTCCTCCACGTCGTCCACCCCTACGAGCTTTGCCCCGAGGTCGAGGACCTGATCGGCCGGCTGCGCCGGGCGGGGCTCCGGCTCTACAACCAGTTCCCCCTCCTGCGCGGCGTCAACGATCATCCCGCCGTGCTCGCCCGCCTCCTGGAACGGCTCGACGACCTCCACGTCCGCAACCTCTCGATCTTCGTGCCGGAGCCCATCACCGGCTCCGCCACCTACCGCCTCGCCTACGACCGCATCCTCGCCCTCTGGCGCGCGTTAAGCTGGTCGAACCCGTCCTGGATCACGGCCACCCGCCTCGCCCTCGACACCCCCTTCGGCAAGGTACGGCCCGAAGACGAGATCGCCCGCGAGAACGGCCACATCCTCTTCCGCCGCGAAGGTCGAACGATCCGCTACCCGGACTTCCCCCAAGAACACGACCGGCCGGGGCAAATCGAGACCCTGCTCTGGCGGGAGTGAAGCGTACTTCAGGCGGTCCCGTACCCACCCCCGGACGGCGTCCGGATGGCGAACACGTCGCCCGCCTCCAGGTCTGCTTCGTCGCAGCCGCGAAGCTCCAGGCGCGCCCCGTCCGCCTTCTCGACCCACTCTGCGCCGCATTCGCCGTCGCCGCCACCCATGAGGCCGAAGGGCGGCACGAGGCGGTGGTTCGAGAGGAGGGCGGCGTGCATGGGCTCCAGGAAGCGCACGCGCCGAAGCGTGCCGTCGCCGCCGTCGAAGCGGCCCTTGCCGCCGGAGCCCTTGCGGATGCGGTGCTCTTCCAGGAGGACGGGGTAGCGCCACTCCAGCACCTCGGGGTCGGTGAGGCGGGAGTTGGTCATGTGGGTGTGGACCGCCGACGTGCCGGGGTGGTCGGTACCGGCGCCTGAGCCGCCGCAGATGGTCTCGTAGTACTGGTAGGTGTCGTTGCCGAAGGTGAAGTTGTTCATCGTCCCCTGCGCCGCCGCGAGGATGCCGAGTGCGCCGAAGAGGGTGTCGGTGATCCACTGCGACGTTTCGACGTTGCCGGCGCACACCGCCGCCGGATAGCGGCAGTCGACGATCGAGCCTTCGGGCAAGATCAGGTCGAGGGGCTTCAGGCAGCCGTCGTTGAGCGGGATGTCGGCGTCGACGAGGGTGCGGAACACGTAGAGCACGGCGGCCCGGGTGACGGCGGCCGGGCAGTTGAAGTTCCAGTCCTGCTGCGGCGAGGTGCCGGTGAAGTCGACGCGGGCACCTCGGTTCGCCCGGTCCACCGTGATCCGCACCCTGACGACGGGGCCGAGGTCGTGCGCGTAGACGAATTCGCCGTCGCTCAAACGGTCGATCACCCGGCGCACGCTCTCCTCGGCGTTGTCCATGACGTGCGCCATGTAGGCGCCGACGGTGGCGGTGCCGAACTGCCCCACCATCCTGGCCAGCTCGTCCGCCCCCTTGCGGCACGACGCCACCTGCGCCTGGAGGTCGGCGACGTTCTGGCGCGGGTTGCGGGCGGGGTGGGGACCCGACGCGAGCAGCGTCTCGACCTCTTCGAAGCGAAAGCGGCCGGCGGCGACGAGGTGGAAGTCGTCGAACAGGACGCCCTCCTCGTCGATGCGCTTCGAGAACGGCGGCATCGAGCCCGGCGTGATGCCGCCCACGTCGGCGTGGTGGGCGCGGCTCGCGGTGTAGAACAGGGGCGTGCCGTCGACGAAGACCGGCATGACGACGGTGATGTCGGGCAGGTGCGTGCCGCCGTTGTAGGGGTTGTTGAGGGCGAACACGTCGCCGTCCCGCATCGTCTCGCGGCGCAGGCGGATGACGGTGCGCACGCTCTCGCCCATGCTGCCGAGGTGGACCGGCATGTGCGGCGCGTTGGCGACGAGCCCGCCGTCCCGGTCGAAGACGGCGCAGGAGAAGTCGAGCCGTTCCTTGACGTTGACCGAGTAGGCCGTGTTCTGGAGCGTCACCCCCATCTGCTCGGCGATGGTCATGAACAGGTTGTTGAAGATCTCAAGGAGGATCGGGTCCGACTCGGTGCCGACGGCGCTCCGCTTCGGGAGAGGCTCGATCCTCTCCATGAGGACGTGGCCGTAGGGGGAGACTTCGAACCCCCAGCCGGGCTCGACGACGATCGTGGTGGTCGCGGACGCGACGATCGCCGGCCCCTTCACCCGGTCGCCGGGGTCGAGGTCGTCGCGGCGGTAGACGTCGGCCAAGTAGGTCTCGGGCGGCTGGTGCGGGGCCGGGATCGTGAACAGCTCCGTCCGGTCGACGGGTGACGGCATCCCCTTCTGCGGGTCGCGGGCCGCTTCGCGTTCCCGCACCTCCTCCATCGCGCCGACGCCCTCCACGGCAAGGCTCTCGACGACGAGGCCGCGCCCCTCGACGACGAAGCCGAAGCGTGCCTTGTGCTCGGTCTCGAAGGCTTCGCGCATGGCGGACGATTCGGCGAAGGGCACGCCGAGCGCGGTGTCGGTGCCGGCGTAGCGTAGGTAGGCCAGCGCCTCGGTCCGCTGCCGATCGGGCGGCACGTCCTGGGCGTCGAGTTCGGCCCCGGCTTCCTCCTCTAGCGCGGCGCGGGCGGCCTCAAGCTCACCCAGAGCCTCGTCCAGCGGCTTCTCAACCGCGCGCTGCCGCAGCACGCGCACGTCGGCGAGGCCCATGCCGTAGGCGGATAGGACCGAGGCCAAGGGGTGGATCATCACTTTGCCGATGCCGAGGAGGTCGGCGACGGCGCAGGCGTGCTGCGCGCCGGCGCCCCCGAAGCAGACGAGGGTGTAGGCCGACACGTCGATGCCGCGGGCGATCGAGATCTCCTTGATCGCGTTGGCCATGTTGTCGTTGGCGATGGCGAGGCAGCCGAGGGCCACGGCGCGCGCGTCCCGTCCGCCGCCCGCCGCATCGGCCAGTTCCTCGAACCCCCGCCGCACGGGCGCCGGGTCGAGCGCGGCGTCGCCGTTCGGGCCGAACACCTTCGGGAAGTGCTCGGGCAGCAGCTTGCCCGTCATCAGGTTGGCGTCGGTCACGGTGAGGGGTCCCCCCCGCCCGTAGCAGGCAGGGCCGGGGTCGGCGCCGGCGCTGGCAGGGCCGACCCGGAAGCGGCCCCCGTCGAAGTCGACGATCGAGCCGCCGCCCGCCGCGACGGTGTGGATCTTCATCATCGGCGCCCTGAGGCGCACCCCCGCGACCTCGGTCTCGAAGGCCCGTTCGTAGGCGCCCGCGTAATGGGTCACGTCAGTCGACGTGCCGCCCATGTCGAAGCCGACGATGCGCCCGATCCCGGCGATGGCGGCCGTCCTGGCGGCGCCGACGATCCCCCCCGCCGGCCCGGAGAGGATCGCGTCCTTGCCCTGGAACAGGGTGGCGTCGGTGAGCCCGCCGTTCGACTGCATGAACATGAGCCGCGCCTCCCCCGTCTCGCCCGCCACCTGCTCCACGTAGCGGCGCAGGATCGGGGACAGGTAGGCGTCGACCACCGCCGTGTCGCCGCGCCCGACGATCTTCATGAGCGGGCTCGCCTCATGGCTGAGCGACACTTGGGTGAAGCCGATCCGCCTTGCGATCGCGCCCACCTTCGCCTCGTGCTCGGGGTAGCGGTAGGCGTGCATGAGGACGATGGCGACGGCGCGGTAGCCGTCGTCGTAGGCGGCCTTGAGCTCGGCCTCGGCCTTCGCCTCGTCGAGCGGGCGCTCCACCGACCCGTCGGCCCTGAGCCGCTCGTCCACCTCGACGACGGCGCCGTAGAGCTGTTCCGGCAGCACGATGTGCCGGGCGAAGATCCTCGGCCGGTGCTGGTAGCCGATCCGGAGCACGTCGCCGAGGCCGCGCGTCACGGCGAGCAGCGTGCGCTCGCCCTTGCGCTCCAGAAGCGCGTTGGTGGCGACGGTCGTGCCCATCTTGACGGCGTCGATCCGCTCCGCCGGAAGCGGCTCCCCCGCCCCGACGCCCAAGAGCCGCCGCATCCCCTCGATCGCCGCGTCCCGATACTGCCCCGGCGCCTCCGAGAGCAGCTTCAGGACCCTGATCCCGCCCTTCGGCGGCCTAGCGACGATGTCGGTGAACGTGCCGCCGCGATCCACCCAGAACTGCCACCCGCCTGTCATCTCGCCACCCCCGCTGGCTGAACGAGGCGAGCTTAAACGGGTTGGGGGCGGGGGTCACGGGGAGGCTATATTGACGGATCTAGCAGTATTGTATATACGAGAGCGAAACGGGAGGAAGCGTCTCATAACAGGGGTTAACTGTGACCACCTCATAAGGGATGCCTCCTTATGCAGAATGAGTTTGGATGGGACTCGGCCAAAGCCGCGTCCAATCTCGCCAAGCACGGCGTGAGTTTTCGGAGGGCTGCCAGGATCTTCGGCCCTAGAAAGCCTCTGCTGGAGAGAGTCGATGACCGCAAAGACTACGGCGAAGAGCGCATCCGCGCGGTCGGGGAAAGCGAAGGCGTCCTCTACACGGTCGTCTTCACGTGGCGCGGCGACGCGCGGCGCCTCATCTCCGCCCACAAATCCCACTGGCGCGACCGGCGGGACTACCGTGCGCTACACCCTGGCGGATCTGGCGGCGATCCCTGACGACCCGGCGGAAGAGGAACGGATCCGCAACATCACCGACGAGGAGATCGAGCGCGCCGTCGCCGACGACTCCGACGCGCAGCTCTTCTGGACCGAGGAGGAGCTGAAGACGGTCCGCCTCGTCCTCCCCCCGCCCAAGGAGATGATCTCGATCCGCCTCGACGCCGACGTCCTCGAATGGTTCCGTTCGCTGGGCAAGGGCTACCAGACCCGGATCAACATGGTGCTGCGGCACTTCATGGAGACTCGCAAGTCGGATTAGGACCGTTGCCTTGCGGACCATGCCGCGTCAGGATGGGGGCACGAACAAACCCAGGGAGGACAAGGTCGTGGGCTTCATCTTGTGGATCATCATCGGCGGGCTCGCCGGCTGGGCCGCGTCCAAGATCATGCGCGGCGGCGGGCAGGGCATCTTGATGAACATCGTCATCGGCATCGTCGGCGCCGTGATCGGCGGCGCGCTCCTGGGCCTCCTCGGCCTCGGCGGCAGCGGGCTGATCGCCAGCTTCATCACCGCCCTCATCGGCGCCGTCGTCCTCCTTTGGATCGTCGACCTGATCAAGGGCCGGCGGACGGTCTAGGAGGTCATGCACCTCGCCCAGCTCAACGTGGGCGTGCCGCAGGGGGCGCTGGACGGCCCGGTGATGGCCGAGTTCATGGGCAACCTCGACCGGATCAACGCCCTGGCCGAAACGAGCATAGGTTACGTCTGGCGGCTTCGGGACGAGAGCGGCAACGCCACCGCGATCGAGTCGCCCTTCGGGCCAGGGGTGATCGTCAACCTCACCGTCTGGCGGGACGTCGAGTCCCTGCGGATCTTCACCTACAGGACCGAGCACGCCCTGTTCCTGCGCCGCCGGCGGGCGTGGTTCAAGGAGACGGCGGGTCCCTTCATGGCGCTGTGGTGGGTGCCGGAAGGCCATAGGCCGCGCCTTCTTGAGGCGAAGGCGCGGCTCGACGCCCTCGCCAAGCACGGCCCGACACCCGAATCCTTCACCTTCACCCGCGCCTTCCGCCCGGACGGGGCCGTACTCGGTAAGGGGGAGCGGATGGCGTCCCACGGTTGACGACGCTTCGCGTCCGCTGGCG
>JAGRGG010000224.1 GCA_020445645.1 Geminicoccaceae bacterium | reverse complement strand
CCTCCTTGCCGCCGCGTGCAGGACCACGTGGTTCATGACGCACCGCCTTTGCGGGAGAGCGGTGCGCGGGGGCGGGCTTGCCCGGCGGTTCGGCCCTGGCGGCGGGGTGGTCGAGGGGGACGGGACGTTCATCGGCAGCGACCGCAGCATCGGGCCGCCGGGGCGGAAGAAGGGGGCGCCCCCGCGCGCGGGGTCCCAGCAGCGCCCGCCCATTGCCACGGCACAAGACGAGGGGGCGCCCCCGCGCGCGCGGGGTCCCAGCCGTCACCGGCACGAACCCCGACCGCGCCGACAGGGCGCCCCCGCGCGCGCGGGGTCCCAGCATAAACATATATAGAGATACCTAGAGAACGTTGGGCGCCCCCGCGCGCGCGGGGTCCCAGCCTTGGCGGACCGCGCGGGCGAAGGCGAAGGCGAGGGGGGCGGACGACCTATCGGCGGGCTGACGCTGGCTTCAACCCCCAAGACGCAGGACGAGTGCTTCAACAAACCTTCCATTTGGCAATCTCGGATATGGCATGAACGCAACAAACGATAATGACCCTTTTGAGGGGCCAAGGTTGCTCCTCGATAGACCAGGGGAAAACATCCATGAAATGGAAACGAGCTTTGTGACTTCATTTAAGGTTCCCGATGCTTCCCAATCTTCGAGCTTGACCGTCAGGTTGGCGAGAAGGTGGAAAAGATCCGGGTCGCTCCCAAGCTTCCCAGCGGTTTGCGCGGCGTCGCCTCCGATGCCCTTGGAGCCGATTCGAAGGGGTCTGTTGATGTTCGGGTGCGAGGCTGCGCCCGTGATCGGACGGGAGCGGCAGCATGTGGACGAACGGGTGGCGCCGACGCCACGCGGCGCGGCCGGGGCGCCCTCCAAGCGGCCCACGCGATCGCCGGGCGGGCGCTGCTCGACCCCCTGATTCCGCCGGCCAAGCGTGGCGGGCGGCCGCGCACGACCGGCACGCGCGAAGTGGTCGACGCCCTGCTCTACCTGTTGCGCACCGGCTGCCAGCGGGCGCGGTTGCCGCGCGGCCTCCGGCCGAAAGGCACGGTGTTCGAGTGCGTCGGGGTTTGGCGCAGGCAGGGGTCGCAAATGGGCGTTTCTGCAGCATCTGGTCCTGTGCTTGCGCGAAAAGGAGGGGGCGTGAACCCCCGCCCTCGGCCGCCATCCTCGACGCGCGCCGCCATCCGCGACACGCAAAGCGTCAAAGGCGGGCAAGGGGGGACTCCCAACCAAGACCGGCGCTTGGCGGGTCGAGGTCGTCTCGCCGAGCCCAAGGATCAGAAGGGGTTTGCCGCGTTGCCGAGGCGTTGGGTGGTGGGGCTTGCCTGGGGCTGGCGGCGCCATTCGAACAAGCACGTCGCGCGCTCCCTTGCCAGCGCCACCCCCTCCCTCAG
The DNA here is from genome assembly GCA_020445645.1 of Geminicoccaceae bacterium. Lineage (GTDB taxonomy): Bacteria > Pseudomonadota > Alphaproteobacteria > Geminicoccales > Geminicoccaceae > JAGRGG01. Next base: position 7,120 of record JAGRGG010000224.1, on the reverse strand, counting down.
CCCGCCTTGCCCGACATCCCGCTCAGGCGCCTTGCAACGGTTTGAGAGGGCTCACCTGCTTTTCGGATCGGCTCTTAACGGTACGGTAATGAACGCGGCCTATAAGATTAGGGGTTGGCATCCGCGAAGGGAATAGCGCGATCCGGTTTGTCGAGATGTTTTCCTCAAGGTTTCGGGAGTGATCAACGGGGCACCGTGGTGGTCGAATTTACCATGCTTGCCCCAGTCCTCATCATCATCGGCCTTGGGATCATGCAGTTCGGGTCGATCTTCTTCCACGAGCACGCGATGTACGGCGCGCGAGGCCGTGCGGCCGCTCGCCCTAGGCGCGATGGACGCCGCCGCCACGGCCTACGCGCGCGGCCAGCTTCCGGGCGATCCGTCGCGTTACGCAATCACCGTGATCCCGCCGAGCGGCTTCGGCCCGACCAGCGACGTCTACAGGCTGAAGATCGCAAACGAGATAGGGCAGGTGGCGCCGGTCGTCCCGATGGGTTATCCTTAACCAACAAAAAGAAAAGGTGTTTATCCCCCTGACGCAGGGCAGGTAAAATTGCCAAAGATTTTTTCAATTGGTTAGATTGTCTGCCCTGCGTCAGGGGGACAAACCCCAAAGAAAAAGCCCCCGCGGCAGCGGACGCAAAGCGTATTCTCACCCTTCGCGGGCGAGGCGTTCAAGGAGCGTGGCCGGTGAGGGAGGTAGCCGGTGGCGCCGAGGCGGGCGACGGCGGTCGGGGACGACGTAGAGGTCGGCGAGGTAGAGGCCCTGGCGGGTGAGGGTGCTGTGGAAGCCGGGCTCGCAGGCGGCGAAGTCGGCGGGCGCGTCGTCGGGGGCGGGCCTCAGCCCGGCAGCCAGAGTTGGTCCTTATGACCGACGACGAGGCGCGAGCGGCCGGCTTCGACGTGGCGCAGGCGGGCGGCGTGCCAGCCCTGGATGCCGCGCGCGTCGCCGGGGGCGGCGTCCTCGATGGCGCCTGCCCAGCCGTCGAGCACGGCCGCCTGGAGGGCGCGGTCGTCCGGGCCGAGGCGCCAGTCGGATGGGGCTTCGGCGTAGGCGCCGCGCCCTTCGAGGAGAAGGCGGAGGCGGGCGGGGGCGTCGGGGCCGAGGGCGGGGCCGAACGATTTCTTCCCTTTCTGGTGCCGGTCGAAGCGGTCGAGCGCGTCGGCGTCGAAGGGGTCGATAGGGTTCCAGCGCTGCCGGCCGTCGTAGGTGAGCGCGGCGTAGAAGGCCAGCCCGCGCGCCTGGACCAGGGCAGCGAGGCGCGCCAGCCAGTCGGCGGAGACGAGGTCGAGGAGGGCGGAGGCTGTGACGAGGGCGGTGACCTCGGGGATCGAGGCCGCGAGGTCGCCCGTGAGGTCGGCTTGGTGCCAGCGCGCTTCGAGGCTGGGGACGCCGGGCGGGAGGGACAGGGCGGACCCGGTGGCGACGAGGGCGGGGTCGTGGTCCAGGATGTGCCACGTCTGCGGAACGCCGAGGGTTGGCGCCACGGCGCGAAGGGTGCTGCCGGTGCCGCCGCCGAGGTCGGCGACGACGAGGGGAGCGAGGGGGGAAGGGTCCTGCGCGCGCGCCCAGGCGGCGAGGCGATCGAGGAGGGTCTCGTCGCGGGCCTTTCGGTCGTAGGGCTCGCGCAGGGCGAGCCAGTCCGGGGCGAAGCCGGTCATCGGGGGGGTCCTTCAGGCCGTGGAGCAGTGCCGCGACGATGCGGGCGGCGTCGGACCAGCGGGGGAGGCACGCGCGGGCGTCGAAGGCGCCCGTTCGCAGCCGGGCGAGGCGGGCGGGGTCGGATACCAGGGAGCGCAGGGTATCCGCGAGAGCTTCCTCCGGCCGGTCGGGGGAGACCACCAACCCCGCCCCCTTGGGCAGGGTCTCGGCGACGGCGCCGCCGGCGACGGCGACGACGGGCAGGCCTGCCGCGACCGCCTCCGCGACCGCCATGCCGTAGCCCTCGAAGCGGGCGGCGGAGACGAGGAGGCTGGCCCGCTCGAAGAGGGCGGCGAGCACGTCGTCGTCGACCTCGCCGAGGAGGGCGACCCTGGGCGCCATCCCGGACGGGACGGCGGCGCGCAGGGCCAGCGCCGTCGCGGGGTCGCGCTCAAGGGAGCCCACGACGGCGAGCCGCCAGGGCAGGTCGAGGAGGGGGGCGAGTGCCCGGACGAGGCCGATCTGATCCTTCCTCGGCACGACGGCGCCGACGTTGAGGAGGAGGGGCGACTCGCCCGGGGCGGGGCCGCGAGCGGCGGGCCTGGGGTCGGTGCCGGGGAGGGCGACGGCGATCCGTTCGGGGGGCACGGCGTAGTCGCCGGCCAGGAGGCGGGCGGTCAGGGGCGAGGTGACGAGGACGCGGTGGGCGCAAGCGAGGGCGGCGCGCTCGCCCGCCTGGATCCTCTCGGCGAGCGCGGGGTCGAGGCCGGTCTCGAGCGCGAGGGGGTGGTGGACGAGGGCGATCAGGGGGCCGCGCCGGGCGAGGCGGGGGGCGAGGTCGGGCAAGGCCCCGAACGCGAGCCCGTCGACGACGAGGGGGAGCCCCGGCGGCAAGGCGAGAAGGGACGCCGCCGCCGCGTCCGCCTCCGCGGGCGAAGGCAGGGGGAAGCCGTCCGCGAGGTTGACGACGCGCCCAATTATTCCCACATCCGCCAGGGCTTCAAGCAGCCTGCGATCGTAGATCGTGCCGCCGGTGCGCCGGTCGAGGGGACCGGGCAGGGCGAGCGCGAAATCGCTCCTAGCGGAGGGACGCATGGATTACCCCTACCCCGACACAAGGTCGAACGCGCTCCCGGCGAGCGCGGCCGGACGCGCCGCGTCGCACGTCACCTACGCCCTCTACGCCGTAGCATTGTTCACGGGCTTTCCCATGTTCGTCGGCGCCATCGTCGCCTACGTCGCCCGCGGCGACGCCGAATCCCTCTACCGCACCCATCTGACCTATTGCATCCACACCTTCTGGTGGACCCTCCTCTGGGGCGTCGTCGGCACGATCACGACCTTCATCCTCGTCGGCTGGGCGATCCTCGGCGTCTTGTGGCTCTGGAACGCTTGGCGGATCACGAAGGGATGGCTCCGGCTGCTCGATACCAGGGCGGTCTGAAGACGCTTCGCGCCCGCTGGCGCGGGCTTCCTTCCCTTTTTCGGAATTGTACGCTTTTGGACTTTTTGCTTGATCGGCCGGCCGGCCGTGGTAGACTGCCCTCGTAGCCAAGGGGGCGGCGATGAACGTCATTGAGATTTTCAGTTCCTTTCAGACCCAAGAGCAGGCGCTTGGGTATCTGGAGTGCGTTCGTTGGCACGGTCGCCCAGTTTGCCCCTACTGTGGCAGCGAACACATTGCCCGGCATACGAGCAGCGATCGGAGCCAGCCCCGCTGGCAATGTCAGGACTGCACCCGCGCCTTCGCGGTGACGGTCGGCACGATGTTTCACGGCACCCACATCCCCCTTCGGGATTGGTTCATCGTCATCGCCTTGATGCTCAACGCCAAGAAGTCGGCCAGCGCCTGCCAAATCGCGCGCGACATCGGCCGGCGCCGGCCGACGGTCTGGAGTATGATGCACCGCATCCGCGCCGTCATGGAAGGCGACATGGAACAGGCCAGATTACTGCATGGGATCGTCGAGGCCGACGAAACCTACGTCGGCGGCAAGCCCCGTAAGGGCAACCGGCGCGATGACGACAGGCCTGCCAAACGCGGGCGCGGCACCAGCAAGTTGCCAATCGTGGGTGTTGTGGAACGCAACGGCCGTGTCGCCGCGAAGCCAGCAAGCAAGGGTGTCGCGGGGCGCGGGCTGGCGAAGTTTATCCGCAAGTTTGTGGACACAGCCGGTTCGCTTTTAGTTACGGACGAGTTCACTGCCTACAATGTGATCGGCTCCAGCATGAGCTATGCCCGGATCAACCACGCCAAGCGATATGCGGATGGCGATACGCACACGAACATGATTGAAGGCTTTTGGTCGCTTGTGAAGCGGGCTTGGTATGGCCAGCATCACGCTCACCTTTACATTTTGGAGGCTTGCTACAAATATAATTCTCGTAATTCAGGCAACAATATTGATCAAAATATTGCGCTGATGGTGAGAACATGAACACTTTGTATTATGGTGATAACATCACTATCATGCATGAGAAGATGGGCAAGGATGCAGTTGATCTGATTTATCTTGATCCTCCTTTTAAATCCGATGAAAATTACAACCTTCTTTATAAGAAGCTGACTGGCAAGCCGGTCCCCGAGCAGATTGTGGCCTTTACCGATACGTGGACGCTTGACGATGCCAAGGAGCAGGTTGCCCGGACGATGCCGGTGCTCATGCGAGAGCATGGCGTCCCCGATTACTATGTAGACTTTTGGCGTCTCTGGATGAATGCTTTAAGGCATACAAACAAGGAATTGCTTGCTTATCTAATATATATGGTTCAGCGTCTACTATATATGAAAACTATACTTAGACCAACAGGATCAATTTACCTTCATTGTGATCCTGCTGCTAGTCATTACATTAAAGTCATGATGGATGCTATTTTTGGTCATGAAAATTTTCGTAATGAAATCGCTTGGAAGCGAGCTGGCTCTCACGGCAGTTCAAAACGTTGGGAACCAGTTCACGATACCATCTTGTTTTATACTAAAACAGATAAATATACATGGAACAAGATTGTTCAGCCATACGAGGCTGGTTACATTGAAATGAAATATCGTTGCAAAGACGTGAGAGGATTGTTTCAGGATGTTAGCCTCACTGGTGTCGGCGTGCGGCGCGGTGATTCCGGGAAGCCGTGGCGAGGGCATAATCCGACTGAGAAAGGCAGGCATTGGGCGATCCCTACGGCTTTGGGCGCAGAGATGCTTGGCTTCAAGGATATGAGCACCCAGGAGAAGCTGGAGGCGCTTGATGCCGCTGACCTGCTTTACTGGCCCAGGGGCGGCGACGGATTCCCGCGCCTAAAGCAGTATCCAGGCAAGGGCGTGCCAATCCAAGACGTAATTACAGACATAAGTGCTATTAATTCTCAAGCAGAGGAACGCCTTGGTTATCCTACGCAAAAGCCAAAAGCTCTTATTGACAGAATAATTCAAGCATCTTCTAACCAAGGCGATATAGTTTTTGATCCGTTTTGCGGGTGCGGTACCACGATTTATTCAGCCATTGCTAATGACCGTCAATGGAAAGGATGTGATATAGCCATTCTTCCCATTCGGCTTGTTGCTGCTCAACTGGCAAGTCGCTGTAGACTTGTCCAAGGCGTGCATTTTGAGATTGACGGTGTACCAGTCAGCGTCGAGCAGGCCGAACACCTGTTCCGGCGTGATCCGTTTCAATTCCAGCACTGGCTTGTGGAGCGCGTTGGCGGGTTTCCCATGATGAAGAAGGTTGCCGATAAGGGGATAGACGGTCGGATGTATTTTGAAACGCGGGAAGGGTTGAAAGAGGTGCTTCTTTCCGTCAAAGGCGGCAACTTGCGTCCGAGCGATGTGCGGGACCTGCATGGCGTGCTGGAGCGGGAGCGCGCGGCCATTGCCGGATTCCTGTCGCTAAAGGAGCCTTCTAAGTCCATGCGAGAGGAAGCCGCACGTGCGGGCTCCTACCTGTACCAAGGCATTTCCTACCCTCGCTTGCAGCTCCTGACGGTTCAGGAAATCCTGGAAGGCAAACGTGATCTGCACACGCCTACCAAGGTTAGCACCAAGATCGTTACGGGCCAAGGCGCGTTAGCGTTGTGACAGTTTTGGCCTGGACAGACCCCCAGGGACTTATGGTCCAAGAAGGGCGGGTGGCACCCGCCGCCCTGTCGGCTGACAGCTATCCCGGTGTTTGTGTCACCGGGTTGGGAACCTGCGGCAGTGGGAACAAACGTGTTCCCACTGCCGCAGCGCAAGCGCCAATAATTCCTGACGCTTACTGCCCGAGGCCATGCGCATTTTACGCGCATTGCCACTCTCCTGCGGATGCCGGGATTGATCCCGGCGGCTCCGAGGCGCCCCATGCACCCCGCGCCCTTTCAAGGCTTAGGGGCTCAACAGGAAGGCGACGGCGGGTACCGCGATGGTCATCTCACCAGCTAAAGCGGTTGTCAAGCTGGAGTCCAAAAGCGTACAAGCCCGTTCTCTTTTTTCATCCGTTCCCCGTGCGTAGCGCGAAGCGTTTACCGATCCTTCAAATTTCTCCTTCATAACCCGCCCAGGCGACGTGGCTCTCGCCGATCTCGACGCGCAGGCGCTTCAGACCGTCGCCGCCGGGGCCGAGGTCGCCCGCGCGGACGGCGTCGCGCAGGCGGTCGAGGACGTGGCGGGCGAGGTATTCAGTGGTGGTGTTGTGGCCCTTCATGGCGGGGAGGTCGTCGAGGTTCCGGTAGCGGAGCGGGTCGAGGGTCGCCTTCAGGGATTCCAGGGCGCGGCCGATGTCGACGACGATGTTGTCGGGCGGGGGCAGGTCGTCGCGCAGGAAGGTGACGTCGACGGTGAAGGTGGCGCCGTGGAGCCTCTGCGCCGGGCCGAATAGGTCGCCCTTGAAACTGTGGGCGATCATGACGTGATCGCGGACGCGGACGAAGTACATGGGCCTTCCTCGCTTAGGGTTGCGCAGAGGGATAGCACGGGCGCGGGCGGGCAGGAACGGGGGCTCTGGGTGGATGTGCGGGCGGTGGGCGTGGCTTGGAAGCGAGGCTGCAGGGGGTCGAGCGGGGGACGACGCGTCGAGGAGATAGGGACGGCGATAAAGGTCCTTTCATGGGCGCCAGCGGTTGAATCCCTCCTGGCTTTGAAGCTTCCGCGCGATCTTTCGGGAGATCCACTGCGTGGCGAGTCCCACTGCCAAGGAGGGTTCGTGCTTGAACTTCAAGCGTGGAACCTACTGGCCATGCAGCAGAATTCTTATTTCTCCTTGGCACGGCCTCCGCTTGAAGCAGGGTAGCGGAGATCGGCATTGCCTTGATGCCGCAAGATTGACCCCAAGCCCGATCAGGATGCCGCCTCCGATCCGGTGCGCCCCCCGCGAAGCCGTGAGCACTGTTGTTATCCTCTTGGAAAGCAGCACGCACGCGACGTCGGTGACTGAAAACATGAAATTCACGATCGTGCCAAGGATGATTGTCTGTGCCCAGGACGGCGAACGCCCGCGAAGAAGC
>JAGRGG010000223.1 GCA_020445645.1 Geminicoccaceae bacterium | reverse complement strand
CCAGCGGACGCGAAGCGTGATCCTAAATCCTGGTCGGCACGCAGCGTTCCGCCTGGGCGGCCTCGCACAGGGAGCCGGCGCCGGCGGGGTCCTGGAGGGGACCGACGATGAGGCTCGAGCCGTCGCCGGCGAGGCGGCGAAGCCCGGGCTGGGCCGCCTCGATCGCCCGCCACGCCGAGGCCGCCTCGGCCTCGCTCGGGTAGGCGCCGAGGTCGAGGTACCAGACCTCGCTCGGCCCGGCTTCGGCGGCGAAGGGCGCGAGCCCGATCCGGCCGCCTTCGAGGGACATGCCGACCGGCGCCGCGCCCGGCGCCTGCAAGGGCGGGGGCGAGGCCTTCGCGGGCTTGGTGGGGGTCAGGATGCGCGCGGGGGGCGTGGCGCCGGGGGCTGCAGGGGACATGGCGGCGCTGGGTGCCGCAGGATGCACGTCGCGGGGCGTCGCGGAAGGCGCGGCGCGGGGCGCCTTGGAGGGCCGGGGCGACTTCGCGATCTCGAAGCCGGTCTGGATGTCGGTCGGGTAGAGTTTGCCCCCCGACGAGGAGCGCAGCGTCCTGAAGAGGGACAGGTTGCCCTCGACCTCGTCCGGCGTCAGGTCGAGGCGGCTCAATCGCTCGGCCGCCTCCATGTCGCCGGCGAGGCCGTAGGCGAGCGCGAGGTTCTGCCGGAGGCGGGGGTCCGAGTCCCTGCCCTCGGCGAGCGGCTTCAGGACGGCGATGCCGGCCCTCGCGTCGCCGGAAAACGCCAGCGACAAGCCGTAATTGCTGCGCAGGGACAGGGAGGCCGGGTCGAGGACGAGACCCTTCTCGTAGAGGGGGATCGCCTTCGCGTGCTCCTTTTGCAGGTCGTAGGCGACGGCGAGGAGCTTGATGAGGTCGACGTCGTTCGGTAGGCGCTCGTGCCACCCCTTGAGACGGGGCACGGCATCGTTCTGCCGTCCGGCGGCGAGCAGCGCCTTGCCCTGCCCCTTCGCGGCCTCGACGCTGTCCGGATCGGTGGCGAGCGCCTGGGCGAAGGCCTCGGCGGCGGGTCCGGCGTCGCCGGCGTCGAGGAGGAGCCCGCCGAGCCGGACCGCGAGCCCGGCGTTGGCGGGTGCGAGCGAAAGGGCGCGGGCGTAGAAATTCGCGGCGATGGCGAGGTTGCCGTCGCGTTCGGCGCCGTCCGCCATACGCAGGAGGCGTTCGACTTCGGGTGCCGCGGCGCCGAAGCCCGTCGCCGAGGAAGGAGCCATCCCCGTCGACGCGCAGCCCGTCGCCGCGAGAAGGGCGACGAGGAGCAGGGCGAACGGAGGGCAAGCAGCGCCCGAGCGGAAGGCCATGACGTGATCCCGATGCTTCATCACGCCACAGGATACGCCAGGAATGCTTAAGAAGGGGTTAACCGCGACCGCCCCCTCGATCGTTGGGGCGGACGGCCAAGGGCCGTCCGCCCGAAAACGACGGGACTACATCGCCTGCATCGCCGTACCGTGCCACGCGCCGACGCAGGGACCCTGCTCGGTGCCGTTCAGCTTCAGGCTCGACACGTTCTGGTCCTTGTCGATCACGTAGTCGATCATGGCGTCGTTGGAGTACCCGCCATACTCGTAACCTTCGTCCGTGTGCGACGTGTAGGCCGGAAGCCTATAGGTCTTGCCGTCGTATTGGAATTGAACGCCGAGACCGGTCGGGTTGTACATGGAGGTGAGCGTCTTGCCGCCGGCACAGGCGTAGCTGACGCCGTTGTCGCCGGCCATGCCGGTGTTGAAGGGCATCACGGGGCTGGCGTTCGAGTAGTTGTTCGACTCGCCCATCGAGCAGGCGGAAAGCGCCAGGGCCAGGACGGCCGGGGCGGCCAAGCGGTGCATCTTCATCCTCATCCTCCAGTGGTCGCCGGTGGTGGCGCGGCGGGACACTCAACCTACACGTTAACCCAACGTGGAACCATCGCCAGGGTTCCGGGCGCAGGGCGGCGGCGGGTGCCGCCGGCTTTCGAGTATTTCACGCTTCCGTCCGGCAATCTTCAAGGCTGCGGAAGTCGGCGTCAAGGCCGAGATAGTCGCGGCGGCGACAGGTGAGGAGGAGGATCTGGTGTCGGCCCGCCGCCTGTTGCAGGATTGTCTTCATCCGCTCCAGCCGGTCCTCGTCGGCGTAGACGAGGGCGTCGTCGAGGATGAGGCAGGGGCTCTCGCCGCCGCGCTCCAGGGCGAGGTCGGCGAACGCGAGGCGGACGAGGACGGCGAGCTGCTCGCGGGTGCCGATGCTCAAGGAGCCGAACGCCTCCTCCTCGCCCCGGCGGGCAAGGCCGGTGAGGTGGAGGCTGTCCTCGGCGAGGACGGGCTCGGCGTCGGCCAGGAGCCGCCGCACGTAGGGGCGAAGCCGCTCCTGGATCGGCGCCATCACCCGGGCCCGGCGCCGGCCCTCGGCCTTCGCCATCTCCTCGTGCAGGAGGCGCCACGCCTCGGCCTCCAGGGTGAGGCGCTCCAGCCGGCGGCTCGCCGCCTCGAAGTCGCCCTTCGCCTCGGCGAGCGCGAGGTCGATGCCGGCGCCGCCGAGCGCCCGCACCTCGGCCTCCAGGGCGTCGATGGCGCGCTCCAGCCCACGCAGGGCCGTCGCCTCCTGCTCCAGCCGCCGCCGCGCCATCGTCTGGCGCTCGCGCAGGAGGTCGGGCTCGGCGCGGCCAAGCTCGCCCGCCCACAGGCGCGAGGCCGCCTCGGCGTTGCGCGATCGTTCGGACGCCGCGTCGAGCCGCGCTGCCATCGCCGCGTCGTCGAGGTCGGCGCGCAGATCGGCGAGGCGCCCCTCCGTCTCGAGGCGGCGCGACGCCACCGTGCGTGCGTCGGCGGCCTCCCCGGCCGACGCCTCACGCGCCGTCTGCAACGCCGTGCGAAGTTCCTCGGCCTTGTCCTCGGCGGCGGCGAGCCTCACGTTCGCGGCCGAGGCGGCGTGCTCGATCGCCGCGAGATCGTCGCCTTCGCCCGCGTCGCCGAGGCGGGCGATCCGCTCGCGCTCGGCCAGGATGGCGCCTTCGAGGGCGTCGGTATCCGCCTGTCCGTGCGCCCGCAGGACGGCCTGCGCCTCGGCCTCGGCCCTGGCGGCGGCCTCGCTCAGGTCGCGGCGCCGTTCCGCTTGCAGCGTCGCCGCCCCGACCGAAGGGACCCCCAGGGCATCCAGCGCCTCGGCCAGCGCCGCTCGCGCCGCGTCGAAGGCGTCCTGCCGGGCCCGCAGACCCTCGCCGCCGGGCAGGACGCGGATGGCGCCGTAAGGTCCAAGGCCAAGGAGGGTCGGGCCGCTCATGTGCAAGGCGGCGTCGGAGGCCAACGGCACGCCGTCCTTCGTGGGTTCGATGCCGACGAGGTCGAGCCGCAGCGTCGTCGCCGCCACCGCCAGCGAGGTTTCCGCCCGCGCCACCGCCGCCTCCAGACGGCGCAGGCCCTCCACCTCCCGCTCGGTGACAGGGATCGCCGCGGCGGCGGCCGTCTTGTCCCGGCGCGTGGCGAGGAGGGCTTCGAGCACGACCGCGTCGGCGACGAGGCGGACGAGGCGAGCCTCACGCTCGGCCCGCTCTCGTACCCTGACCGCCCGCGCCCGGCTCGCTTCGATCCCGTCCCTGGCGGCGCGCGCCGCCGTTACCGCGTCGCCGGCGGCGACCATCCGAACGAGCGCCGCCTCGACCTCGGCCGCCCGCTCGTCCCGGACGGCGGCGAGCACGGTCGCCTCGCGCGTCAGGGCGTCCAGGTCATGGGCGAGGCGCGTCCGCTCGTCCGAACGCCGTTGCAGGACTTCCAGGGCCGCCCCCGCCGCCTCGGCCTCGCTCAGGGCGATGCGGTGCGCGTCGGCGAGGCGCTTGGCGCGCTCGACCTCGTCGTCGAGCCGCCGCACCTCCGCTTCGGCCCGGCCGAGCGCGTCGGCCTCGATCAGCCGCCGGCGCTCGTCGCGCCTGCGGGCGAGCTGCCCTAGCCGCTCGTCGAACTCCTCCCGGCGGTGCGCCAGCTCGGCGATCTCGCCCTCGAGGTGGGTCGCCGCGATCCTGGCGTCGCGCAATGCCCCCGTGGGGTCGCCACGCTTCTCCGTATAGTAGAGGTTGCGCCGCGCCGTGACCTTGGCGAGCAGCGCCTTCGCGGCCTCGCCGGCGGCGACGGCGCCGACCTCGTCCTCCATGAAGCCCGCGAGCCGCCGCCCCGTCGCGGCCACGGGCGCAAAGCCCTCGAACGTCTTGCCCTGCTCCAGCCAGAACAGCGCCTGGAGGCCCATGTGCTCCGGCTTGAACAGCTCCCGGGCCGAGGCCCGGTTCGGCCGCTCGAAGCCGAGAAGGGTCTCGATCCGGGCCTCGGCGGGCTCGCCCTGGAGCCGCTCGCCGTCCGGCCCCACGAGGACCGTCCCGCCGCGCTGGAACCGCTTGCGCAGGTCGTAGCGCCGCCCCCCCCGGACGAACGCGACCTCGACCTCCGGCACCTCGCTCGTGCCGTAGGGGACGAGGCTCGCCCTGGCATCCCCCGAGATGTTGGCGCTTAAGAAAAAGGCGGCGCGGAGCGCGGTGAGGATAGTCGACTTGCCCTCCTCGTTGGCGCCGGCGACGACCGTGAGGCCGGGGCCGATGCTTTCGATGCGGACCGGGGCGCGGTGGGTGCGGAAGTGGCGAAGGGCAAGGCGCTCGATCCTCAACGCGCCGCCTCTTTGAGCGTGTGGTGAAGAAAGCGCAGCGCCATCCGTGCCCGCCGCGACTCCTCGCCGCCGATTTCGGCGAGCCCCGCCAGCCTGTCCGCCACCTCGGCGACGAGCGGGTCGGCGGCGAGCAATCCGAGGTCGTCCAGGTCGGCCTCGACCTCGACCCCGCCGTCGTCGAAGTCGAGGTGGCGCAGATGGCCGCGCCAGCGTTCCTCCAGCGCCATCAGGTCGCCGTGCGACCCGGCCGGCATCCGGCCCGACAGCTTCAGCCGCAGGACCGTGCCGTTCGGATCGACGAGGCCCTCTAAGACGTCCTCCAGGCGGCGCAGGGGGCCCGTGTCGTCCTCGGCCGGCAGCAGCTCGTGCTCGATCGAGCGCCAGTGGTGCGCCGCCGTGCGGTGCCGGGCGACGGCGGGCGGCGCCCCCGGCGACGGGATCTCGACCAGGAGCGCGTTGCCGCTGTCGTTGGCGATGTAGCCGTCGGGTTCGGGCGTGCCGCTGTACCACGTGCGCTGGTCGAGCTTAAGGCAGCCGTGCCAATCGCCCAGCGCCAGATAGTCGAGCCCGGCCGAGCGGGCGCGGTCGCGGGCGATCGGGTTCGTCGCCGAGTCCGCCGCCCGCCCCGGCAGGATGCCCGTCGCCGTGCCGTGGACGAGGCCGACCCGCGCCGTCCCCCCCGGCGTCGCCTGCCCGTCCATCCAGGCCGAGAGGTCGTCCTGGGCGTGGCGCGTCACCAAGGGGGCCGCCATGACGCAGAGGCGCCCGTCGAGCAGGGTGACGGCGCCGGGCTCGCACAAGGGCTGCACGTTGTCGGGCAGGCCCAGCCGGCGGAGCCGCTCCCAGATCCCGCCGGGCTTTGCCGGGTCGTGGTTGCCGGGCAGAAGGAGCCAGGGGCCGGGAAAGGACCGCATCGCCTGGATCGCCCGGTGCAGGTGGCGGTCGGGCAGCGACTCGCCGTCGAAGATGTCGCCCGCGACCAGGATCGCGTCGGCCCCCTCGTCGCGGGCGAGCGCGCCCAGGCGCTCCACCACCTTGAACCGCTCGTCGCGCAGGATCGGCCCGGCGTCGCCCTCGATGTGCCTGAAGGGCTTGCCGAGCTGCCAGTCGGCGGTGTGCAGGATGCGGACGGTCATGGAAGAGGCCCCGCGGAGTCGAATCGTGTAACGGCGTTTTACGCTGCGCGTCCGCTGCGCGGGGTTTTTTCTTTGGCGTTTATCCCCCTGACGCAGGGCAGGCAAAATTGCCAAAGATTTTTCAATTGGTTAGATTGCCTGCCCTGCGTCAGGGGGATAAACCCCTTTTCTTTTCCTTTTCGTGTGTTGGCCGTGCGGTGCACCAGACGAAAAGGAAGAAAGAGAAGGCTCCGCGCCGGCGGACGCGAAGCGTGGTCAGCCGTTCCGTGAGAGCCCCTGCGCCTCCAGCGCCGCGAGGTAGGTGCCCCACAGGCGGTCCCGCTCGGCGCCCAGCCTGTAGAGCCAGGGCCACGTATAGATGCCGCTGGCGTGGCCGTCGTCGAAGACGATGCGGACGGCATAGTTGCCGACCTGCTCCAGGCGGACGATGCCGACGTTTCGCTTGCCCGCTACCGTCACCTTCTGCGAGGAGGCATGGCCCTGGACCTCGGCGGAGGGGCTCTCGACGCGGAGGTATTCGGCGGGGAGGGTGAAGGATCGGCCGTCGTCGAAGCGGACGACGAGGTCTTTTTCCGCCCGCCGCACCTTGAACTCGACCGGCCATGGGTCAGGGGACATCGGTCGTGCCCTCGCCGCCGGCGCGGACGGATTCCGGGATCGATTCCGCGCCCGCCTCCCCGTCGAGGGGACGCGCCTCGTCGACGAGCATGACGGGGATGCCGTCGCGGACAGGGTAGGCGAGCCCGGCCCCCCGGCTGACGAGCTCGCCGCGTTCCCGGTCGTAGTCGAGCGGCCCCTTCGTCAGGGGGCAGACGAGGAGGTCGAGGAGGCGGGGGTCGAGGGCGGGCGGGTCGCTCAAGGGGAAGGACTCCGGAAGGGCTAGTGGCATTTTACCGAGGCGGCGTCGGTGTCGAGGGCCGACATCTGCATGAGGGCGACGAGCATCCGCCCCTGCGCCTCCAGGTCCGGGGCCTCCAGAAGCGCCTGCTTCTCGTTGGGCTCGAAGGGGCAGATCATGGCGAGCGAGGTGACGAGGCCGGGCAGCGGCGCCGTCTCGACCGCCTCCCAGTCGACCTCGAAGTCCTGGCGGGCGAAATAGACGCGAAGGGCCGCCACGAGTTCGGGCTTGAAGCCCTCGGGCAGCCCTGCGGGGCCGAGGTCGCCGCGCCAGCGCTCGAAGCTCGCCTCGATCTCGCGGTAGGGGGCGTCGGTTTCGACCTCCCGCACCACGTCGAAGCGGACGAGCCCGGCGAGCACGATGAGGTAGCGGCCGTCGGGGGTTTCCTCGAAGGTGGTGATCCGGCCGGCGCAGCCCGTCGCGTACACGTCGGCGGCCCCCATGTCGGCGCCGCCGCGCTCGGCAAGCCCGGCGCGCGGCTGGACCATGCCGATGACCCGATCGGTCTGCATGGCGTCGCGGACCATCTGCAAGTAGCGCGGCTCGAAGATGTTGAGCGGCAGGCTGCCCCCCGGCAACAGGAGGGCGCCCCTGAGCGGAAAGATCGGGAAGCGCCCCGGCAGGCCCTCGCCGCCGGCGCCCATCAGCTGAAGAGGACGGAAGAGAGCATCCGCCGGCCCTTGAGCGTCTGGGGATGGGTGGGGCCGAGCGCGTCGAACAGCTTCACCATCTCCCTGCGCGCCGCCCCCTCGTTCCACTCGCGGTCGGCCTTGACAATATGGAGGAGATTGGAGAACGCCTCCTCGACCCGGCCGCGCAGGAACATCTGGGTGGCGAGGCGCAGCCTGGCATCGTGGTCGTCCGGGTCGACCTTCAGCCTCGCCTCCAGCCCCGCCGTCTCGGCGGGCGAGCCCGCCTCCGCCGCCAGCGCCAGCGCCGCCTTGGCGCCGCTGACGGGGGCACTCGTCGCCAGATGCGCCGGCACGCCGTCCAGCACCTCGCGCGCCGCCTCGGTCTCGCCTTGCGCGACGAGGCAGCGGGCGAGCCCACCGATCGCTTCCGCGTTCTCCGGCTCCTCGCCGAGCACCTGGCTGTAGAGCACCGCGGCCCCCTCGGCGTTGCCCGCGTCGAGCGCCGCCTTGGCCGCCTCCAGGTTGCCGGCCACGTCGCCGCCGAGACCGCCCTCCCCCGTCAGCTGCTCGATCAGCGCCTTGATCTGGCTCTCCGGCTGAGCGCCGGCGAAGCCCGTCACCGGCTGGCCCTGGACGAAGGCGTAGACCGTGGGCACGCTCTGGATGCGGAGCTGCTGGGCGATCTCGGGGTTCTCGTCGATGTTGATCTTGACGAGCCTGACCTTGCCCTTTGCCGCCCGGACCAGCCTCTCCAGCAGCGGCGTCAGCTGCTTGCAGGGGCCGCACCANCCCAGAAGTCGACCAGCACCGGCACGCTCTGCGAGGCCTGGATCACGTCCTGGGCAAAGGTCTGGAGCGAGCCCTCCTTGACGGTCTCGTCGCTGGCGGGGGCCGCCGGGGCCGGCTTGGGTTTCGCGCCGAAAAGCTGCATCTATCCGCCTTCTCTCGATCCCCAGGCGTTCCGCCGGGGGGTCCCATCGTTGCCCAATAAGATGGAAGGCCATCAACCCCTCTGCAAGGATGTGCGAGGGACGCGAAGGGGCTTGCCAACCTCCCGCAACTCTCCTATCAACCCGCTCGCCGGAGCGCGGGCGTAGCTCAGGGGT
>JAGRGG010000042.1 GCA_020445645.1 Geminicoccaceae bacterium | reverse complement strand
GTCGGCGGCGACGATGGCGGCCTTGATCTCGATGGAGCGGCGCACGGCGTGGCGGAGCGTGTCGGGCTCCAGCGCCAGCACCCGCTCTCCGTTCGCCTCCAGCCACGCGAAGAAGGCGGCGTCCCGGATGCAGCCGTATTTCAGCACCTCGGCGTAGCCGGCGCGCAGTTCGCGCGCCGGAAGCGTGTCCAGGACCGCGAGGTCGACGAGCACGGCCTTCGGCTGGTGGAAGGCGCCGATCAGGTTCTTGCCGAAGCGGCTGTTGACCCCGGTCTTGCCGCCGACGGCGCTGTCGACCTGGGCCAGAAGGGTCGTCGGCACCTGGATATAGTCGATGCCGCGAAGGGCGACGGCGGCGGCAAAGCCCCCCAAGTCGCCGACGACGCCGCCGCCGAGCGTCACGAGGACGCCTCCCCGTTCCAGCCCCCCCTCGATCATCAGGTCCAGGACCCGCCCCAGCGTCGGCAGACCCTTGCTCGCCTCGCCGGCCGGAACCTCGACGCGCCGGGCCTCGATCCCGGCGGACGCGAGCGCCCTCGCGAGGCGATCGGGGTGGGGCGTCGCGGCAAGGCCGGAATCGGTGAGCATGAAGACCCTTCGTCCTTCGAGGCAGGGGCCGAGCAGGGCCGGGGCCCGGTCCAGGAGGCCGTGGCCGACGTGGATCGGGTAGCCCCTGGCGCCGAGGTCCACGTCCAACGTGGTCGAGGTGTCAGGCATCGGTGCAGCCTTGTTCGGCAAGGAGGGCCAGCGTCGCAGCGACGATCGCCTCGGGCGGCTGGTCGCCGGTCTCGACCGTCGCGTCCGCCTCGGCGTAGAGGGGGTGGCGGCGGTCCATCAGCGCCGAGAGGATCAGGCGCGGGTCGCCCTGCATGAGGAGCGGGCGCTGGGCGCGGCGCTTGGCCGTGCGCTGGACCAGCGTGTCCAGGTCGGCCTTCAGCCAGACCGAGAACGCCACCGCCTTGACGCGGGCGCGGGTAGCGGGGTCGACGAAAGCGCCGCCGCCGAGTGCCAGGACGTGCGGCGGCTCGTCGAGCAGGCGGGCGACGACCCGGCGCTCCACGTCGCGGAATGCGGCCTCACCGTAGACCTCGAAGATGTCCGGGATCGTCATGCCCGCCGCCTCGACGATGGCGTCGTCGGCGTCGACGAAGGGGGCACCCAACGTCTGGGCGAGGCGGCGGCCCACGGCCGTCTTGCCGGCCCCCATAAGCCCGACGAGCACGGCGCTGCGGCGCAGCACGGTGGGGGCGGTCCCAGGGGCGTGGCCGAGGCGGGGCAGGGAAGCGCTGGAGCGGGACGGCATCGCCTTGGCGTTGAAATCCTGGGTCGGCTGGCTATAAGGTTGTCCGCCCAAAGGCTAGGCCCAGAGGCTAGGCGAAGTCGCGGCAGCCCTGCAAGCGGCAAAGACGCCGCGGGTCGCGCTTTCCCGTTTACGCCCAATCCGAACGGAAAGCCATGACCGGTGTCGGACGCACCTTCCTCCTCCTGCTCCTCGTCCTCCTGCTCGGCGGCGTGATCTTCCTCGCCACCTGGGACGCGCCGCCGCCGCAGCGGCAGATCGAATTCACGGTCCCCGACGACAAGCTGCCGCGCTAGCGGCTTGAGGAAAGGCCCCACCCATGCTCGACGCCTTCCTCGAAATGCTCGTCGTCGAGCGCGGCGCCGCCCGCAACACGATCGACGCCTATTCCCGCGACCTTGCCGACGTTTCGGGCTTCCTCAAGCGGCGCGGCGTCGCCCTGCCAAAGGCGAAGGCCGACGACCTGCGCGACTACATCGCAGGGTTGGAGGGGGTCGCCGCGCGCTCGACGGCGGCAAGGCGCCTCTCCGCCATCCGCCAATACTACCGCTTCCTCTTCCTCGAAGGCGCGCGCGCCGACAACCCCACGACCCGGATCGACCGGCCGAAGCAGCACCGCGCCCTGCCCAAGGTGATGAGCGAGAAGGAGGTCGAGGCCCTGCTCGACGCCGCCGCCTGCCACGAGGGGATGGAGGGTGCCCGGCTCACGGCCCTCCTCGAACTCCTCTATGCGACGGGGCTCCGGGTCTCCGAACTCGTCGGCCTGCCGCTCTCGGCGCTCGCCGCCGAGCGCACCCACCTCATCGTCCGTGGCAAGGGTGGCAAGGAGCGCCTCGTGCCGTTCGGCGGCGGGGCGAGACGTGCCTTGGAGGCGTGGCTGCCGCTTCGCCCCCACTTCGTCACCTCGGCCAAGGGGGCACGCTACCTGTTCCCCTCGCGCGGCGCCGAGGGCCACCTGACGCGCCAGCGCCTCACCCAGCTCCTGAAGGCGCTGGCGCTGGAAGCGGGGCTCGACCCTGCCAAGGTCTCCCCGCACGTGCTGCGCCACGCGTTTGCCACCCACCTCCTGGAGCACGGCGCCGATCTCCGCGCTGTCCAGGCGATGCTCGGCCATGCTGACATCTCGACGACGCAGATCTATACCCACGTTCAGGCCGGACGGCTGGACTCGGTCGTCCGCAAGCACCACCCCCTAGGGAAGGCGCCGCTGGTCCAGGCGTCCGGTCCCGAACAACGAGGAGACGAGGAATGAGCTTCAAGGCCATCAAGGAGGCGCCGCCGCGCCTCAACCGCAGCGAACTGGCCGTACCCGGCACCTCGCCGCAGTTCTTCGAGAAGGCGGCGAAGTCGGACGTGGACGTGATCTTCCTCGACCTCGAGGACGCCGTCGCCCCCGACAAGAAGGCCGAAGCCAGGAAGAACATCATCCAGGCGATCGGCGATATCGACTGGGGCAAGAAGACGCTCTCCGTGCGGATCAACGGCCTCGACACCCCCTACATGTACCGGGACGTGGTCGACCTCCTGGAGCAGTCGTCCGACAGGCTCGACCTCATCATGATCCCGAAGGTCGGCACCGCCGCCGACGCCTACGCCGTCGACATGCTGGTCACGCAGGTCGAGGACGCGAAGGGCCGCAAGAAGCGCATCGGCTTCGAGTACATCATCGAGACGGCGCTCGGGATGCAGAACATCCACGAGATCGCGGCCGCCTCCCCCCGCGGCGAATCGCTCCACTTCGGCGTCGCCGACTACGCCGCCTTCACCCGCGCCCGCACCACGATGATCGGCGGCCCCAACCCCGACTACGGCGTGCTCACGGGCGGCGCCGACGACAAGGACCGTCAGTTCCACTGGGGCGACATGTGGCACTACGCTATCGCCCGCATGGTCGTCGCCGCCCGCGCCAACGGCCTGCGCCCGATCGACGGCCCCTTCGGCGACTTCTCCGACCCCGACGGCTTCCGGGCGCAAGGCAACCGCGCCGCAACCTTGGGCTGCGAAGGCAAGTGGGCCATCCATCCCTCGCAGATCGTGCTCGCCAACGAAGTCTACACGCCGCCCGAGAAGGAAGTGACGAAGGCGAAGCGCATCCTGGAGGCGATGGAGCAGGCGCAAAAGGAAGGCAAGGGCGCCGTCACCCTCGACGGGCGCCTCATCGACATCGCCTCCATCAAGCAGGCGGAAACCCTGGTCGCCAAGGCGGCGCAGATCGCAGCGAACTAAGACATGCTCCACGTCCGCTGGCGGTGGGTCTTTTTCCCTTTTTCCGTTTGTTGATCGAGCTTGGCTCGGATGATTGAGCCAAGCTCGATCAACAAACGGA
>JAGRGG010000222.1 GCA_020445645.1 Geminicoccaceae bacterium | reverse complement strand
GACGGTGACGCCGTCCTTGGTGATCCGGGGGGCCCCGAAGCTCTTCTCGAGGACGACGTTGCGGCCCTTCGGCCCCAGCGTCACCTTGACGGCGTTGGCGAGGATGTCGACGCCCTTGAGCATCTTGGCCCTGGCATCGGTATCGAACTTCACTTCCTTGGCGGCCATGCGGCTTGCCTCCTAATGCTGGTGCGGGTGGGGGAATCTGCGAACGGCTCAGGCGGCCTTGGCGGCGGCCGAGCCGGAGATCACGCCCATGATGTCGCTTTCCNNCCTTCATGATCAGCAGCTCCTGGCCGTCGATCTTGACCTCGGTGCCGGACCACTTGCCGAACAGGACCTTGTCGCCGGGCTGGACGTCGAGGGCCTGGATCTCGCCCTTCTCGTCACGGGCGCCGGGGCCGACGGCCACGACCTCACCCTGCATCGGCTTTTCCTTCGCCGTGTCGGGGATGATGATCCCGCCGGCGGTCTTCTGCTCCTCCTCGAGGCGGCGGACGACGACGCGGTCGTGCAGCGGCCGGAAATTCATGGACAAACCCTCCGTTTGATGGTCCTTACGGACGCTTCGTTCGGCGCCGCTCGGTCCGTTGGGATACAGCCGTTAGCACTCTGTTGAAGGGAGTGCCAAGCTTCGGCGGGTCACTTAGGGAAAGGCGCGACGCCTTGCAAGGGCAAAGACCAAAAATATCAGCACTCCTTGATGGGTGCTGCCAAGGCGTTGATTTTCACACGTTCGTGCGCCCGCGCTAACTTGACGTTAAGGGGAAAGGCCCGACACTCTCTCGCACGACCCTGCGATGGAGGTGGACATGACCGCATCGGATGAAGCCCCAGGCCCCCTCGAACGTCAGCTCAAGGGGTACCGCCTGACGACGGCGGAGATCCTCTACCACATGCCCGACCATCCGGGCCTGCTCCAGTCCTTCGTCTGGCAGCACTACGACCTCGCGCCCCGCTACCCCGAGCTGCGCAAGTTCCTCGACTTCTGGGTCAAGAACATCGAGGGCCGCCTGCACGCGGTCCACGTCGCCCGCCAGCAGCTGATCGGTCCCGCGGTGGCGGTGAACGTGCCGGGGATGTGGGAATTGCATTAGGACCGGTTTTCGCTGCACGACCGCTGGCGCGGGACAAAATCAGGTGCGCATCGACCCGCCGCCCGCCTCTGCGAGAACGCTCCCCAGCGGTGCCGTTTGCAGAAGGTCGGCGTAGAGACGCTCCAGGGAGCCCCGGCTGACGAGGAAGCCCGCCTCGGCGACGGGGGCGGGCTCGACTTCCCTCCACCCTTCCGCCGGGTCGACGATGGCGAAGGCGCGGCCGCCGCCGTCGACGAGGACCGCCGGCTTCTTGTCCCAGTCAAGGTAGATCGTCACGCTCGTCCTCCACGCATGAACGGCTCCGACGCGGCGGACCCTCCCTGCGGGCCGCGGATGGAGGCTGTCTTACGTGCTCTTGAACGCGGGCGTGCCGCGAATGTTCCGGCGCACGTACCCTGCGGCCGCCGCGTTGCGGCAAGAAGAGGGCGACCGTTTCGGGCCGCCCTTCTCCCGTCGTCGCGCGCGATTCAGTGCTTCTTGACGTCGGCCCAGACGCGACGCTTGTAGGCGTAGAAGATCCCGGTGAAGAGGATCAGGAAGAGGAAGACCATGACGCCCGTCTGCTTGCGCTGCTCCAGCGTCGGCTCGGCGGCGAAGGCGAGGAACTGGGTGACGTCGGCCGACATCTGCTGGATCGTGGCCGGGGTGCCGTCCGCGTACTCGACCGCGTCCTCGGAGAGGGGCGGCGGCATGGCGATGACGTGGCCGGGGTAGTAGGCGTTGTAATAGGAGCCGTCCGGCACGGTCACGCCCTCGGGCGCCTCGTCGTGGTAGCCCTGGAGCAGGCTGTAGACGTAGTCCTGCCCTTCCTCCCTGGCCTTGGTGATGAGCGACAGGTCCGGGGGCGCCTTGCCGCCGTTGGCGGCGGCGGCGGCCTTCGCGTTCGGGAAGGGCGGCGGGAAGTGGTCGGAGGCCCGACCCGGGCGCTCGAACATGTCGCCGTCGTCGTTGGGGCCGTCGTTGACGGTGTAGCCCGCCGCGATGGCGCCGATCTCGTCCTCGTTGTAGCCGAGCAGCTCCATGTTGCGGAAGGCGACGTAGTCGAGGCTGTGGCAGGAATGGCAGACGTTCTGGTAGACCTGGAAGCCGCGCTGGAGCGCGGCGCGGTCGAAGGTGCCGAACACCCCGTTCGAGGGCCATTCGCGCTTCAGGAGCGGCTCCTCGCCCTCGACGGCGGCGGCGGGGCCGCCGAGGCACGGGAGGGCGGAGGACAGGAGGGCGAAGCCGCCCGCGGCGAGGAGGGTCTTGAGGCGGTACCGCATGGTCGATCCTACTCCGCCGGCTGGGCCTGGGCGCCGCCGGGCGCCCCGCCGAGGACGGGCTTGTTGATGCTCTCGGGCAGGCGCGAGGGGCGCTCGAACTTGCCGAGCAGCGGCACGAGGACGAGGAAGTGGATGAAGTAGTAGAGGGTGGCGAACTGGCCGATCCAGACCACGCCCTCGGTCGGCACCTGCCCGCCGACCCAGCCGAGGAGGACGACGTCGGCGACGAACACCCAGAACAGCCACTTGTAGATCGGGCGGAAGCGGGCGCTGCGGACGCGCGACGTGTCGAGCCAGGGGAGGACGAAGAGCACGGCGATCGAGGCGAACATGGCGATCACGCCCATGAGCTTCGCCGTGATGCCGAACCACGCGAAGATGCCGAGCGGGGTGAACAGCTGCTCGTACACGGTCGAGCGCAGGATCGCGTAGAACGGCAGGAAGTACCATTCGGGCACGATGTGCGGCGGGGTGACGAGCGGGTTGGCCGGGATGTAGTTATCCGGGTGGCCCAGCACGTTGGGAGCAAAGAAGACGAAGAAGGCGTAGATCAGGAAGAAGACGCCGACGCCGAAGCTGTCCTTCACCGTATAGTAGGGGTGGAAGGGGATCTTGTCCTTCTTCGAGATGTCGATGCCGGTCGGGTTGTTCGAGCCGAACTGGTGCAGCGCCAGGATGTGCAGGAACACGACGGCGGTGATGATGAAGGGCAGGAGGTAGTGGAGGGAGAAGAAGCGGTTGAGGGTCGGGTTGTCGACCGAGAAGCCGCCCCAGAGCCACGTCACGATCGGCTCGCCGACGAAGGGGATCGCCGAGAACAGGTTGGTGATGACCTTGGCGCCCCAGAAGCTCATCTGCCCCCAGGGAAGGACGTAGCCCATGAACGCGGTCGCCATCATGAGGAGGAAGATGACGACGCCGAGCATCCATAAGAGTTCGCGCGGCGCCTTGTACGAGCCGTAGTAGAGCCCGCGGGCGATGTGGATGTAGACGACGACGAAGAACATCGACGCGCCGTTGGCGTGCGCGTAGCGGAGCAGCCAGCCGTAGTTCACGTCGCGCATGATGTGCTCGACGGAGGCGAAGGCCATCGTCGTGTTCGGTGTGTACTGCATGACGAGGACGATGCCCGTCACGATCTGGATCGTGAGCATCAGGCCGGCGAGCGAGCCGAAGTTCCACCAGTAATTGAGGTTCTTCGGGGCGGGATAGGCCACGAACTCGTCGTAGCCCCAGCTCAGGATCGGCAGCCGGTCGTCGATCCACCGGAGGATCCCGCTCTTGAAGACGGGATTGGTCGTGTCTGCGCTCATCGTCGTTTCCCCGTCAGCCGATGCTGTCCCTGGTCGCGGCGGCCATTAGCCGATGCTGATCGTGCTGTCATCCTCGAAGGCGTAGGCGGGCACGACCAAGTTGAGCGGGGCCGGCCCCTTGCGGATGCGTCCGGAAGTGTCGAACTGCGAGCCGTGACAGGGGCAGAACCAGCCGCCGAACTCGCCCCGGTTGTCGGTCGGCCTGTTGCCGACCGGCACGCAGCCGAGGTGGGTGCAGACGCCGACTACGACGAGCCACTCGGGCTTCTCGACCCGTTCCTCGTCGGTCTGCGGGTCGCGCAGGGTACTGACATCGACCGCCTCCGCCTCCTGGATCTCCTGGGCCGTGCGGTGGCGGACGAAGACGGGCGAGCCCCGCCACGTCACCGTGATCGCCGAGCCTTCCGGAATGCCGTCGATCTTGACCTCGGTCGACGACACGGCGAGCACGTCGGCGGACGGGTTCATGCTGGCGACGAGCGGCCACGCGAGGCTGATCGCGCCGACGCCCATCGTCGACCACGCTAGCAGTTCGAGGAAGTCGCGCCGCGTGCCGGGGTCCGCGCCGTCCGCGCCCACCCCACCCTGATCCGATCGCACTGCCGCATCGGCCATCGTCGCCACCTCGAAGTCGTCATGGAGAACCGTCGGGGCGGCAAGATATGGGCCGCCCTCCGGTGCGGCAAGCGACCTATAGTCGCAACGGCGCGCCGCCCGGAACCGTCGGCGCCGCGCTTGCCGGCGGGCACCCGCCCCGGCTAAGCCCGGACCCCACGGCGGGCGGGACGGACACGAAGGCTTGGCGACACCGCAGCGAAGACCCTGGCTCGCCCTGTTCGAGCCCGACATCCCCGGCAATTTCGGCGCGGCGCTCCGCCTCGCCGCCTGCCTGGACGTGGAGCTGCACGTCGTCGAGCCGTGCGGCTTTCCCCTCGACGACCGGCGGCTGAAGCGGGCCGGGCTCGACTACGCCGCCGCGGCCGGCCTCGTCCGCCACGCCGACTTCGCGGCTTTCCGGACGGCGGCGGGGCGGGAGGTGCGGCGTCTCGTTCTCTTGAGCACGAAGGCCAGCACCCCCTACCATCGCTTCGCCTACCGGCCGGGCGACGTGCTGCTCGCCGGGCGGGAGAGCGCCGGGGTGCCGGACGCGGTGGCGGCTTCCTGCGGCGCGGCCGTGCGCATCCCGCTGAAAAGCGGCTTGCGCTCGCTCAACGTGGTGGTCGCCGCCGGGATGGCGCTGGGGCAGTGCATGGCAAGCCAAGGGCTGTTCCCCGGCGACGCGGAACGCGGGGACGAGGAAGGCGACCATCTTGACGAATGACGAGGAACAAAAAGCCGCCGCGAAGGCGTGGTTCGAGGATCTCCGTGACCGGATCTGCCGGGCGTTCGAGGGTCTGGAGGACGCCTACGCCGGCCCCGGCGCCGACGCGATGGCGCCCGGACGCTTCGAGCGCACCCCCTGGACCCGCGAAGGCGGCGGGGGCGGGACGATGGCCATCATGCGGGGGCGCGTGTTCGAGAAGGTCGGGGTCAACGTCTCGACCGTCGAGGGCACGTTCGACCCGGCCTTCGCGGCGCAGGTGCCGGGCGCTTCCGAGGACCCCGCTTTCTGGGCGTCCGGGGTCTCCCTCGTGGCGCACCTGCGCAACCCGCACGCGCCGCCCGCCCACATGAACACCCGCCACATCCGAACGAGGCGCGCGTGGTTCGGCGGCGGCGCCGACCTCAACCCGATCTACCCCGACGACGCCGACACGGCGGCGTTCCACGCGCGGCTGGAACAGGCCTGCGCCGCCTACGCCCCCGGCGCCTACGAACGGTTCAAGAAATGGGCCGACGACTACTTCTTCATCCCGCACCGGGGCGAGCCGCGCGGCGTCGGCGGCATCTTCTACGACTACCTGGAGAAGGGCTTCGAGCCCGACTTCGCCTTCACCCGCGAGGTGGGCCTGGCGTTCCTCGACGTCTATCCCCGCCTCGTGGGCAGGCACATGGACCGCCCCTGGAGCGAGGCGGAGCGCGCGCATCAACTCCAAAGGCGCGGACGCTATGTCGAGTTCAACCTTCTCTACGATCGTGGTACGCAGTTCGGCCTCAAGACCGGCGGCAACGTCGAGGCGATCCTGATGTCGCTGCCGCCCGCCGTCGCGTGGCCTTGAGGCCCGACGACCCAACGAAAGGACTGACGCGAACATGGACATCAACAAGATCGCGGTGGGCAAGAACCCGCCCGAGGAAGTCAACGTCATCATCGAGGTGCCGCTGCGCTCGGACCCGATCAAGTACGAGTTCGACAAGGAATCGGGCGCCATCTTCGTCGACCGCTACCTCTACACGACGATGTTCTACCCCTGCAATTACGGCTTCATCCCGCACACGCTGGCGGAAGACGGCGACCCGATCGACGTGCTCGTCATCGGCCGGATGCCGGTCCACCCCGGCGCCGTCATGCGGGTGACGCCGATCGGCGTCCTCAAGATGGAGGACGAGGCCGGGATGGACGAGAAGATCCTGGCCAAGCCGATCGACAAGATCACGCCCCTGCACCGCAGGGTGAACAGCTACACCGACGTGCCCGAGATCGACCTCCAGCGCATCGCGCACTTCTTCGAGCACTACAAGGACCTGGAACCCAACAAGTGGGTCAAGGTGATGGGCTGGGCCGACGCCGACGAGGCGAAGTCGCTCATCGTGGCCGGCATCGAGCGCGAGAAGCGGAACAAGGGCGGCTGAGGCGGTCCGGAGGGCGGCGTGCGCTCCGCGCTGCGGGCGCGGAGCGCGGCGGCCGGGACCTTAACGCTTGATTCTCGCGTCGCCTGTGGCACCGTCGGGCGAGGCTAGAGCGGGGAGAGGAAGCGATGAAGCGCAAGATCATTCCAGGCGTGATCGACGGCCAGCAGGCGCTCTGCTGCCTGCCCCCCGACGCCAGCATCGCCGAGGCGGCCGACCTCATGGCCGAGCGGCAGATCGGCGCCGTGCTCGTCGTCGAACGGGGGCGCCTTGCCGGCATCGTCACCGAGCGCGACCTCGTCTACCGGGTGCTCGCCAAGCGGGTCGAGCCCGGCGACACCCCCTTGCGCGAGGTGATGACGGCGCGGGTCGACATCGTGTCCCCGGACGACAGCGCCCTCGAAGCCCTGGAGATGATGCAAAAGGGCCGCTACCGGCACCTGCCCGTGCTGCGGGACGGCGACCTCTTCGGCATCATCTCGATCCGCGACCTCTACGAGGCGGTGCGCGAGGGCCTCCAGGAGGAGCTGCGCGGCGCCGAGTCGCTCATCTACGGCGACCAGTACGGCAGCGGCGTCCCCGGCTAGCGCCGTCGAGGCGGCGCGCCCGTTCCCGGGGCGGCGCTCCCCCTCGTCCCCGCCGAAGAAGCCCTACCCTTCCCCCGGCGGGCGGGCGCGCAGGGCGAGCGCGTGGACGGGGCCGCGCAACAGGTCGGCCAGGAGGGCGTTGACGCGCCGGTGCCGCGCCACCGGAGCCTCGCCCCTGAAGGCCTCGCTTTCCACCTCGACGAGGAAGTGCGTCTCCCCTTCGGGCCGCGCGCCCGCGTGCCCGGCGTGCAGGTGCGACTGGTCGACGACCCGCAGGCGGCTCGGCGCCAGCGCCGCCCGCAGGCGCCGCTCGATCTCCGCCGCGACCTTGCCCATCCCGTCCTCCCCTTGTCCCGAACGCCGTCGATTCGACCGGCGGGACCGCCTTGCCCGCCGCTTCCTCCGACCGCCCCACCCCCTTACGGTCGGGCCCCGCCAACCCCATATCCAGAGGGCGAAGCGGCGGGCAAGCCGTTCGATCGAGGATTATTGACCGGGCACCGTTCGTTGACAATGCCGTTCCCTCTCTACCCCGGCGCTAGGAAGCCACGGGCGAATGCGTATCAGGTGGCGTCCTTTTAACACTTTTTCAACCTGTTTCACCTAACCTCCCGGTAGAGATGGCGTAACGGGCTTTGCCGCTGCGCCGTCTGCCCAAGACGCGGCATCCGGCCCCCACAATGGGTTCAGGACAGAAGATGGAAGCAGCCATGTCGACCAGCATGACCAAGGCGCGCAGCACGGGCGCCCCCGGCCGCTCGCGCGCGCAGGACATCGACCGCCACGTCGGTGCCCGGATGCGGGAGCGCCGGATCATGCTAGGGCTCACCCAGCAGCAGATGGCCGAACTGATCGGCGTCACCTACCAGCAGGCGCACAAGTACGAGACCGGCATCAACCGCATCTCGGCGGGCCGGCTCTACCAGATCTCGCAGGCGCTGGGGGTCGACATCAGCTACTTCTTCGAGGACGTGGACCCGGAGAAGCAGGCGAAGCCGAAGCAGGGCGAGATGATGCCGCAGCAGCGGATGCTGCTCGAACTCGCCCGCAACTTCGCCGCCATCCAGAACCGCAAGCACCAGGACGCGATCTGCAACCTCGCCCGCGTGCTGGCGCATGGGGAGCCTGAAGGCCCGACGTAGGGCTGCGGGGCCTTTTCCTTGTTCCTGCAAGCCGTCGCCGGGTCCGGCACGACGGCCGAAGCCTCTCCGACCAACAGAAAAAAAGGGCGATTGTATACTTGACTAACCAAGCGGGAGCGGGTAGGTTTCTGGTCAAGGAGATAGCCCCATGTCCGTCCTGTCCGCGCCCCGCTTTCACGACCCCATCGCCGCGCTTGAGCACGTCGAGGCGATGCTGTGGCCGGACGGCCCGACCTGCCCCCATTGCGGCGCGACGGATCGCTTCTACACCCTGAAGGGCAAGAGCACAAAGCCCGGCGTCCGCAAGTGCGGCCACTGCCTGAAGCTGTTCACCGTCACGGTCGGAACGGTATTCGAGAGCAGCCACGTTCCCTTGAACAAGTGGCTCCAGGCCATCCACCTGCTGTGCTCCAGCAAGAAGGGCATCTCCAGCCACCAGCTCCATCGCATCCTTGAGGTCACGTACAAGACGGCGTGGTTCATGACGCACCGCATCCGGGAAGCCATGCGCGAAGGCGAGCTTGCCCCCTTCGGTACGGACGGCGGCGTGGTGGAAGTTGACGAGACGTTCATCGGCAACGACCGAAGGATCAAGCCTCACGGCGAGAAAAAGGGGCGCGGCTACGCGCACAAGCACAAGGTGCTGGCCTTGGTGGACCGCGCGACCGGCAAGGCGCGGGCGATGGTCGTGGACGACCTGAAGGCGGCCACGCTGACCCCGATCCTGCAAGAGAACATCGCCCGCGAGGCGCGCGTGATGACGGACGAGGCGGCGCACTACAGCCGCCTTGCCGACAGCTTCGCCTCTCACGGCTTCACCAGCCACGGCGCGGGGGAGTACGTGAGCGCGGATGACCCCACGATCCACACGAACACGATCGAAGGCTACTTCAGCGTGTTCAAGCGCGGGATGAAGGGGGTGTACCAGCACTGCGCAAAGAAGCACCTGCACCGCTACGTGGCGGAGTTCAACTTCCGCTACAACGAGCGCAAGGCGACGGACGGGGAGCGCGCCGCCTTCGCGCTGGCGGGGGTGAAGGGGAAGCGGCTGACGTATCGGCAGCCTACCCAAGGGTGACAGGCAAGGAAAAAACATCATGACGCGACATGGTGTCCCCTGGTCGGCAGACGAGAGGGCTTATATCATTCCCTCTTGACAAAGCGGGGAGAACATGTTCCCCGCCAACCGAGGGCACGACGGGTGGCGGATAAATTCAAAACTCTAGTTCACTACATCTGCCATAAAATGTCAGATAATCCCTCGCGCCTGAGTGCAACCAAATTGAACAAAATTTTATGGTATTCAGACGTAACTTTATACAAAAAGCGCGGCCAAGCAATAACGGACAGTAAGTACATTAAGCAACCACACGGGCCTGTTTCTAGATCTCTCAAGCCTGTGTTAAATGATTTGCATAGAGATGCTATTGTTGTTCAACAAAAGAAGCTTTGGCATAAAGGCTATCAAACAATGTTTTTTTCGACACAGGAACCAAACCTTGGTTGCTTTACAGCAGAGGAAATATCGACTGTTGACAATTTCATAGACGAAATTTGCTACAAGCACACAGCAACATCTATCAGTAAAATGAGTCATGATCTTGTATGGGAACTACACGAGTTAGGCGAGGAGATGCCTTTGCGACATACACATGTCATGCAACTTGGTGAAATCACCAGCGATGACATTGAATGGGCGCTCGAAGACAATGGGGATTAATGAAGATCCCAAACCAGTAGAATATACTATATGTTTATCCTCGGAAGCTCAAAGACAGATTGATAATTGCTGTTTAGCTTTTGCAAGAGGAGAGGAAGTATGGGAATCACTTGAGAAGCTTCTTCATCGGAAGCCTACCGCTGCGCAACGCATAACCAATACAATTCCTCCTCAATTTATTGCAAAAAGTCAGCTTCCTATTGGTCCTGAAACCCCCGTCATTACAGTTTCATATAGACTGGAAGCTGATATGAATACTGTTTTAGTCTTAAAAATAAGATACCATGATTGTTGAATTAGGCTAATCATGAATAAACAAACGAAGCCACAGGACAGCAAGCGCAGCAACGACAACCTAGGACCATCCGTTGGCAAACAGCAGTCTGATGAGATGCCGCCCCTCACCCAGCGCGAGAAGTTCATCCGCGCCGCCCGCGAGCTTGAAACCGACGAGACGGGCGAGGCGCTTGACGAGGCGCTAAGGGCGATCGGGCGAGCCAAGCGGCGGTAGGAGGTCAGCGTCTATGCAGCGGCGTGGCGTAGGACTTTGAGCTTTTGGTTAGCGAAGTATACAATTGCCAAAAAAAGGCCCCGCGCCGGCGGGCGCGAAGC
>JAGRGG010000221.1 GCA_020445645.1 Geminicoccaceae bacterium | reverse complement strand
CCTTGGGGCCGCCGAGCTTGTGCGCCGAAACGGTGGCGAGGTCGGCGTGCGCCGGGATGTACGCGGCGTCGCCCAGGTCCTGGGTGCGGTCGAGGTGGACGAGGGCGCCCCTGGCGCGGGCGAGGCGGGCGAGGTCGGGGAGGGCCGCGTCGACGATGCCGGTCTCGTTGTTGACGGCGACGGTCGAGACCAGGGCCACGGGCGGGTCCGCCGCCAGACGGCGCTCCAGCCACGCGGGGTCGCTCTGGCCCCGGGCGTCGACCGGCAGGGGCTCGACGTCGGGGGCGGCGAGGGCCGAGGGGTGCGCGGTCGCGGCGACGAGGGCGACGCCGCCCCCGGCGCCCGCCTGATGGAGGGCCAGCGCGTTCGCCTCGGTGCCGCCGCCCGTGAAGACGACGCCGTCCCGCCCCACGCCGAAACGCGCGGCGACGGCGCGGCGTGCCCCTTCCAGGCAGGCGCGGGCGGCGCGGCCCTCGGCGTGGACCGAGGACGGGTTGCCGGGCAAGACGAGGGCCGCGAGCAGGGCGTCCCGCGCCTCCGGGCGAAGCGGCGAGGTCGCGGCGTGGTCGAGGTAGGTGCGGGGCACGGGAAGGAGGCGGTCGCCCCGCCGCTAGACGGCGGCGCGCTCGGCTTCGCCGGCGCCGTCCTGCGTGCCCCGCTCCCGACGCTCCTCCTGTTCGAGGAGCCGATGCTCCAGGGCCTCGAGGCGGGCGCTCAGGCGGTCGATCGTCCGAAGGAGCGGGTGCTCGGTGCCGTTGCCGGGGGCGGTGGCGTAGGCGGGGAAACAGTCGTCCTCCGGCGCCCTGCGGACGGCGGCGGGGCCGGCGATGCGGGCGGCCATGCCGACCATCGTCGCGCCGGGCGGCACTTCCTTCAGGACGACGGCGTTCGAGCCGATCCTGGCTCCCTTGCCGACGGTGAAGGGACCCAACACGAGGGCATTGGCGCCGACGACGACGCCGTCTTCCAGCGTCGGGTGGCGCTTGCCGGGGTTGAGGCTCACCCCGCCCAGCGTCACGCCCTGGTAGAGGGTCACGTCGTCGCCGATCTCGGTGGTCTCGCCGATGACGACGCCCATCCCGTGATCGATGAAGAAGCGCCGACCGATCCGAGCACCCGGATGAATCTCGATCCCGGTCATGAAGCGGCCCCACTGCGAGAGGAAGCGGGCGGCGAGCGTCCAGCCGCGCCGCCAGAGGGCGTGGGCCGGGCGGTGGAAGACGAGCGCGTGGATGCCGGGGTAGCACAGGACCACCTCGATCCGGGAGCGCGCCGCCGGGTCGCGGGCGAAGACGGCGTCGATATCGTCCTTGAGACTCTTGAACATGGTTTCGCGCCTGCGATATACGCCGGGGGATCGTCGCCGCTTCCGCGAGACGGCAACTCGGTTCCACGCCCCTTGCCTCATTCGTCGAGGCTGGGGCGCGGATCGAAGCGAAGTATAGACGCCGGCGGCGGACGGTCAATCTTACCGGAATGCGGGCGGGCGCGTCTCTTCGGAGCGGGACGCGCGGGAAGCCTGTATGGGACCGGCAACGAGGTCAACAAGGCCGCCCATCAAGCGGCGCGCGGAGAGCAGGATGCCTGAAGTCATCTACAACGGCTCGGACGGAAGGCTGGAAGGCCGCTACGTCCACGGCCAGGGGCCGACGCCGCCTTTGGCGCTCATCCTGCACCCGCACCCGCAATACGGCGGGACGATGAACAACCGCATCGTCCATGCGATGTTCCAAATGTTCGTCCGCCGGGGCTTCTCGACGCTGCGCTTCAACTTCCGCGGCGTCGGGCGCAGCCAGGGCGCGTTCGACCACGGTCAGGGCGAGCTGCGCGACGCCGCCGCATCGCTCGACTGGATGCAGCAGCACAACCCGAACAGCCCGATCGCCTGGGTCGGCGGGTTCTCGTTCGGCGCCTGGATCGCCATGCAGCTCCTGATGCGCCGGCCGGAGATCCAGGGCTTCATCTGCGCCGGATTGCCCGCCAACATGTACGACTTCAGCTTCCTCGCCCCCTGCCCCTCGTCCGGGCTCATCGTCCACGGCGAGCACGACGCCGTGACGCCGACCGATTCGGTGGTGCGCCTCGTCAACAAGCTCTCGCAGCAGCGCGGGATCACGATCGACTTCCACACGGTGGAAGGCGGCGACCATTTCCTCGCCGACGACCTCGACGAGTTCGAAGGCGTGGCCGAGACCTACCTCGACCGCCGCCTCCAGCCGCAGCCGGAAGCCCTCTCGCTCGCCCGCTAGCCGTTCTTCTTTTCAGGCAGGACCCATGCCGTCGTTCCGCTCGGAGCTGCTGCGCACCCTGGGCGCGCGGGGCTACATCCACCAATGCACCGACCCCGAGGCGCTGGACGCGCTGGCCTGCGAGGGGCCGATCACCGCCTATATCGGCTTCGACTGCACGGCGGACAGCCTGCACGTCGGCAACTTGGTCGGCATCATGATGCTGCGCGTCCTCCAGCGCACGGGGCACCGCCCGGTGGCGCTGGTCGGCGGCGGCACGACCAAGGTCGGCGACCCGTCGGGCAAGGATACGCAGCGCCAGCTCCTCGACGACGCCGCGATCGGGCGCAACAAGGCCGGCATCCGCCGCTCGCTCGGGGCGTTCCTCGACTTTGGGCGGGAGGGCGCCGTCCTCGCCGACAACGCCGAATGGCTGGACGGCCTCGCCTACATCCCGTTCCTGCGCGACTTCGGGCGCCACTTCACGATCAACCGAATGCTCACCTTCGACAGCGTGCGGCTGCGGCTGGAGCGCGAGCAGCCGCTGACGCTCCTCGAGTTCAACTACATGGTGATGCAGGCCTACGACTTCCTGGAACTAGGCCGGCGGCTGGGCGTGCGGCTCCAGATGGGCGGCTCCGACCAGTGGGGCAACATCGTGGGCGGCGTCGACCTCGGCCGGCGGATCGACGGGGCGGCGCTGTTCGGCCTCACCTCGCCGCTCATCACGACGGCGTCCGGCGAGAAGATGGGGAAAAGCGCCGGCAACGCGCTCTGGCTCAACGCCGACCGGCTGAAGCCCTTCGACTACTTCCAGTTCTGGCGCAACGCCGAGGACGCCGACGTGGGCCGGTTCCTGCGCCTGTTCACCGAACTGCCGCTGGACGAGGTGGCGAGGCTGGAGGCGCTGCAAGGGGCGGAGGTGAACGAGGCCAAGAAGGTGCTGGCCTTCGAGGCCACCAAGCTCGCCCACGGCGCCGGGGCGGCGCAGGCTGCGGCGGAGACGGCGCGGGCGGTGTTCGAGGGGGCGGGCGTCGCCGACGACATGCCGGGCATCGAGGTGGCGGGCGACGACCTCGATGCCGGCATCCCCGTCCTCGACCTCCTGCAAAGGGCCGGCTTCGCCGCCTCCAACGGCGAGGCGCGGCGGCTGATCCGGGGTGGCGGGGCGCGGCTCAACGACGAGCCGGTGCGCGACGAGGCGCTCCTGGTGGGGACGGGGGATTTGCGGGACGGGCGGCTCAAGCTCTCGGCGGGCAGGAAGCGGCACGTGCTGGTGCGCGCGGTCTGAACACGCTTCGCGTCCGCCGGCGCG
>JAGRGG010000041.1:7218-7488 GCA_020445645.1 Geminicoccaceae bacterium | reverse complement strand
CACCGGCGGCGGCGCGTGAGGGACGGCGCGGAAGGGCGGCCCGCCGAGGGCCGGTCCTGGAACCCGAGGCCGCCGGGCGCGGGGGACGGCGACGCGCACCGGAACCCGGCGCCGCGCGCCGCCGGGAACGGCGAGTCCAAGAACGACGGTTCCGGGGACGGCGGCGACGGGAAGGACCGGAACGGCAGGAAGCCCTGGTCGCGCAAGCGCCTGCTGACGATCGTCATCGTCGCCGTGGTGCTGCTGCTCGGCGTCGCCGGCGGCACCGCG
>JAGRGG010000041.1:0-6998 GCA_020445645.1 Geminicoccaceae bacterium | reverse complement strand
CAGGCGGAGGCGCAGATCGTGCAGGCGCAGGCGGGGGTCAGCCAAGCCAGGAGCACCCTGAACGCCAACCTGGTCGAGGCCGACAACGCGCAGAGCCAGGCCGACCGCCTCCAGAGCCTCTTCAAGAAGTCCGGCACGAGCGCGATCTCGCAGCAGAGGCTCGACGACACCCAGGCTCAGGCCCGTCAGGCCAGGGCGCGGGCCGACGCCTCGCGCACGGCCGTCGACAGCGCGGCGAGCAGCGTCACGGCGGCCAAGGCGGGGCTGCAGGCGGCCAAGGCGGGGGTCGAGGCGGCGAAGGCCGGGGTGGCGACGGCGCAGGTCGCCGTCGACCGCCTGACGGTCGAGGCGCCGATCGACGGGCAGGTCGTGCAGAAGAACGTCAACATCGGCAGCTACGTCCAGCCCGGCACGCAGATGATGGCGATCGTGCCCAAGGACCTTTACGTGACGGCGAACTACAAGGAGACGCAGCTCGCCGACATCCGGATCGGGCAGCAGGTCGACCTCTCGGTCGACGCCTTTCCCGACGTCGACTTCAAGGGAACCGTGCGCTCGATCCAGAACGGCGCCGGGCAGGCGTTCCAGCTGCTGCCGCCGCAGAACGCCACCGGCAACTTCGTCAAGGTCGTCCAGCGCGTGCCCGTCCGCATCTCGATCGACGAACCTCCGCCGCGGGACCGCCCGATCGGCCCCGGCATGTCGGTCGTCCCCAGCATCCACGTCGACTAGGCATGGCCGACGACGCCCAGACCGGGTCCGATCAGCCGCGCTCCGCCGCCGGGCCCGGCGGCCCCTGGCTGATGACCGCCGTGGTCTCGATCTCGACCTTCATGGAGGTCCTCGACACCTCGATCGCCAACGTGGCGCTCGACCACATCTCGGGCAACCTCGGCGTCTCGATCGATCAGGGCACCTGGATCGTGACCAGCTACCTCGTCGCCAACGCGATCATCATCCCGATCTCGGGCTTCCTGTCGCGGGCGATCGGCCGCAAGCGCTACTTTTTGATCTCGATCGCGCTGTTCACCCTGTCCTCGCTCGTCTGCGCGCTCTCCACGAGCCTCGGGATGCTGATCGTCGCCCGCGTCTTCCAGGGGATCGGCGGGGGCGGGCTCGCCCCCGTCGAGCAGTCGATGATCGCCGACAGCTTCCCGCAGGAAAAGCGCGGGCAGGCGTTCGCCGCCTTCGGGCTCGTCGTCGTCGTCGCCCCGATCGTCGGCCCGTCGATCGGCGGCTACATCACCGACGTGATCTCGTGGCACTGGATCTTCTTCATCAACGTCCCGGTCGGGATCATGGCGTTCCTCGCCACCGCCGCCGTGGCGAGGGAGGCGCCCGTGCTCGTCGAGGAGACGAGGCGGCTGCGCGAAGGCGGCATCCGCTTCGATTGGGCCGGGTTCGCCCTCCTCACGATCGGGCTCGCCGGGCTCCTGATCACCCTCGACCGGGGCCAGACGGAGGACTGGTTCGCGAGCCCGCTCATCGTCACGATGGCGACGATGGCGGTGGTCGGGCTCGGCGGCATGGTCGCCTGGGAGATCAACCACCCCGACCCGATCGTGCCCCTGCCCCTGCTCTCCAGCCGCAACTTCGCCATCTGCGCCATGCTGATGACGCTGCTCGGGGTCCTCGTCTTCGGGACGATCCAGATCATCCCGCAGATGCTCCAGCAGGTGTTCCGCTACGACGCCTACAGCGCGGGCCTCGCGCTCACCTACGGCGGCGCCGTCGCCGTCGTCATGATGCCCATCGCGGGGGCGTTCACCGGCAAGGTCGACACCCGCACCCTCCTCTTTCCCGCCTTTTCGGTCCAGGCCGTCGCGTTCTGGTGGTACGGCGGGTTCAGCGTCGAGAGCACCTTCGCCAGCGCCGCCTGGGGCCGCTTCTTCAGCTCGGTGGGGCTGCCGTTCCTGTTCATCCCGATCTCGACCGTGGCCTATATCGGCCTGAAGCCGGGCGAGGCGGACAAGGCGTCGGCGATGCTGAACTTCTTTCGGAACCTGGGCGGCGCGTTCGGCATCTCGCTCACCCAGACGCTGCTCGCGCGCCGCGAGCAGTTCCACCAGTCGCGCTTCACCGAGACGCTGAACGGCCTCAACCCGGTGTTCGGCCAGGATCTGGCCCGGACGACGGCGCTCTACGACGGCAGCCGGCAGGCGGCCTACGCCTCGATCTACGCCCAGGTGCAGCGGCAGGCGGCGATGCTGTCCTACGTCGAGGTCTTCCACGTCCTGACGTGGATGGTGGTCGCGGTCCTGCCCCTGATCCTCGTGCTCAGGACGAGGGGCGGCCGGGGGGGCGGTTCAGGCGCCTAGCCCCTGCTCGCGGCGCAGGCGCCGGATCAGGGCTTCCTTTGAACCGCGCCGGTTTTGCCGGAGGCTCTGCCTCCTGAGAGAAGGCCGAGGTGATCCGTCGGTGCGGACCCTGGCGAAGCTTCAAGGCCGTCGATCGCCGCCCTGGAACGGGTCGATGGGTTCAACACCCGCCGGCCACTCGAACCCGTCGGCAACGTGCCTCCCGCCGAGGCCGAGACGTGCCACCATGCCCCAGGCCAGATGCAGCAAGCCCTGGCCGCCTGACCCGAACCAACCAGCCTCCGGCAAACCCGGTGCGGTTCTGGCGCGCGGCAGCCTATGGTTCTGGTTGGGTGGATTTCATCGCTCGCGCCGCTCCTATCACACCCCCGATAGGCCTTCCGGTTGACGAACGGGCCTTTCGACGAGCACCGTCGGGCTTGAGAAGGCAGGCCATCCGGACGATAGCAGTTCAGGAGGATCGCCTGCTGGCACCAAACCCTTGCGGGCATCCAGGCACGAACGAACAGCAGCGAGGCCGCCATGAACAGCAGACCATCCCCGATCGTCCAGCAGGCCCCGATCGTCCAGCCGGCGTCCGGCTTCAGCCGCCGGGAACTCCTGGCCCGGTCGGTGCTGGCTACCACGGCGGTTCTGGCCGGTGCCGGGGCGCGACGTGCCTTGGCCCAGACCGTGGGCGGTGGGATGCCGGACTCGATCGCGGCGACGGGGGAGCAGCTGCGCAAGGGCTCGCTCAGC
Source organism: Geminicoccaceae bacterium (assembly GCA_020445645.1). Lineage (GTDB taxonomy): Bacteria > Pseudomonadota > Alphaproteobacteria > Geminicoccales > Geminicoccaceae > JAGRGG01. The sequence goes on along the minus strand of JAGRGG010000041.1, from coordinate 3,942 downwards.
GTCGCGGCGCTGGTCCGAGCCCATCTCGACTGCGCGAAACGGCTCCAGCCGCAGCTCAACGCCTTCATTCTGCTGCTGGAAGATCGGGCGATGCGGCAGGCGGTCGAGCGCGACCGGGAGCTGGCGTCGGGGCGCGACCGGGGGCCGCTGCACGGTATTCCGATCGTGATGAAGGACATCTTCGAGATGGCGGGCACGGTGACGACCGTGGGCTCGGCGGCGTTCAGGGACCGGCGTACCGAGCAGGACGCGACCGCCGTGCGCCGTCTGGAGGAGGCGGGTGCCATCGTCCTCGGCAAGACCAACATGAACGAGTTCGCCGCCGGTGTTTCGGGGACCAATGCGGTCTTCGGCGACACCCACAATCCCTGGGCGTTGGCGCGCTCGCCGGGCGGCTCGTCGGCCGGAACCGGCGCGGCGCTGGCGGCCGGCATCGGTCTCGGCGGGACGGGAACGGACACGGGCGGGTCGATCCGCGTGCCCGCAAGCTGGTGCGGGATCACGGGCATCCGGCCGACCTATGGGCTCGTGAGCCTTGCCGGCGTGTTCCCGCGGGCGCCCAGCCTCGATGTTGCCGGGCCGCTGGCGCGCAACGTGCGCGATCTTGCCTATCTGCTCGACGCGATGGCCGGCTTCGATCCGGCCTATCCGGGCTCGGCCCTGGCGCAGCCGCGCGGCAGCTACACGACCGGGCTGGACCAAGGGGTCAAGGGGCTGAAGCTGGCGACGGTCAAGAACTATACGTATCGTGATGTCGAACCGTCGGTAGCCGATGCGGTCAAGGCTGCGGCCGAGACTTTCGCCCGCCTAGGTGCCGAGGTGTCGGAGATCGAGATCGAGCCCCTGGAGGGCAGGCTCGATTACGGCGAGTTGTTCAACAAGGTGCTGCTGTTCGAGTTCAACCAGGTGCTGGGCGAGCGGTACCGCAACACGCCGAACGCCGCCGAACTCTACGGGCCCATCGTGCAAAAGAACATCGAGGTCGGCTCGCGGGTGCCGCGGGAGGACTACGAGCGGCTACTCAAGGAGCGCCCGGCGCTCACGGCCGAGGTGAAGTCGGCCTTTCGAGAGGTCGATGCGCTTCTGACGCCGGCCCTGCCGACGGTGGCACCGCTGCTCTCGGCATCGGCAAAGGACTATGGGCGCGGTCGGCAGTTCACGATCCCGTTCAGCTACACGGCACTGCCATCGGCGGTGGTGCCGGCCGGCTTCAGTCCGGAGGGGCTGCCGATCGGGCTGCAAATCGTGGGCGACCATTTCCAGGAAGCGTTCCTGCTCCAGGTCGCCGCCGCCTTCGAGGCGGCAACCGATTTCGGCCAACGACAGCCGCCGGTTCATTGCGACTGGCGGGGGAGGTAGACGAAACCGCCCGCGGGATTGAGCCCTGGTTGCGGCGGGTGACCTGCCGGCGCGGAGCCTGGGCCGGCCCGTTCGGGGTCCGGATCTCCGCCAGGAAGCCGCTGGCGTGGCGTTGGGCGGGCATCTCAGCGTCGGTCGCATCGGTCTTGCATCTTCGCGTGCGCGACGATGCGCACGTACTTTGGGTTCACCATCACGAACTTCTTCACGTGCAGGGCCACGACCGCCGCGGTCGCATCACCTATTGAGGTCGTTTGCGGGAGGGGCGGAGAGCTACCTCCCGCAAACGACCCGGCTCTACGACCGCAGGCGGCAGATGGTGCCCCGCAGCGAGGTCGAGCGGAACAGGTATGAGCGGTAATCGCTTCAGGTTTGTATACTTGGATAAAATCACAGGTGTTTTACATAAAGCGTTTATCCCTTTGAAGCAGGTGGAACCGCCCGAAGCTTTGTAAATTCTTTGGTTCTAACGCCCATACATGCATCGGAGGGATAAACGCCTAATAAATAAGGATCGGAACCGCAATGAGAGATGCGCCCTCTCACCCCCGGCCCAGGATCGCCCCCCGCCAGCCCTCCAGGAGCCACCTCGCCCCCTCCAGCGAGAGGTGGTTGTCGTCGCGGTAGAGGGGGGTGCCGTCCTGGTAGGTCTTGCAGGTCAGGGCGTCGCAGAGGCGGATGACGGGGCGGAGGCGGACGAGGCGGGGGTCGGGGGGGATCGCGTCGAGGGCTTCGGTCGCAAAGCGGGCGTGGGCGGCGACGAGGACGGCCGGGCGGGCGAGGGCGGCGGGGTTCTGGCCCCCTCGGTGGAGGCGGGCCTGGGCGGAGGGGCTGTCGTAGCCGGTCTCGGGGGTAGGGTAGACGAGGACGACCCGCCTCCTGGCGGCGAGGAGCGCCTGGACGGTCGTTCGAAGGTTGGCCTTGAAGAGCGCGCGGCGGGCGGCGTCGTCGAGGGGGCGCCCGTCGCGGCCGGTGAAGGGGGGTGCGGGCTCGCGGGTGAGGGGGCCGGGGAGGGGGCCGGGCTCGGTGTAGTGCGGCCAGCGGGCGGCGAGGACGACGGTTTTCAGGGCGGGGGTGGCCAGGATGCGCTCCAGGACGGCGTCGTCGAAGGCGGGGCAGCGGAAGTCGCCGCGGACGCCCGGCCAGCGCAGGCCGACGATGGGCGGGCAGGCGAGGTAGCCGAAGAAGCGCACGGATCGGTCTTCGCCGCGGGCGATGCCGGCCAGCGCCTGGAGGAGCACGTCGGCGTGGCTGTCGCCCCAAAGGACGATGTCGGGCGGGACGGGGGCGCCGAAGGCGCAGGCGTCGGCGGGGTCGATCCACGCGCCGGCGTCGGCGAGGCAGCCGGCGCGCTCGGGGTTCATCGAGCCCGCGAAGGCGGCGAGGCGGACGGTCTCGGGGTCGAGGCGCCCCGGCAGGCCGTCTTGCAGGTAGGCGACGGCGCCGAGCGCGAGGAGGAGGGCGCCGAGGGCGGCCGATCCGGCGAACAGGGGCGGGCGGCGGCGGAAGGGGCGTTCGACATGGCGCCAGGACAGCCACGCGAGGAGGAGGGAAGCGAGAAGGGCCAGCGCGACCTGGACGGCGTCCGGCGCGTGGACGGTGTGGTAGCGCAGGAAGACGAGGACCGGCCAGTGCCAGAGGTAGAGGGAGTAGGAGAGGAGGCCGACGAGGACGAGGGGCGGCAGGCCCAAGAGACGCCCGGCGAAGGTCGGCCCGGCCCCCCCGCCCGTTGCCCCACCTGTCGCAACGACGAGGGCGGCGCCGAGGCAGGGCACCAGCGCGTACAGGCCGGGGAAGGGGGTCGCCTTCGTGAAGAGGACGACGGCGCCGAGGACGAGGGCAAGGCCGAGAAGGGCCAGCGCCTCGCGGAGGGCGCGGCGCAAGGGGGGGGCGGGGACGAGCGCGACGAGGGCGCCCAGGAGCAGTTCCCAGGCGCGGGGCGGGGCGAGGTAGAAGGCGGCGCCGGGGTGGGCCTCCGCCGCCCAGGCCGAAAGCGCGAGCGAGAGGACGGCGCAGGCGGCGAGGACGAGGGCGACCGCCCGCCGCCGCTTCAGGACGCGCCACAGCAGCCAGAGGAGGGGCGGGAAGACGAGGTAGAACTGCTCCTCGACGGCGAGCGACCACATGTGGAGGAGGGGCGCGGTCTCGGCGGGGCCGGCGAAATAGTCGAGCCCGCGCCAGAAATGGACGTTGGCGGCGAAGACGACGGTGGCGGCGAGGCTCTGGCCGAACGCCTTCAGGTCCAGGGGCAGGAACAGCCAGAACGCGGCGAGCGACGCGGCGAGGAGCACGGCGAGCAGGGCGGGCGCGATCCGCCTCACCCGGCGCTCGTAGAAGTCGAGCAGCGAGAAGCGGCCCCCGTCGAGCGCGTCGGCGAGGAGGCCGGTGATGAGGTAGCCCGAGATGACGAAGAACACGTCGACGCCGACGTACCCGCCGCCGAAGCCGGGCACGCCCGCGTGGAAGAGGACGACGGGGAGGACGGCCACGGCGCGCAGGCCGTCGATGTCGGGGCGGTAGGCGGTCAAGCGGCGGTGGTCCTTGGTGGGGGTGGAATACGCTTCGCGCCGCTGGCGCGGGGCC
>JAGRGG010000220.1 GCA_020445645.1 Geminicoccaceae bacterium | reverse complement strand
CACTTTCGCACCGCCGCTTAGACTCGATGTGGGCGCGCACCGCCGACCGCTTGGCGTTGGCTCTTGCCGTGCGATCCGGCATCGCGCGGCCCTTGGGCTTTTTGCGGTGGATGTGGCTTGTCAGCATGCGCTGCTCGAGCAGGGCCTCGTTGGCTTTGCTGTAGGCGCTGTCGGCCCACACACCGCTTGCCGTGTTGGTTGGATCGAGCAACTCGCCGAGCCGGGAGCCGGCATGCGCCGCGGCACTGGTCACCCGCCACGTGCGGATCAGCCAATGGCGCCGGTCGGCGCTGATGTGGTTCTGATAGCCAAAGGCCGGGATGGCGATGTCGACGGCTGGTACCTTACCGTCCTGGTCGGGCTTGGCCTTGGTGAACTTCACCGTCCAGCGTGATTGAAAGCGGTGCTTTCAATCGATCCTTCTGCCGCAGCTTGGCCGGCTTGGCTTGCCAAGCCTCAGGGATGCGCCCCGCCTTGATCGCCTGCTTCTCAGCCTTGGTGGTGCGCTGCTTAGGCGCCGAGTGTTCGTGCGGCCGCGTGCGGCGCCGGTAATCGCTGGGCGTAACGTCGAGGTGCAGATGTCGGGCGAGGCCGCGCACCTCGCGGCGTTGCTGGTCATGGAAGGCAAGGGCGAGATTGACCTAGTCAGCCCTTTGTGCCCGCATCGGCGGCGGCGAGAACGATAGGGCACACGAGGCGCCGATGGCCGCATCGGTTGAGGCGAACGTGCGTGGAGTAGCGCGAGCAGTCAGAAGCGATTGTGCGCTACGGGTGGGCCTGCAAGGCATGATCCCATGCTTCCGATACGCTTCCGAATTAGTGAATGACAGGAAATTCGGAAGCAGATTTATAGCTAGTAGATTGATTTTATTGGTGGAGCCGGACGGGATCGAACCGACGACCTCCTGCTTGCAAAGCAGGCGCTCTCCCGACTGAGCTACGGCCCCGTTGGGTTAAGGATTAGGGGGGTGCGGGGGGCCGGTCAAGGGGCCGGCCCCCCGGCGGGGTCAGGCGCCCTCGAACAGGGGCGTCGAGAGGTAGCGCTCGGCGAAGGAGCACATGACGGCGACGATCATCTTGCCCTCCATCTCGGGGCGGGCGGCGTACTCGACGGCGGCGGCGAGCGCGGCGCCCGCCGAGATGCCGACGGGGATGCCGTCGAGTTTGGCGAGCTTGCGGGCGGTGGCGAACGCGGTTTCATTGGCGATCTTGACGATGTCGTCGTAGACGTGCGTGTCCAAGACCTCGGGCACGAAGCCGGCGCCGATGCCCTGGATCATGTGCGGGCCGGGGCTGCCGCCGGAGAGGATGGGGCTGGCCTCGGGCTCGACGGCGACCATCTTCAGGGTGGGCTTGCGCTCCTTCAGCACCTGCCCGACCCCGGTGATCGTGCCGCCGGTGCCGATGCCGGAGACGACGGCGTCGACCCGGCCGTCCGTGTCGAACCAGATCTCCTCGGCGGTGGTGCGCCGGTGGATCTCGGGGTTCGCCGGGTTCGTGAACTGGCCCGCCATCACGGCGCCGTCGATCTCGCCCAAAAGCTCGTTGGCGCGCTCGATGGCGCCCTTCATCCCCTTCTCCTTGGGCGTCAGCTCCAGCTCGGCGCCCATGAACTTCAGCATCTTGCGGCGCTCGATCGACATGCTCTCCGGCATGGTCAGGATGAGCCGGTAGCCGCGCGCGGCGCAGACGAAGGCGAGGCCGATGCCGGTGTTGCCCGAGGTGGGCTCGATGACGGTGGCGCCGGGCCTCAGCCTGCCCTCCGCCTCCAGCGCCTCGATCATGCCGACGGCGATCCGGTCCTTGACGCTGGCGATGGGATTGAAGAACTCCAGCTTCAGGAGGATGTCGGCCTTCACCCCGGCGTCGGCCATGAAGCGGGGCGCCCTTACCAGCGGCGTGTTGCCGATCGTCTCGGCGATGCTGTCGTAGATCCGCCCGCGCAGGGGCTTGTCGAGCCGGAACGGCTCGCGGGCTGTGGCTTCCATCGTCGTCTCTCCCTTCCGGTGTGCATCGACCCTAACATCGGCATCGGCGTGGGATTCGGCAAGCTGCGCTTCGCGCCCGCTGGCGCGAAGCGTAACCTTGCTCCCCCCTGGCCCATGATGGCAGAACACGCGCCAGCGGAGGTGTCCATGTTCGGGCTGTTGGCCGACCGGCGGTTCGCCGGGCTGTTCTGGACGCAGTTCCTCGGCGCCTTCAACGACAACCTGTTCAAGAACGCGCTGGTCCTGCTCGTCCTCTACCGTCTCGCGGGCGCGAGCGGCCCCCCGCTCGTCACGGCGGCGGCGGGGATCTTCATCCTGCCCTTCTTCCTGTTCTCGGCGCAGGCGGGGGCGCTCGCCGACGGGACGGACAAGGGTGGGCTCGCCAGGGCGACGAAGACCGCCGAGATCCTGATCATGGCGGCGGGCGCGCTCGCCCTCCTGCTCGGCAGCGTGCCGCTGCTCCTTCTCGTCCTCTTCCTCATGGGTGCGCAGTCGGCGGCGTTCGGGCCGGTGAAGTACGGCCTCCTGCCGGACCTCCTGCGCCCGGGCGAGGTGATGGGGGCGAACGCCCTCGTCGAGGCGGCGACGTTCCTCGCCATCCTGGGCGGCACGATCACGGGCGGGCTGCTCGTCCTCCAGGAGGGCGGCACCGCCTGGACGGGGGCGCTGGTCGTTCTCCTGGCGGTCCTCGGCCGCCTCGCCGGCGCCGCGATCCCGCCGGCGCCGCCCAGGGGCGAAGCCCCGCCCGTGCCGTTGAACCCGCTGAACGCCATCGGCCCCGCGCTCCGTGGGCTGCGGCGGGACCGCCGGTCGTGGCGGGCGGCCATCGGCGTCTCCTGGTTCTGGTTCGTCGGCGCCGTCTGCCTCGCCCAGATCCCGACGCTCGCAAGGGACGTGCTGGGGGCGGACGAGGGGGTCGTCACCCTGTTCCTCACCCTGTTCTCGCTCGGCATCGGCCTGGGCTCGCTGCTCGCGCAGGCGCTGACGCGGGGGCGCCTGCGCCTGTCGCCCGTGCCCGTCGCCGGGCTCGCCATCGCCATCGCCTCCCTCGACCTGTTCCTGGCACTCTCGTCCTGGACGAAGGGGCCGGGCCTCCTCGGCGCCGCCGCCTTCCTCGGCAGGCCCGGCGCGTGGCGGGTCGCGCTCGACCTCGCCCTCCTCGCCGCCGCCGGCGGGGTCTTCGTCGTGCCCCTGATGACGGCGATCCAGACCTGGGCGCCGCCCGGGGGGCGCGGGCGGGCGATCGCCGCCCTCAACGTCCTCAACGCCGCCTTCATGGTCGCCTCGGCCGTGTTCGCGCTGGCCTTGCAGGCGCTGGGGTTCGGCGTGCCGGCGATCCTCCTCCTGACCGGCCTCCTCACCTTGCCCGTCGCCCTCCTCATGCTGGGCCTCGCCAAAACGGGCACGGGCGCGGACGCCGCCCGCGCGCTTCTGCGCCTCCTCCTCCGCCTCCTCTACCGGGTCGAGCTGCGCGGCTGGGCGGGCGGCACGGGCGGGTGCGTCGTCGTCGCCAACCACGCGAGCCTCCTGGACGGGCTCCTCCTCCTCGCCTTCCTGCCGGAAAAGCCGGTCTTCGCCATCGACGCCGGCGTGGCGGCGTCGTGGTGGCTCAGGCCGTTCCTGGGCGTCGCCGAGGCGCTGCCGCTCGATCCCGCCAACCCGATGGCGCTGCGCCGCCTGGCCCAGGCGGTGCGCCGGGGGCGCCCGCTCGTCCTCTTCCCGGAGGGGCGGGTCACGACGACGGGGGGCCTGATGCGGGTCCAGGAAGGCCCGGCCCTCGTCGCGGCCTCGTGCGGCGCCCCGATCGTGCCGGTCCGCATCGTCGGCGCCGAACGCTCGCCCTTCTCCCGCCTGCGGCCGACGATGACCCGGCGGGCGTGGCTGCCCCGGATCGTCCTCCACATGGGGGCGGGGGAACGCCTGCCCCCGCTTCGCGGCCGGGCGGGGCGCGAGGCGGTGGCGCGCCGCCTCTACGACCTCCTGTGCGCCCACCACGTCCGGACCGAGACGGGCCGCCGCAGCCTGCCCGAGGCGGTGTGGGACGCCGCCCGCCACCACGGCATGGGCCGCGTCATCCTGGAGGACGCGGGGGGGCGCCGCCTCACCTACCGCCGCCTGTTCGCGGGCGCCTTGGCGCTCGGCCCGAGGCTCGCCCCGCTCGCCCCCCCCGGCGGGCGGGTCGGCGTCCTCCTCCCCAACGGCGCCGGCGCCGCGCTCGCCCTCATGGCCCTCTGGGGCCAGGGCCGCGCCGCCGCCCTCCTCAACCCCTCCGCCGGGCTCCTGCCGCTCCGCCAGGGGATCGAGGCCGCCCGGATCGACGCGGTGCTCACGTCGGGCCTCTTCGTCGAGCGCGCGGATCTCGGCGCCCTCGTCGCCGGGCTGGCGGCGGCGGGCGTGCGCGTCGTCCACCTGGAGGCGCTGGCGGCCGGCATCAGCCGGACGGCGCGCCTGCGGGCCTTCCTCGCCACGCTCAGGCGGGCCTGCCCGCTCCGCCCCGCCGACGCCCCGCCGCCCGGCCCGTCCGACCCCGCCGTCGTCCTGTTCACCTCGGGCTCGGAAGGGGCGCCGAAGGGCGTCGTCCTCGGCCACGACAACCTGATCGCCAACGCCGCGCAGGGCGCCGTGCGCTTCGACATGACCCACGAGGACAGGGTGCTGGGCGTCCTGCCCCTGTTCCACAGCTTCGGCCTCATGGGCTGCCTCGTCCTCCCCCTCCTCAACGGGGTCGCGGCCTTCCTCTACCCCTCCCCCCTCCACTACCGCCGGATCCCGGGCCTCGCCTACGCGACGGACGCCACCATCCTGTTCGGCACCGACACCTTCCTCATGGGCTACGCGCGCACGGCCGACCCGTTCGACTTCCACCGCCTGCGCTACGTCCTGGCCGGGGCCGAGCCGCTCCGGCCCGAGACGCGGCGGGTCTGGGCGGAGCGCTTCGGCGTCCGCGTCCTGGAGGGCTACGGCCTCACCGAGGCGGGCCCGGTCGTCGCCCTCAACACGGCCCTGCACCCCAAGCCCGGCACGGTGGGCCGCCCCCTGCCGCTGATCGAGCACCGGATCGACCCCGTCGACGGCATCGAGGACGGGGGCCGGCTCTTCGTGCGCGGCCCGAACGTGATGCTGGGCTACCTCCTCCCCGAGGCCCCGGGCGTGCTGGTCCCGCCGAAGGACGGCTGGCACGACACGGGCGACGTGCTCGCCGAGGACGGGCAAGGCTACCTTCGCGTCACCGGCAGGATCCGGCGCTTCGCCAAGCTCGGCGGCGAGATGGTCTCGCTCGCCGCCGTCGAGGCGCTGGCGGAACGCCTCTGGCCGGGCGCCCGGCACGGCGCCGTCGCCGTCGCCGACCCGCACAAGGGGGAGCGCCTCGTCCTCGTCACCACCGAAGCCGGGGCGACGCGGCGGCGCCTGCACGACTTCCTGAAGGAGGCGGGCGCGGGCGAGCTGCTGCTGCCGGGCGAGGTTCGGGTCGTGGAAGCCCTCCCCCTCCTCGGCACCGGCAAGACCGACCACGTCGCGCTCAAGCGCCTCGTCGAGGCGGGGGGCGACCGGCGCCGGGCGGACGCCGCCTGAACACGCTTCGCGTCCGCCGGCGCGAAGCGTGTCCTAGTCTTCCTTCTTCGACCCCCAGCGCCGCGTCGGCGCCTTCCCCCCGTCGAACAGCCCGGCCTCCAGCCCCCAGGCGTCCCAGCCGGGACGGCTCGCCCTGGCGAACAGTTCGAGGTAGGGGCCTTCGAGCAGGCGCTCGATGCGATCCTGCACCTCGTCGGGCTTGCGGCTGTGCTCGCGGCGGGGCGCCATGACGAGCTTGTCCACGTCGCGCGCCCGGCGCTTCGGCCTGCCCCTCGTGGCGAGCAGGCAAGGCTCCGGGTTGGCGCGGGTCCAAAAGCCGAGGCCCTTGAAGGGGCCGCCGTCCCCGTTGAGCTTCGCCCAGTAAAAGCCCACGGTCTTGTAGGTGAACCCCCAGGCGGCGATCACGTCGAGCGCCTGGGGGAGGAGGGGGTCGGTCGCCCAGAGGAGGAGCACGGCGTCGGGGGCCGCCCAGGAGGATACGGGCAGCGCCTTGATCGCGTCCAGGTCCATGCAGGGGTAGTGCGCGTCGGGGCTGCGCCCCTGGCCCTTCGCCGAGTAGGTGCGAAACCGCCAGGGGGGGTCGGCGTAGACGACGGGGTAGGCGTTCCCTGGCGGGTCGGGGATCAAGGGAGGCCTCCCGGAGCGTTGCGCGAAGCGGTTTCGTACGATTTCGCAAGGTCGGCGACAACCGTGGGCGAGGTCCGCGCCGGGACCGCCGCCCGCCGGCGGAGCCTTGAGCCGGCGTGCGCGAGGGGGCGGCGGGGTAGGATGGGGCTTCGCGTCCCCTCTCCTCTTCGCGAATAAACTTTAAATTGCCGCAGCGCCTGCGTCTTCAACTTCTGCCCGCTTGCCTTTCCGGCCGAAGCACCCGTATATCGGCACCTTGCGCTCGCAGAGCGTGCATGAGAAAGGCGTGGGGTCAAGCGTATGGCCAGCTTCAGGGTCGACAACCTTACCGACACCACCGACGGCGACACGAGCGCCGGCAACCTGTCCTTGCGCGAGGCGCTCAACCTCGCCAACGCGAACCCCGATGCGGACGCGATCACCTTCGCCCCCGGCCTCGCCGGCGGCACGCTCACCCTGACGCAGGGGCAGTTGGGGATCTTCGCCGCCGTCGCCATCGACGGCGACCTGAACGGCGACGGGCGGCCCGACATCACCGTCGACGCGAACGGTCAGAGTCGGGTGCTGCTCCTGCGGGGGTCCGGCACGACCGACGTGGACCTGGAGGGGCTGGTCGTCACCGGCGGGCGGACGACCGGGCAGGGCGAAGACGGCGGCGGCATCCGGGCACAGGACGTCGACCTCACCCTCACCGCCAGCACGGTGAGCGGCAACGACACGGCCAGCGACTTCGGCGGCGGCGGCGGGATCTACGCGCTCTACGGCACGACGACGATCACCGGCAGCACGATCAGCGGCAACAGCACGGCCGGCATCTTTAGCGGCGGCGGCGGGCTCTCCGTGTACCGCGGCACGACGACGATCACCGGCAGCACGATCAGCGGCAACAGCACGGCCGGCATCGTCGGCAACGGCGGCGGGATCTTCGCGTACGGTGGCATGACGACCATCACCAACAGCACGGTGAGCGGCAACGGCACGGCCGGCCTCGCCAGCGAAGGCGGCGGGCTCTACGTGCGCGGCGGCACGACGACCATCACCAACAGCACGGTGAGCGGCAACGGCACGGCCGGCTTCACCAGCAACGGCGGCGGGCTCTACGTGCGCGGCGGCACGACGACGCTGACCAACAGCATCGTGCTGGGCAACACGGCGTCGAACGGCGCCGAGGTTTCCGGCCCGGTCACCAACGACGGCAGCCTCGTCGGCGGCGTCGCCCCGGCCTCGGTGTTCAAGGATCTCGCGGCCAACGGCGGCGGCCTCCTGGCCGACAACGGCGGGCCGACGCGGACGATCGCGCTCCTCGACGACCCGGCCAACCCGGCGCTGGGCGCGGCCACGGGCGCCGCCCCCGCCACCGACCAGCGGGGCGAGGCCCGGCCGCAGCCGTCCGGCACGGCCGCCGACCTCGGCGCCTTCGAGCTGGACCAGACGCTGCCCAACGCCCCGCCCGTCGCGGGCGACGACGCGGTGGCGATCGGCGAGGACGGCCCGGCGCGCGACCTGCACGCGACGCTGCTCCTCAACGACGCCGACATCGACGGCGACGGGCTCGACATCGAGGCGGTGAACGCGGCGGGCACGAAGGGCAAGGTGGTCTTCG
>JAGRGG010000219.1 GCA_020445645.1 Geminicoccaceae bacterium | reverse complement strand
CGCAGGCGGCGAGGATGTCGCGGCCTCGCGGGGTGCGGACGGGCGACGCGTGGCCCGCCGCCTCGACGATGGCGGCAAACGCGCGGATGCGGTTGTTGGACGAGCATTCGAAGGGCGCGCCCGGCCAGGGGTTGAAGGGGATGAGGTTGACCTTGGCGGGGAGGCCTTCGAGCAGGCGGACGAGTTCGCGGGCGTCGGCGTCGGCGTCGTTGACGCCCCGGAGCATCACGTACTCGAAGGTGATCGGTCGGCGAGCCGGATAGCGGCGGCAGGCGTCGAGCAGGGTGGCGATGTTCCACTTGCGATTGATAGGTACGAGGCGGTCGCGCAATTCGTCGCGGACGGCGTGGAGCGAGACCGCGAGGCCGACGCCGAGCTCCTCGCCGCACTGGTCCATGCGCGGCACGACGCCCGAGGTGGAAAGGGTGATCCGCCGCCTGGACAGGCCGAGGCCGGACTCGTCCATCGCAAGGTGCAGCGCCTTCTTCGTGCTGTCGTAGTTGTAGAGCGGTTCGCCCATGCCCATGACGACGACGTTCGTGAACAGCCTTTCCTCGCGGCCGGTCGGCCACTCGCCGAGCGCGTCGCGGGCGACGAGCATCTGCGCCAGGATCTCGGGGGCACCCAGGTTGCGGACGAGCGGCATCGTGCCCGTGTGGCAGAACGAGCAGGAGAGCGTGCAGCCTACCTGGGTCGAGACGCAAAGGGCGCCGCGGTCGTCTTCCGGGATGAAGACCGCCTCGACCTCCTGCCCGTCGTGGAAGCGCAAGAGCCACTTGCGGGTGCCGTCGGCGGACTCCTGCCGCGCCGCGATCTCCGGCCGCGCCACCGAGTGGCCCGCCGCCAGCCGCTCGCGCAACGCCGCCGGCAGGGTCGTCATGGCGGCGAACGAGGCGGCGCCCCGGTGGTTGATCCAGTGGAAGAGCTGACGGGCGCGAAGCTCCGCCTTCGCTTCGCCCAAGCCTTCGAGGAGGGCCGCGAGTTCGCCCGGGTCGAGGCCGATCAGGCTCGGCAGGCCGTCCGGCGCCAGCGGCTTCAAGGCGCTACTTGCAGGCATCGCGCATCTTCTGGTAGGCGGCGGTGAAGCCGAGGAGCGAGTAGGTGTCGAGCGAGAAGGTGTCCTTGGTCGAGGTGCCGCGCACCGTCATCCTGGAGCCCCGCTTCATCGCCTCGATGAGGTCCTTGTCGTCGTCCGAGGTCAGCGTCCAGGCGTGCTCGCCGCGGGTGAACAGCTCGAACTTGCGCCCGTCCACGTCGACGTCGACGCTGCTGCCCTGCTTGAAGGCGTAGCCCGGCTGGACGCTCACCTGCTCGTTCGGCGCGTCCATCGGCAGCTTCGCCACGAGCACGGCGGCGGGGCCGCGGCGGGTGTAGTCGCCGTCCTCCTTCGTCGGCTCGCTCGAGATGTAGCAGACCTTGCCGCTGTCGCCGTCGTCGTAGGTTTGCAGGTTCCAGTCCCGGTAGGTGCCGAGGAACTGGGGCGAGGCCGCCCAGGCCGGGGCCGTGACCATGACGAGGCCCAACAGGCCGAAAAGAGCGCGCGCGGATGGCTGCATCGTTTCCCTGGCAATCGCTGCAAAACGTAAGCAGCGGGACATTAACGATAAACTTGTGTCCGAAAAAGGCATCAAGCGCGTTTTCCTTCACCCTTTTGCAACCTTTCGGCGCGACCGGCCGGGGACGGACGACGGACGGCGCCGGGTGCGGACCCGTCGACAACGGCGTAGATGGGCACGCCCGCCCCGTAGCGCGAGGTGGCGGGGCCCACCCATCGACCGACCCTTGCCGGTCGATGCCGAACGGCCGCACGGCGTCCCCATCCCCTCATGCCGCTTGACCCTTCACCATCGTCTCGGCTACCTCCCGAATCGGCCCGAGCGGGAGCTGCCCTTCATGCAAGCCATCCTCTGCCGCGAGCTTGCCGGGCCGGACGCCCTCATCCTCGCCGACCTGCCGGCCCCGGAGCCGGGCGCCTGCCACGTCCGCCTGCGGGTCGTCGCCGCCGGGGTCAACTTCGCCGACTCGCTGATCACGCAAGGCCGCTATCAGGAAAAGCCTTCCCTGCCCTTCGTTCCCGGCCTCGAGGCCGCGGGCCGGATCGAGAAGATCGGGGCGGGCGTGCAGGGTTTCGAGCCCGGTCAGCGGGTCCTGGCCCTCTTCGACCACGGCGCCTTCGCCGAGGCCGCCATCGCCCGCGCCGACGACGTGGTGCCCTTGCCCGAAACGATGGACGACGCGACGGCGGCGGGCTTCGCCATCGTCTACGGCACCGCCTACGGCGCGCTCGCTTGGCGGGCGGGCCTGCTGCCGGGCGAAACCCTCCTCGTCCACGGCGCGGCGTCGGGGGTGGGCCTCGCCGCCGTCGAGTGCGGCAAGGCGATGAAAGCCCGCGTCATCGCCACGGCGCGCGGCGAGGCGCGGCTTCGTGTCGCGGCCGAGCACGGCGCGGACGCCGTGATCGACGGCGACCACCCGGAGCTCGTCGCCGAGATCCGCCGCCTTGCGCCAAGCGGGGTCGACGTCGCCTTCGACCCCGTCGGCGGCACCCTCTTCGACGCGGCGCTGCGCTGCATGGCCTGGGAAGGGCGGATCGTCACGATCGGCTTCGCGTCGGGCACGGTGCCGCAGATCCCGGCCAACCACCTGCTCGTCAAGAACGTCGCCGTCTTCGGCTTCTACTTCGGCAGCTACCGCCGCCGCGACCCGGCCCGCCTGCGCCAGGGGTTCGAGACCCTGTTCGGCTGGCACGCGGCCGGCCGCATCCGGCCCCTCGTCGCGCACCGCCTGAAGCTCGCCGACGCCGCCCTGGCGATCGGCCTTCTCACGTCGCGGCGGGCCACGGGCAAGGTCGTCCTGACGACGTGACCCGCCCCTGCCCTGAGATGATCATGCCCCTCGCTACGTCCATGATGCGTAGCGCCTGCAAAAGGCCCGTCCTTTGCCGAACCAGCACCTCGATGCCTCAAGCACCGGATCCAGACCCGTGACCATCAACGACCGCCCGCGTCCCCCCTTCCCTTCGGTCTCGCTGCTCGCCTTGTGCCTCGGCCTCGCCGCGTGCAGCGGCGGCGGCGGAACGGCCGGAGACGGCGCCGGGGCCGGCACGGTCACGAACCCGCCGATCTCCACCCCGCCGACCCCCGTCCCCGACGATCCGGACACGACCCCCGAGCCGACCCCCTCACCGCCGCCGCCCGTTTCGCCGCCCTCGCCGCCGCCCCCCGACCCGGCGCCTTCGCCGCCGCCCGTTTCGCCGCCTTCGCCCCCGGTGTCGCCGCCCTCTCCACCCCCGCCGCCGGTGTCGCCGCCTTCGCCGCCGCCCGTTTCGCCGCCTTCGCCCCCGGTGTCGCCGCCCTCTCCACCCCCGCCGCCGGTGTCGCCGCCCTCGCCGCCGCCCGTTTCGCCGCCGCCGCCCGATCCGGCGCCGGCCAGCCTGCCGGAGGACTACAAGGCGGGCTACAACACGGCCCTCATCGGCGCCGACGCCGCCTACCTGAAGGGCGCGCGCGGGCAAGGGGTGACGGTCGCCGTCATCGACAGCGGCATCGACCTCACGGGCCCCGAGTTCAAGGGCCGGATCGCTTCGGCGAGCACCGACGTCGTCACCGGCACGCGCGACACCCTCAACGACGAGAGCGGGCACGGCAGCCACGTCGCCGGGATCATCGGCGCCGCCGCCAACGGCAAGGGCACGGTGGGCGTGGCGCCCGAGGCGAAGATCCTGGCCCTTCGCGCCGACCTGCGCGACGCCACGATCTGCGAGGACCCCGGCTGCGGCTACTTCGATACCGACGTGGCCCTGGCGATCGATCTGGCCATCAAGAACAAGGCGAAGGTCATCAACCTGAGCATCGGCAAGGAGGAGGAGATCAAGGGCGACTACCGCACCGCCCTGAAGCGGGCGACGGCGGCCGACGTGCTCATCGTCAGCGCCGCCGGCAACGAGGACGCGGACCGGCCGTCCTACCCCGCCGCGTTCGCCGGCAACCCCGAGTTCAAGGGCCTCGTCATCGCCGTGGGCGGCGTGAACAGGGACAAGAGGGTCTACGCCAACGGCAACCGGCCGACCGACCTCGCCCAGGCCGCGTACTACCTCGTCGCCCCCGCCGTCGCCATCCAGAGCACCTTCACGGGCGGCGACTACCTGAAGCTCACCGGCACCTCGATGGCCTCGCCGCACGTCGCCGGCGCCGCCGCCGCCCTGAAGAGCGCCTTTCCCAACCTGAAGATGCAGCAGGTGGCCGAGATCCTGCTCACGACCGCCGAGGACCTGGGCGACCCCGGCACCGACCTCGTCTACGGGCGGGGCCTCGTCGACCTCGACAAGGCCCTGCAACCCCTGGGGGACATGACCCTGCCCTCGGGCGCCACCGTCGCCGGGGGCGGCGAGGACCTCGCCGGGAGCGGCCTCGTCGCGTCGCGGGCGATGGGTGACTCGCTCGCCAACGCCGAGGTGCTCGGCCGGGCGATGGCGGTGGACGGCTTCGATCGCCCCTACGCCGTCGATCTGCGCCCCCGCATCCGCGCCGCGGCGCGGGCCAACCCGATGGAGCGGCTTCTGGCACCCGAGGGCGACCCGCAAAGCCTCGGCCTGACGGCCCCGGAGCCAGGCGGCCTGTCGTTCGGCATGGACGTGGATCGGGCGTACCCCGCCTACGCCCCCGGCAGCGCCACGGCGGCGCTCCAGGGGGGCGTGCCCGACGACCGGGTGCGGCGGGTATGGCTCGGCCGGCGGCTCGCCCCCGGCCTCGGCCTCCAGGCCGGCGCCGGGGTCGGGCTGGAGGGCGTCGGCGCGGCGGCGCCGGCCGGGGACGGGCTGTTCCTCGACGACGGCGACCTCCTTCGGCCCTGGACGGGGGTATTGGATTACGGCTTCGGCGTCGGCCTTACCGGGGACGTCTCCGCCTCGACCCGCGTGGGGCTGGGCCTCGTCGCCGCCACCGACGACGGCCGCCTCCAGAACGACGCCCGGTCCAAGGGGCGGGCGGCGGGGCTCACCCTCGCCCACGACCTGGGCGAAGACGTCTCGGTCAACTTCGGCTTTCGCTGGCTGGAGGAGGCGGCGGGGCTGCTCGGCGGCTCCGGCACGGGCGCCCTGGCGCTCGGCGACGGCTCGACCCGGACCTTCGAGACCGGGCTCGGCTGGCGGCTCGCCCCCGGCCTGCGCCTCGCCGGACAGGCGAGCCTCGGTCTCAGCGACGCCTCGGGCGGGGGCATGGTCGAGGGCGTCGACGGGCTGCGCACCGGCGGCTGGAGCGTGAGCCTGACGCAGGAGAACGTGCTCGCCGAGGGCGACCGCCTCGGATTCCTCGTCGGCCAGCCGCTCCGCGTCCTGGGCGGCCACGCCACCCTCGACGTGCCCGTGGGCCGCGACCTTGAGGGCAACGTCGCGCGCGAACGGGTCCGTACTAGCCTGGAGCCCAGCGGCCGCGAAACCGACCTGCAACTCGCCTACGGCCGCGACCTCGGACCTGCCTCGGCCCTCAACGGCTGGCTGATGCTCCGTCACGAACCCGGCCACGACGCGAGCGCCGCGGACGACGTGGCGGTGGGGATGCGGTTCGTAAGGCGGTTCTAGGACGCGAAGCGCAATCCTACCCTGCCCGCACGAGCCGCCCCTCATCGAGGCGCCAGCGCTCGACGAGCAGCGGGTCTACGCCCCCTTCACCGCCGTCCTTCCAGCGGCTCCCGATCGTCACTTCGTAGGCGTCGGGTTCCGTCTTCTTCAGGGTCATCGCCTCGATCCGGGTGTAGGCCGAGGCCTGATCCGGCAGGTAGACGCAGCGCGCGGGGTCGAAGTCCGGCATGAGGCGCTGGATGCGGCGGATGTGGCGGGTGCCGCACTGGTCGTCGATGCCGAGCGCCACGCCGAGGCCGCAGGATCCCTCCGCGCAGCCGGTGTTGTAGAGGGCGGCGTAGTAGCTGAGGAGAACCCTGGCCGCGTCGTCGAGGCCGGGCAGGCGGGCGGTGGCCGTCGGCAGAAGGCCCCTGCTGCCGGGCGCGTAGAGGACGAGCGGCGGGGGCTCCGCCGGCTTCTCCGCCGCCCCGCAGGCGGCGAGCGGGAGCAACGCCGCGAGGAAGGCCGGCAGGCAGAGGGCGGGCACGTTCAGCGCGTCCCTCCGGCCGGCGGCGGGAGGAGGGGCGGGCGGACGCGGGCCGGGTCGACGTAGTGGTCGAAGGCGATCGTCTCGACCCGCCAAACGGCCGCGTCCTTCCAGCCGGCCATCAAGGGCCAGCCGTTCTTGGCGAAGGCGTCGAAGGGGATGCGGCCGCAGCCTTGGCGCGCCTTCGCCCGCAGACGGGGTTCGACCCGTTGCAGGAGTTCGATCGCCAGCTTCACGGGCTTCAGGAACGCCATCATCCAGGGGCTGGTCAGCACCTCGCCGCAGATGGTCTCGCCCAGTTGCATGACGTTGTAGCCGGTGCTGTGGCCGGCGATCATCGGTCCCTCGCTCCAGCGCCTGAGGCTGTAGGGCTTGAGGGTCGACCCGTCGCCCAGCCCGGAGACCGGGACGCGCCGCGCCGCGCCGTCGAGGAACCAGACCGCCCCTTCGCCCAGATCGACGAGACGGTGCCCGCCGTCGACGACGGCCAGAACCTTGGAGGCGTCGCCGCCCATCTCCAGCCGGAGCGGCACGTCCTCCAAGGTGGCCTGGACGAGGATCCCGGCTTCTGCCCGTGGGGCGAACGCCAGGGCCAGGACGAGCGGCCAGAGGCGTCCTGGAACAGCCCTCACGTCAGCGGTCCTCGACCCCGCCGTCCCGGCCCTCCAGCACCCTTGCGATGACCGCCCCCGCGTGCCGGACGTGGTAGGCGTCGTCGAACAGGCCGCGCAGGGTTTCCTCGCCCAGCCGGCCCACGATCTCGCCGTCCATCAACAGAAGGTCGAGGAGCGGCCGGCGCTCCTCCCAGGCCCGCATCGCGTGGCGCTGGACGATCCCGTAGGCCGCCTGCCGGGCGAGCCCGCCCTCGGTGAGCGCCAGGAGCACGCGCTGCGAGTTGTGCAGCCCCCGGCTCTCGGCCAGCACCTCGGCCATGCGCTCCGGGTGGACGGCGAGCCTCTCCATCATCCCGCCCAGGCGGTGGAGGGCGAAGTCCGCGAGGATCACGGCGTCGGGGAGCATCACCCGCTCGACCGAGCTGTGCGAGATGTCGCGCTCGTGCCAGAGGGCCACGTTCTCCAGGGCCGGCACCACCGCCGCCCGGATCATCCGGGACAGCCCCGTCAGGTTCTCGGAGAGCACGGGGTTGCGCTTGTGCGGCATGGCGGAGCTGCCCTTCTGCCCCGCGTGGAAGAACTCCTCCGCCTCCCGCAGTTCGGTGCGCTGGAGGTGGCGCACCTCGGTCGCCAGCCGCTCGATCGAGGCGGCGACCAGCGCCAGCGCCGCCATGAACGCCGCGTGGCGGTCGCGGGGGATCACCTGGGTCGAGACCGGCTCGGGCCGGAGGCCGAACCGTCTTGCCACCAGCGCCTCGACCTCGGGCTCGACGTTGGCGAAGGTGCCGACCGCGCCCGAGACGGCGCAGGTCGAGACCTCGTCGATGCCCGCGAGCAGACGGCGGCGGTCCCTGGCGAACTCGGCGACGTAGGTAGCGAGCTTCAGCCCGAAGGTCGTGGGCTCGGCNNCGTGGATGCCGTGGCTGCGGCCGATGGTGAGCGTGCCGGCGAATTCCCGCGCCCGCGCCGCCAGCACCCCGACCAGCCGGTCGAGCCCGGCGAGCAGCATCCCGCCCGAATCCCGCAACTGCAAGGCGAGCGTCGTGTCGAGGAGGTCGGACGAGGTCATGCCGAGGTGAAGGAAGCGCGCGTCCTCGCCGCACACCGTTTCCACGTGAGTGAGGAAGGCGATCACGTCGTGCCGGGTCGTCGCCTCGATCGCCTCGACCCGCCCGGGGTCAACGATCGCGTCCCGCCGTTCCTCGGCGACCGACCGCAGCCGCCGCACCGGCCCTTCCGGCAGGCGCCCCAACTCGGCCATCGCCTCGGCGACGGCCAGTTCCACGTCCAGCCATAGGCCCAGCCTGTGCTCCGGCGACCAGATCCGCGCCATCTCGGGCCGGCTGTAGCGTGGAATCATGGACGGGCCTCGGGCTTTGCGGGAAACGTGGCGCTTCTAGCAGCCGGGGAGGGTTCGTGCAAAGCAGGGATGAGGATTACGCTTCGCGTCCGCTGCGCGGGGCTTTTCTCTTCTCTTTTTCGTCTGTTGTCCGGG
>JAGRGG010000218.1 GCA_020445645.1 Geminicoccaceae bacterium | reverse complement strand
ACGTCAAGGGGATAGACGCCGTTCGTTCGGTAGAACGATATTTCGAGCGGGCTTCGTTCCCGGACTTCGACGAGGCGGGAGGGCATCCGGGTATCCTAGCACAGGCGCCCCCCGCCGTTCCAGCGGCGGGTGCGGCGCAACCGGACGTTAACGGGTGGTAAGGTAGGATCCGTGTCATGGTGGGAATCCGTGCCGCGCCCGAGGCGAAGGCGGACGGTGGGGTGAGCACAGGCGGGACGGCCTCAGCCGCCCAGGCGGCGGATCAGGTCGCGGGCGGCGGCGATGCGCCCGTCGAAGTAGGCGGCATGTTGCGCTTGTCCGGCCTCATCGACATGGACCGCACGCGCGTCCTCCAGGCGGCGCAGCCCCTCGCGCGCGGGAGTTGGATCGGCCTGCCGCTCCGCCAGCAGGAGGAGCACGTTGCCGAGGTTGGTCTGGGTCCTGGCCCACTGCAGCGGCACCCGCTCGCGGGTGCGCTCCAGGAGCGCCGCGCGGTAGGCGTCCACCGCCGCCTCAAGCCGCCCCGTCCCCGCCTCGCGCCCGCCCAGCGTCCACAGCGCGTTGCCGAGGTTGTTCTGGGTCGTCGCCCAGTCCAGCGGCACACGCTCGCGGGTGCGCTCCTCCAGCGCCGCGCGGTAGGCGTCCACCGCCGCCGCCAGCCGCGCCGTCCCCGCCTCGCGCCCGCCCAGCGTCCACAGCGCGTTGCCGAGGTTGTTCTGGGTCATCGCCCAGTCCAGCGGCGCCCGCTCGCGGGGGCGGGGGGCGAGGAGGTCGCGGCAGCGGGCGATGACGGTTTCGAGGGCGGCGTTGTCGCCGCGCTCCTCGCCCTGGCGGTAGAGGGCGTCGGTCTCGCGGTCGAGGTAGGCGAGGTGTCGGTCCTGGCGGGCGCGGGGGACCTGGAGGGCGGCGGCGCGGAAGTGGCGGGTGGCGTCCATGTAGCGCAGGCGGGTCATGGCGAGGTCGCCGCGCTCGGCGCGGGTGGCGGCGGCGTCGAGGGCTTTTTGCTCCAGGTCCTGCGCGTCCTCGACGTCCTGGATTCGGGCGAGGAGGTCGTCGGCCTCGTCGAGGGCGCCCCGTTCCAGGGCGTCGCGGAGGGCGGCGCGGAGGTCGTGGGTGGGCCCGGCGTCGTCCGGCCCGGGGGTGGCCCGGGCGAGGCTCGTCTTGTAGCCCTGCGCGATCTCGACGAGCTTGGCGGGCAGCGCCTCGGGCTGCACCTGCTGTTCGCCCAGGACGGCGAAGAAGGCGGCGAGGGCGCCGCGCGTCACGCCGAGGTCGAGGGCCAGCCGCCCCGCCTCGGCCGAGCCCGCGTCGCGGTCTCGTTCGATCAGGCGGCGCAGGTCCTGCACCTCCTTGAGCGTGCGCAGCGCCACCTGCAGCTGCTCGCGGATGGCGAACGGCAGCAGGTCCGGGAACGTCCGGGCGTGGGTGGCGAGGCGCCTGTAGAAGCAGGCGAGGATGCGGCGCACGCGGGGCTCGAGTTCGGCGCGGTCGATCGCGGGGATGCGGTCCTCGCCGACGACGGCGTTCGCGGCTTCCTTCTCGTCCAGGCCGAGGCGGGCGAAGTCCTCGTCCTTGAGGCCGAAGCGGCTCAGGAGGGTTTCGGCCTGGAGGCGGGCGGCCTCGTGGGTGCCGGGGTCGCCGAGGTCGTGGGCGAGGTCGGCTTCGAGGCATTCGCACAAGGTCTTGAGGCGGCGGCGCTCGCGGGCGTCCTTCAGGTGGAAGACTTGGTCGACCAGCCGGTCGAGGGGCAGGGCGACGCCGGCGAGGAGGGGGTAGCTGCCCGCGTAGCCGGTGAACGCGGCGGCGCCGAGGACGACGATGTTCGCGTAGCTTGCCACGGCCATGCGCTGCTTTCCCCCGGCGCGACTTTAAGACGAGGGGGAAGCGGAGGCAAGGCGCGGGGCGGTTGGGTAGTGACTCAGTTTGAAATTTTCGGCGTAGCGAACCGCTAATCTTTCAAAGGATTTTCTGTGCGATAGAGCCAGACTGAGTCACTACCGGCGGTTGTCGGGTGAGGGCATGCAGGCCCCGGCTCATTCGGAAGCGAAGCTTCCGAACGGGGCACGAGGCGGGGCCGGCGGCGCGGGCGATGCCGAACGAACCCGGGCGGCGGGCACGCCCTCACGGCAGCTGGCGCAGCTCCGCCGCGAGGTCGCGCAGCGCCGGTTCGGCGTCGGGCGCGTCGCCCGCGAAGGCGGGGGCGTAGCGGTCGAGGACGGCCTTCATCTGGGCGTGGCGCTCGGCGAGGCGCTGCTGCGCGTCGAGGGTGGCGTCGCCGGCCCCGCCTTCCGCGAGGGACGCCCTGGTCACGAACTCGGCGAGCCGCCCCTCCTCGCGCGCCCGCATGGCGGCGAGGCACAAGGAGACGAGGGCGAACGCCTCCCGCGCCGTCCCGCCCCGCGCGGGCGGGCCGGCGGCCGGCTCGGGGACGCAGGCGGGCGGGCCGTCCCCGCAGGGTTCGGCGCCGTCCTCGGCGGCGACGCGCCCGCGCACGCACATGCCCGCGTCCTCGAACAGGGACGGCGCGCCCCCCCGCGCGGCGCCCGCCAGGACGCACAAGGGAACGACGCCCCACGCCAAGCCCCACCGCACCATGCACGACGCCCTTCCGCCCGGCGGTCCCCGCGCCGCCCAGGAAGGGATGCATAGCGTTTCCAAATCTCGGATTGCAAACAAATTGGTTTTTTCAACCATATGGCTCATTCATAGCGTCCACCCGCCGTCGATGACGTGGACCGCCCCGGTCGTGAACGCGCTCTCGTCGGAGGCGAGGTAGACGGCGAGCATGGCGATCTCGTCGGCCGTGCCGAGCCGCCCCATCGGCTGCCGGGCGACGAACGCGGCCTTGGCCGCGTCGTAGTCGCCCTTGGCCCTGATCCGGTCTTCCAGGGAAGGGCTCTGGACCGTGCCGGGGCAGATCGCGTTGCAGCGCACCCCTTCCTTGATGAAGTCGAGCGCGACCGCCTTCGTGAAGCCGATCACCGCCGCCTTCGTCGTGCCGTAGACGAAGCGCCGGGGCGCGGCCTTCAGGCTCGACGCCCCCGAACTCACGTTGACGATCGACCCCTTGCCCCGCTCCAGCATCGCGGGCAGGTACGCCTTCGTTATCCGGAACATCGACTTCACGTTGAGGTCGAAGGCGAAGTCCCAGTCGGCCTCCGAGCAGTCGAGGATCGTGTTGTCGTGGACGAACCCCGCCCCGTTGAACAGCACCTCGACCCCGCCCGTGCGCTGGAACGCGGCCGCGACCGACCCGTCGTCGCGCACGTCGAGGCGGAAGGTCTCGACCCGCCCCCCGCCCGAGGCCGCGACCTCCGCCAGGGCTTCCTCGTTGACGTCGGTGGCGAACACCGTCGCCCCCTCCGCCGCGAACGCCAGCGCCACCGCGCGGCCGATCCCCTGCCCCGCCGCCGTGACCAGCGCCGTCTTGCCCGCCAGCCTGTCCGTCATGGTCCATGCCTCCCCGCGTTGTGCGTCCGGGGGCGAGCATCGCGCGCCTGACGCTTGCGCTCAAGCCCCGCAAGCGCGACCTTGGGGCCGCGTTCACGGCCAGGGAGACGAAGGGTGGCGACGATGGCGACGCGGCGGCTCGGCCGCGGCAAGGTCGAGGTGACGTTGATGGGCATCGGCACGGCGCCGCTCGCCGGGCTGTTCACCCCCGTCTCCGACGACGACGCGCGGACCCTCATCCGCTCCGGCCTGGACGCGGGGCTCCGCTACGTCGACACCGCCCCCTTCTACGGCTACGGCCTCGCCGAGCGCCGCGTCGGCGACGCGCTTCGCGCCGAGCCCACAGGATCCTACACCCTCTCGACCAAGGCCGGCCGCCTGCTCCGCCCGAGAAGCGCCCCCCGCGCCGGGTCCGACCAGTGGGCCTCGCCGCTCGAGTTCGAGGCCGTGTTCGACTATTCGCACGACGCCGTCATGCGCTCGTTCGAGGACAGCCTCCAGCGCCTGGGCCTGCCCCGGATCGACGTCCTCTACCTCCACGACCTCGGCATCGACAGCCACGACCCCGCGACCCACCGGGGCCACGTCGAGACGGCGTGGCGGGACGGGGTCAAGGCGATGCGCCGGCTGCGCGAGGAAGGCAGCGTCGGCGCCATCGGCCTCGGCGTCAACGTGCGCGACATCCTCCTGGAAGCGATGGACCACGCCGACTGGGACGCCTTCCTCCTCGCCGGCCGCTACACGCTCCTGGAGCAGGAACCCCTCGACGACCTCCTCCCCCGCTGCGAGCGGGCCGGCACCTCGATCGTCGTCGGCGGCCCCTACAATTCGGGCATCCTCGCCGGCGGGGAAACCTGGAACTACGCCGAGGCGCCGCCCGAGGTGATCGAGAAGGCGATGCGCCTGAGCGCCGTCTGCGAACGCCACGGCGTCCCGCTGATGGCCGCCGCGCTCCAGTTCCCCCTCGCCCACCCCGTCGTCGCCAGCGTCATCCCCGGCGCCCGCTCGCCCGCCGAGATGGCGACCAACCTCGCCATGATGCGGACCGAGATCCCGGCCGACCTCTGGGCCGACCTTCGGGACGAGGGCCTGATCCGCCCCGACGCGCCGGTGCCCGAAGGATCGAGCGCGCCGTGACCCGCCTCATCGACGCCCACGTCCACCTCTGGACCCCCGAATCGCCGCCGATCGACTGGCTCGGCGGCGCGGCGCTGCCCCGGCGGGCGGATCTGGCCGCCTTCGCCGCGGCGTCGGCCGGCGTCGAGGTCGAGGCGTTCGTCGCCGTGGAAGCCGCCGTCCGCGCCGGGTTCCACATGGCCGAGGCGTCCTGGCTCCAGTCCCTCGCCGCGACCGAGCCCCGCCTGCAGGGCATCGTCGCGCACGCGCCCCTGGAACGCGGCGGCGCCGTCGCGGGCGACCTCGCCGACCTCGCGGCGATGCCCTTGGTCAAGGGCGTGCGCCGCCTCCTCCAGGACGACCCCGACCCCGCGCTCTGCCTGCGCGACGGCTTCCTCGAAGGGCTCCGCCTGCTCCCGGCGCACGGGCTCCACTTCGAGATCTGCGTCTACCACCACCAGTTGGAGGCGGCGGTCGAGACGGTGCGCCTGTGCCCCGAGGTCGATTTCGTTCTCGACCACATCGCCAAGCCCGGCATCCGCCTCGGCCTCGTCGAGCCCTGGCGGACGCTCATGCGCCGGCTGGCGAAGCTGCCGAACGTCGTCTGCAAGCTCTCCGGCGTCGCCACCGAGGCCGACCACGACGCCTGGACCGAGGCGGCGCTCCGCCCCTACATCGACCACGCGGTCGACGTGTTCGGCCCGTCGCGCACCCTGTTCGGCGGCGACTGGCCCGTTTCGACCGGCGCCATCGCCTACGGGCGCTGGGTCGAGGTGGTCCTGAACGCGCTCGAAGGCTACGGCGCCGAGGAGCGGCGGCAGATCCTGCGCGGCACGGCGAGGCGGGTCTACCGCCTGGAGGGCTGATCGCCCGCGAGCCCTTCCAGGATCGGGCAGGCCGGCCGGTCGTCACCGTGGCAGCGCCGGGCAAGCTCGGCCAGCGCCGCCCGCATCGCCTCCAGATCCCGGATCCGCCCCTCGATCTCCTCGATCCGCCGCAGCGCCAGCCCCTTCACCTGCGCGCTCGTCCGATCCCGGTCGGCGTAGAGCCCCAGCAGCTCGCGGCACTCGTCGAGCGTGAACCCCAGCCCCCGCGCCCGCTGCACGAAGACGAGCCGGTGCACGTCGTCCTCGTCGTAGTCCCGGTAGTTGTTCGCCCGCCGCCCCGATGGCCCGACGAGCCCCACCCCCTCGTAGTAACGTATCGTCTTCGCCGGCAGCCCCGACCGCCGTGACGCCTCGCCGATGTTCATCGTTTTCCCACCGCCCGTGCCGTTGCGCTTCGCGTCCGCTGACGCGGGGTCTTTTTTCCTTCTTTTTTCATCCGTTCCCCGTGC
>JAGRGG010000003.1 GCA_020445645.1 Geminicoccaceae bacterium | reverse complement strand
GCGGACGCGAAGCGCAACCGCCGCCGCCCGTCCCTACGCCAGCGCCTGGAGCGCGTCGTACTGTTCCTTGGTCCAGCCCGCGCCCGAGTCCGGGTCGTTGTGCAGGGGCACCGCCGCCTCGCGGAAGGCTTCGCGGTCGACGTCCTCGACCACGGTGTTGCCGAGGTCCTTGAACTTGGCGACGAGGGTGCCCTCGGACTCGCGGATCTGGTCGGTGGTCCTGGAGGCCGCTTCCTTCAGCACATCGTCGAAGGCCGTCTTTTCTTCGTCGCTCAGGCCGTCCCAGACGCCGCCGCCGACGATGGTGAGGAGCGATTCGGTGATGTGGCCCGTCAGGTTGATGTGGCTTTGGACCTCGTAGAACTTCTTGGCGAGGATCGTCGGCAGCGGGTTCTCCTGGCCGTCGACGGTCTTCTGCTGGAGGGCGAGGTAGACCTCGGAAAAGGCGATCGGGGTGGCGTTGGCGCCGACCGACTTCGTGAACATCAAGAAGAGCGGCGCCGGCGGCACGCGCAGCTTCATCCCCTTCATGTCGTCGGGCTTCCTGATCGCCTTGTTCGCCGTGACGTGGCGCTCGCCGTAGTAGTTGAGGGCGACGACCTTGTTCCCGGTGGCGTCCTCGTAGCCGGACGCCAGTTCGGGAAACAGGTCGCTGTCGCGGTAGGCCTTCCAGTGGTCGAAGTCGCGCAGGATGTAGGGCGCGTTGGTGATCGAGAGCGGCCTGTAGATCGAGCCCGCGAACGCGACGCCCGTGTAGATCATGTCGACCGTGCCGAGGCCGAGGCCCTCGTTGATCTGGTTCTCGTTGCCCAGCTGCGAGGCCGGGAACACCTCGATCGCGTAGGCGCCGTTCGTGCGCTTCTCGATCTCCTTCGCCGCCCAGAGCGCCTGCTCGTGGTAGGGCTCGGTGATCTCGTAGACGTGCGCCCACTTGAGCACCGTCTGCGCCCTGGCGCGCCTGGCGCCCAGCACCGCAAGCCCCGTCGCCGCGACGCCCGCGACGGCCGTCCTGCGCGTGACCCTGAACGTCATGATCCTGCCCCCCTGTTCTTGACGCGCCCGTCGGGCGCATGGGTCCCGCGATTGTCGGGCCGATCGGCGCCGGCATCAACCTCTTTGCGCCGCCGGCCATCTTTTGCAAGCGAGGGCGCGCGCCACCGCCTGGATCGGCGGGGGCGGGCATGGTAGGATGATAATCTTGTGACCGGCAAGGGGCACGGAGCGGATCGTTGAGCAAGACGGAATTGCAAAACGAACCCGGGGCCAAACGAACCCGAGGAAGGCGGCCTGCACGAACGGCCGCTCCGGGAACGGACGCCCGCGCCTCGGGCACACCGCCCAGGGGTGGCCGAGGGGTGGCCGAGGGGTGGCCGAGGGGTGGCCGAGGGGTGGCCGAGGGGTGGTACCGTCGCAACGAAACGAACCCGAGAAGAGCGTGCCGGGAACCGACGCCCACGCCTCAAGCGCGCCGCCGGGCGGCGGTGCTGCGACGAAACGAACCCGAGCGGTGGCCGAAGCGGCATGTCCGTTGCGCGAACGAACCCGAGAACGATACTGAAAGCGGTCGTTCGGGTTTCGGCGGGGCCGGGCGGCGAAGGCCCCTTCAACGAAGCCGATGGGGCGGCGGTCGTGGACGAAACGAACCCGGGCGGGAGGCGGACGATGGCATCGATCGGGGCGGCGGTGGACCGGCTGCGCGGGCTCTTGGGCCCCGCCGGCTGGCTCGAGGACGACGCGGCGACGGCCCCCTACCGCACCGATTGGCTGAAGCGCTTCCGCGCCACGCCCCTCGGCGTCGCGCGACCCGCCTCGACGGCGGAGGTCGCGGCGGTCGTGACCGCCTGCGCCGATGCCGGGATCGCGGTCACGCCGCAGGGCGGCAACACGGGCCTCGTCGGCGGGGGGGTGCCGACGGGGGAGGGGCCGTCGATCGTCCTCGGCCTCGGGCGGATGCGGCGGATCCTCAAGATCGACCCCGTCGACTTCACGGCCTCGGTCGAGGCCGGGGTGGTGCTGGCGGGCCTGCGCGAGGCGGCGGCGGCCGAGGGGCTCCTCTTTCCCCTCAGCCTCGGCGCCGAGGGCAGCGCCCAGATCGGCGGGCTGATCGCCACCAACGCCGGGGGCAGCCACGTGCTCCGCTACGGCATGATGGGGGACCTCGTCCTCGGCGTCGAGGCGGTGCTGCCCGACGGGCGGGTCTGGGACGGGAACCGCGCCCTTTTGAAGGACAACGCGGGCTACCAGCTCCGCCGCCTGTTCTGCGGCGCCGAAGGCACGCTCGGCGTCGTGACAAGGGCGACGCTCCGCCTCTTCCCCGCCCCCCGCCGCACCGCGACCGCCCTTCTGGGCCTCGCATCCCTGGGTGACGCGGTCGGGGTCGGCGCGATGCTCCGCAAGCAAGCGGGGGAGTTCGTCGGCGCGCTCGAATTCTTCGGCGAGGCGGGCCTCGCCCTCGCCCGCAAACACGTCGCCGGCCTCGCCGACCCCTTGGAGGCCCCCGCCCCCGTCTACCTGCTCGCCGAACTCACCGCCTCGGCGGAGGGGATCGACCTCGACGCGGTGCTGGAGGCGGCGCTCGCCGCCGCGTTCGAGGCGGGCCTCGTGCAGGACGGCAGCGTCGCCGCGAGCGGGGCGCAGCGGGCCGCGTTCTGGCGGCTGCGCGAGGAGATGCCGGAGGGCCAGCGCCTGGAGGGGCCGCAGCTGAAGCACGACGTGGCGGTGCCGGTCAGCCGCCTCGCCGACTTCGTCGCCCGGGCCGACGCGGCGGTGGCGGGCGTGCTTCCCGCCGTGCGCGTCAACGCGTTCGGCCACCTCGGCGACGGCAACGTCCACTACAACCTCTCGCCGCCCGAGGGCCTGGACTTTGCCGGACGGGAAGCGGCCCTCGCCGACGCCGTCCACGAAACCGTCGTCGCCCTCGAGGGCACCGTCTCGGCGGAGCACGGCCTCGGACAGGCCAAGGTCACCCTCGCCGACCGGCTGCGCCCCGCCGTCGAGCGCGACCTCATGCGCCGCCTCAAGACGGCGCTCGACCCGGAGGGGATCATGAACCCCGGCAAGGTGGTTTGAGTACGCTTCGCGCCCGCTGGCGCGAAGCGTGTCCTACCTCCCGGCGAGCCTCGCCTCGGCCTCGGCGCGCTGGGCCGGGGTCATCTCGGCCCGCAATCGCACCCGCAGCGGCTCCGACTGGTCGATGCCGCCGCGCACCGCCCTCGTCAGCCAGACGTAGGCCTGGACGGGGTCGGGCGGGCCGGCGAGGCCCTCGTAGAGGAGGGCGCCCAGGTGATACTGGGCGCGGGGGATGTTCCGGCGGGCAAGCTCCTCCCAGATCGCCCGCGCCGTCGCGTAGTCGCGCCGCTCGTAGGCGGCGATCCCGGCCTCGACCGTGGCCGGGCGGACGATCCTGGGCGGCGGCGGGGGGCTCGCCGCGCCGCCGCCGGCGGGCGGCGGACCCTCCCCCTCGTCGGTGCTGAACGTCTCGATCGGCGGCGGGACGAGATCCCGGTCGAGCGGGGGGACGAGCAGCGGCGGGAGCATCGGGACCTGGACGGTCTTCTCCGGTGCCGGCGGGACCGGCGCGGGCGGGGTCGGCACGGGCCGGGGCGCCGGCGCTTCGCGGGCCTTTTGCAGCTCGGCTTCGAGGCGCTCCTTGTCCCGCTGGAGCCGCGCCCGTTCCCGGCTCAGGCGGTCGATCTGCGCCCGCGCGGCGGCGAGTGGTCCCCCGCCGTCGCCGGCCGCCCCGTTCGGGGCCTCGTTCGGGGCGTGGCCCTTCGCCTTGTCGAGGGCGGCGTCCGTCGCGGCACCCTTGATGACCCCCGTGGCGGCCCCCGCCGCCTCGGGCAGGGGATGGAGCGGCACGGGCTCGGGCCGCATCCGCTCGGCGGCGAACAGGAGGAGGCCGACGCAGGTGACGACGAGCGCCAGGAAGCGCACCGCCTCGACCGTCCGGTTGGCCCGCATCCGTCCCCTGCCGCTCAAGCCCGCCTCCAGCCCCGTTCGTCCGGCCCCGGCGATGCCGGGGCGGGGGGAGGATTCCGGCAGGCCGCCCGGGTGGCAAGCC
This sequence comes from Geminicoccaceae bacterium, assembly GCA_020445645.1. GTDB lineage: Bacteria > Pseudomonadota > Alphaproteobacteria > Geminicoccales > Geminicoccaceae > JAGRGG01. Next base: position 28,866 of record JAGRGG010000003.1, on the reverse strand, counting down.
CGATGGGCGCCGAGGCGTAGCGACCTGCGCCCGAAAGCGGGTCCAGGCCCGACCGCCCGGCCGCCCGGCCGCCCGGCCGCCCGATTGACAACCCGCCCGGCCGCGAGCCACAACCCCCCCCTCGCCGCGACCCGAGCCATCGCAACCCGAACAAGGGCGGACACGGTCCCCGATGAGCAGCCTGCTCGATTTCGAGAAGCCCATCGCCGAACTGGAGGGCAAGGTCAAGGAGTTGCGCCACCTCGCCAACGGCAGCGACCTCGACCTGGACGAGGAGATCGCCCGCCTGGAGGGCCGGGCGGCGAAGCTCCTCTCGCAGACCTACGCGAAGCTCACGGCGTGGCAGAAGGCGCAGGTGGCGCGGCACCCCGACCGGCCGCATCTGAAGGACTACGTCGAGCTTCTCGTCGAGGACTTCACCCCGCTCGCCGGCGACCGCTGCTTCGGCGAGGACCCCGCCATCGTCGGCGGGCTGGGGCGGCTGCGCGGCCGCGCCGTCCTCCTCCTCGGCCACGAGAAGGGGGCCGAGACCGAGGACAGGGTCCGGCACAATTTCGGCATGGCCCGTCCCGAGGGCTACCGCAAGGCCGCCCGGCTCATGCGCCTCGCCGAGCGATTCCGCCTTCCCGTCGTCAGCCTCGTCGACACGCCGGGCGCCCACCCCGGCGTCCGCGCCGAGGAGCGGGGGCAGGCCGAGGCGGTGGCGCGCTCGATCGAGACCGGCCTCTCGCTCACCGTGCCGTTCGTCGCCGTCGTCGTCGGCGAGGGCGGCTCGGGGGGCGCCATCGCCCTCGCCGCCGCCGACCGGGTGCTCATGCTGGAGCACGCCATCTACTCGGTCATCTCGCCCGAGGGCTGCGCCGCCATCCTCTGGCGCGACGCCGCCCAGGCGCCGACCGCCGCCGAGGCCCTGAAGCTGACGGGGCAGGACCTCCTCCACCACGGCCTCGTCGACGAGATCGTGGAAGAGCCGCTCGGCGGCGCCCACCGGGGCCGGGGCACGACGATCAACCGCGTCGGCGACGCCATCGAGCGCCACTTGGCCGCCCTTGCCGGCCTCGACGGGGGGGAGCTGCGCCGCCAGCGCCGCGACAAGTACCTCCAGATGGGCCGCGCCTAGCGCGCGGGGCCCGTTCTCAGGCAGGGTCGGTCGGGCTAGCATGTCGCGCCGGGCAGGAAGCGCGCCGGCGCCCGCGGCCAACGTCGGAGGAGGGAGGCAATGGCGAAAGGTTCTGGTCCGGAGGCGGTCGCGTCCGCGTTCGTGGACGCCTGGAACCGGCACGACATGCGGGCGTTCGGCGCGCTGTTCGCGGAGGACGCCGACTTCGTCAACGTCGTCGGCACGTGGTGGAAGGGCCAAGCGGAGATCGAGGCCGCCCACGCCCGCAGCCACGCGACGGTCTTCCGCGACAGCCGCCTGGACGGCCGCGCCGTCTCGGTCAGGCGCCTCGGACCCGGCGCGGCCGCCGTACATCTTGCCTGGGGTCTCACGGGCCACCTCGCCCTGGACGGCGGGCCGAGCGGCGGGCCGCGGCGGGGCATCCTGCTCCTCGTCGTGACCGAGGAGGCGGAAGGGTGGCGCATCCGGGCGGGGCAGAACACCGACGTCGTGCCCGGCCTGTCGACGCCCCCGGTTGCGAAGGGCTGAGGCCGCCCGACCGCCTTCGCCCGCCTCAACCCACCGGCCGGACCAGCGCGGTGCCGGCGGCGGGCTGGGGGCGGGGCTGGGCGAAGAAGCCGATCCTGTCGCGCAGCATGGCCTCCGTCGCCTTGAACAGCTCCATGATGTCGCGGTGGCCCTTGCCGCCGCGCGCCGCGTCGCCGATCCAGCGCCCGGCCTTGTAGGCGGCGCCGAACGCGGGGTCGTAGCGGATCGGCGGCAGGAGGGGCTCGCCCAGGGGGCCGAGCTGCGCCTTGATCCCGCCGTCGCCGAACCAGCCCCGCCGGCGCAGCTGCGTCGGCAGGACGAGGACGATCGGCGCCGCGTTCCGGCGCTCGCGCCGCGCGTTGGCGACGTGGAGGAGGGTGCGCCGGGTCGCCTGGACGTCGAGGTCGGAGATCGAGGTCGGGACGATGATCATGTCGGCGACGAGGAAGCCCGACGCGAGCGCCGGCGAGACCACGGCCGGCAGGTCGATGACGATCCGGGCGTAGCGCCCCTTGAGGAGGTCGAGCTCGCTCAGCCACTCGCCGGCGGCGTTCAGGTCGCGCACGGGAAAGTCGGCGACGGCCGCCGGCAGGCGCCCGCCCTTGCCCCAGAGGGTGGCGCTCTTCTGGGGATCGGTATCGATGAGCAGGGTGCGGTGGCCGGACACGGCGAGCGCGCAGGCGAGGTTGACGGCGACGGTCGACTTGCCGGTGCCGCCCTTCAGGTTGCCGACCGCGATGACCTTGGGCGAGGCCTTCGTGGGCTTGCGCGGTTCGGGCACGGCGGGCTGTCCCTCGGCTGACGATGGAAGGAACGGGGCGGACCCCGACGGTCTTATGTCGCTACGACAAGCGCGAACCCTTACTAGCACAAGCCGAAAAAGGAATGGCACCGTCTACGAGTGGTTCTATCCTTGCATCCACCCTCCGGTATGACAAGCGACGACCGTGCCGGGACTGGCGGCGCGGCGGTGGCGCCCGATCCGAAGAGCCTTTATGACGTGGGCGCGCCGCCCCAGGAAGGTTGAAGAGGACGAAGCGCCGATGCACGACGAAGCCGCCGGGACCCCCCTCCTTCGCCGGGACGAAGGGGGCGTCACGGTCCTGACCCTCAACCGGCCCGCCGCCTTCAACAGCCTGTCCAAGGCGCTGCTCCAGGGTCTCCTCGACGCCGTCGAGGCGATCGCGGCCGACCCCGAACGGCGCGTCGTCGTCGTCGAGGGGCAAGGCCCCGTCTTCTCGGCCGGGCACGACCTGAAGGAGATCGGCCGGAACCGGACGCGGGAGGGCCTGGGCGAGCTGTTCGGCCTCTGCTCCATCCTCATGACCCGCCTCACGACGATCCCCCAGCCCGTCATCGCCAAGGTCGACGGGATCGCGACGGCGGCCGGCTGCCAGCTCGTCGCCGCCTGCGACCTCGCCGTCTGCTCCGAGACGAGCCGCTTTGCCACCTCGGGCGTGAAGTACGGCCTGTTCTGCGCGACCCCGATGGTGGCGCTCGCCCGCGCCGTGCCGAGAAAGGCGGCGCTCGAAATGCTGCTCACCGGCGACTTCATCGACGCCCGGGAGGCGAGGCGGATCGGCCTCGTCAACCGGGTCGTGCCGAAGGAAGGCCTCGACGCGGCCGTCATGGACCTCTGCGGCCGCCTCCTCGACAAGCCCGCCGAGGTGCTGGCGCTGGGCAAGCGCGCCTTCTACGCCCAGGTCGACGCCAAGGCGGGAACGGGGCTGGAGGCGGCCTACGCCCGGGCGACCGGGGTGATCGTCGACAACGCGCTGGGGGAGAGCTTCGCGGAAGGGCTCGACGCCTTCACCGCCAAGCGGCGCCCGGACTGGTCGCGGAAGGACGGGGCATGATGCTCCAGGGCCTGCGCAGCGGGCTCGTCCTCCTCGACCTCCTCTTCGTCCTCGTCACCGCCCTCTCGCTGACGCCCTGGGTGTCGTGGTGGGTGCGCTTCTGCGACTTTCCGCGCGTCCAGTTCGTCGTGCTCGGCCTCGTCGGAACCGTCGGGCTCGCGCTGTTCCAGAACACCTGGGCGGAGACCGCCATCCTGGGCGCCGCCGTCGCCGCCCTCCTCGTCCAGCTCTGGGTGATCCTGCCCTACACCCCGATCTGGCGGAAGGATCTGGCCCCCGCCAGGGGCGAGCCCGGCCCCTGCACGCTGCGCCTCCTCGTCGTCAACGTGCTCCAGGACAACCGACAGGCGGACGGCCTCCTCGACCTCATCCGCAAGGAGGACCCGGACGCCTTCTTCGCCCTCGAGACCGACCCCTGGTGGGACGAGCGGCTAGCGACCCTCGAGGACCGCTGGCCGCACAGCATCCGCTGCCCGATCCCGAACACCTACGGCCTCGTCTTCCGCTCCCGCCTGGAACTCGTCGAGCCCGAGCTGCGCTTTCTGCTCAAGAAGGACATACCCTCGATCCGCACCAAGCTGCGGCTGCGCTCGGGCGCGCTGATCCACCTCCACGGCATCCACCCGGAGCCGCCGGCGCCGGGGGAGGCCGACACCTCCCTGCCCCGCGACGCCGAGCTGGTCCTCGCCGGCCGCGAGATCGCCACGACCGAGGACCCCGTCATCCTCATCGGCGACCTCAACGACGTGGCATGGTCGCACACGAGCCGCCTGTTCCGGCGCCTCAGCCACCTCATCGACCCGCGCATCGGACGCGGCATGTTCAACACCTTCGACGCCAAGCACTGGTTCCTGCGCTGGCCGCTCGACCACGTCTTCGTCAGCGAGGCCTTTCTTCTCCGCCGCATCGAGCGCCTGCCTCATATCGGCTCCGACCACTTCCCGATCCTGGTCGAGCTCGATTACGTTCCGGAACTGGAGTCGCTGAACACAGAACCCCAGGCCGACGCGGCGGACGAGGCGGAGGCGGACGAGAAGCTGGCCCAGGCGTATGCGGAGGACGTCGACCGGGACCCGGCTGGGGGCGCGCCGGCGCCCGCCTGAACACGCTTCGCCTTCAACAACGAGTGCCCTCGCCCTCATGGACATCCTTCTCGTCGCCGCCGGCCTCGTCCTCCTCCTCGCCGGCGGCGAGGCGCTCGTCCGCGGCGCCGTCGCCGTGGCGGGGCGGCTCGGCGTCTCGCCGCTCCTGATCGGCCTCACCGTCGTCGGCTTCGGCACCTCGATGCCGGAACTGGTGACGAGCCTTCAGGCGGCGATGATCGGCTCGCCCGGGATCGCGGTCGGCAACGTCGTCGGCAGCAACGTCGCCAACGTGCTCCTCATCCTGGGCGTCGGCGCCCTGATCACGCCGATCGCCTGCGCCCGGCCGACGCTGCTCCGCGACGGGGCGGCGCTCGTCGTCGCCACCCTCGCCTGCGTGCTGGCGGCGCTCGCGGGCGGGTTCGGCCGGCCCGTCGGGGGCGTCTTCCTGGTCCTTCTCGCCCTCTACCTGTTCGTCTGCATCCGGCAGGAGGACGGGGCGGCGGGCGCCGGGGCCGAGGCGGGCGGCTGGCCCTTCTGGCTCGGCGCGCTCGCGGCCTTGGGCGGGCTCGCCCTCACCGTCCTCGGCGCCCGCCTCCTCGTCGCCGGCTCCGTGCGGCTCGCCGCCGGCGCCGGGATCCCGGAGACGGTAATCGGCCTCAGCGTCGTCGCCGTCGGCACCTCCCTGCCCGAACTCGTCACCACCGTCACGGCGGCGCGGCGCGGCCAGACCGATATCGCCTTCGGCAACGTCATCGGCAGCAACATCTACAACATCCTGGGGATCCTGGGCGTCACCGCCCTCGTCCACCCGATCGAGGCGCCCCCCGGCATCGTCGCCTTCGACCTCTGGGTCATGGCGGGCACGACCCTCCTCCTCCTCGCCTTCGCCTGGACCGGCCGGCGGCTGTCGCGCGGCGAGGGGGCGGCCCTGCTCGTCGGCTACGCCGTCTATCTGGGCGCGCTCGTCGTCGTGGAGGCCTAGGCCGCCTTCCGGCGGCGCCAGCGCTTGAGGGCGATCGGCAGCAAGGCCAGGAGGCCGAGGCCGGCAAGCGGGAGGAGGACGCCCGGCGTCAGGACCGTGCCGAGGCCGATGTCGCCGCCCCGCTCGATCACGTCGCCGAGCCCGCTGCCGATCCCGGCGTAGACGACGGTGGCGGGCGCGATGCCGATCGGGGTGGCGAGCGCGTAGGTGCGAAGCGGCACGCCCAGGAAGGCCGGGACGATGTTGACGAGCCAGAACGGGAACACGGCGACGAGGCGCAGGAACAGCATGTAGCTCCAGGCGTCCTCCCGAAAGCCGGACGCCATCCGCTCCAGCCAGGGGCCGGCGCGGCGGCGCAAGGGCTCGCCGAGCGAGGTGCGGGCGACCATGAACACGACGACGGCGCCGGCCGTGGCGCCGACGACGACGAGAAAGGCGCCGAGCCACGTGCCGAACAGGAGGCCGCTTGCGAGGGTGAGCAGCGCCGCCCCCGGCAGCGAGACGGCGACGGCGACGGCGTAGAGGCAGGCGAACGCGACGGGAGCGAGGAAGGGGTGGGCGGCGACGTAGCCCCTGAGGTCGCCGTAGTGGGTCTTGAGCGCGTCCGGGCTCAGATAGCGGTAGAGGCCGGACGCCCAGACGGCGGCGGCGACCAGGAGGAGCGCCAGCAGCGGCCAGTAGCGGCGCCAGCCGCCCGTCCCGCCTTCGCCTTTCACCTCGGTCGCCATGCTAGGGGAGCCTCTTCAGAAGGGAGACGGCGCGCCGGCTCCAGGTGCCGAACAGCTTCGGCGCGTAGAAGCTCCCGGCCGCGCGCTTCGAGACCTCGCTCAAGGTGGGGTAGGGAACGACGAGCCGCGCCAGATCCTTCAGGTCCGCCTTGCCGGCCATGACGAGCTGCCAGGGCACCAGCAGGTCGCCCGCCCCCTCGCCCGCGATCCCGGCGCCGACGACGTTGCCCTTCTTGTCGAGGACGATCTTCGCCAGCCCCTCCAGCCGCTCGGCGCGCGCCCGGTCGTTGTCGGAAAAGCTCCAGCGCAGCACCCGCACCCCTTCGCCGTGCCGTTCCTTCGCCTCGGCCTCGGTAAGCCCCACCTGGGCGAGTTCGGGGTCGGTGAAGGTGACGTGCGGGGTCGAGGCGTTCGCCGGCTTCGCCCAGAGGCGGAACAGCGCGTTCTGGAGGACGACCCCCGCCTCGTGCCCGGCCGCGTGAGTGAACATGGGCGGCCCCTTGCAGTCGCCGATCGCGTAGACGCGGCGGTTGGACGTGCGCAGGTGGGCGTCGACCTCGATTCCCCCCTTGCCGAAGGCGATCCCCGCCGCCTCCAGCCCGAGCCCGTCCGTGACCGGGCGCCGCCCGGTGGCGACCAGGAGGTGGGAGCCCGCGACGCGCCGCTCCCCGTCGCCCGCCTCGACGACGAGCGCCGGCCCCGCCTCGACCCGCTTCACCTTGGCGTCCTCGATCAGGTCCACGCCCTCCGCCGCCATCCGCGCCCGCACATAAGCGACCAATTCCGGGTCGTCCTTCGCCAGGATCTTCCCCATCTCGACCAGCGTTACCCCGGCGCCGAGCCGCCGGCACGCCTGCGCCAGCTCACAGCCGATGGCGCCGCCGCCGACGACGAGGAGGCGGTCGAAGGCGGGCGCCACGTCGAACACCGTCTCGTTCGTGAGGTAGGGCACGGCGTCCAGCCCCGGAATCGGCGGGGCGACGGGGCGGCTGCCGGTGGCAAGGGCGAAGCGGCGCGCCCGGACCGTGTGCCCCCCGGCCTCCAGCGTGTCCGGGCCGGTGAACCGGGCCGCCGCTTTGATCACCCGCACCCCCAGCCCCTCGAACCGTTCGACGCTGTCGTTGGGGGCGATGCCGGCGATCACGTCGCGCACGTGCGCCCGCACGGCGTCCGCGTCGATGGCGGGCTTAACGGCGGCGATCCCGAAGGGCGCGCTCGCCCGCATCGCGGCCGCCCGCCGCCCGGCGGCGATCAGGCTCTTGGAGGGCACGCAGCCGACGTTGAGGCAGTCGCCGCCCATCGCCCCCTTCTCGATCAGGACCACCTCGGCGCCGACCCCCGCCGCCCCCGCCGCGAGCGACAGCCCGGCGGAGCCGGCGCCGACGATGCATAGGTCGGGGGTGAAGTCGGTCATCGATGGGCTTTCGCGGCTTGGGTTCGGGGGGTTCGGGGCGCTCGGGGCAGGAGCGCCACCATAGGCGCTGCCCGGCGCCGCCGGGATAAATCCTGCGTGAGAACCCCGCGCAGGATGAGCGAAACGTCATGCCGTTTTCACCTTCCCTTTCTTGCGGGCAGGCGGCGATTGTGGCTTTATGCGCCGCGTTTTCCCGCCCGCCTCCCCGCCCGTCTCAAGGAGTCCCCATGCGCGCTGGCGTCCTCTCCGCCCTCGTCCTCTCCGCCGTCGTGCTCGCCGGGCCGGCACGGGCGCAGGACACCGTCGTCGCCACCGTCAACGGCCAGAAGCTGACGACGGCCGACATGCAGGCCGCCTACCGGCAGCTGCCGCAGCAGTTCCAGCAGATGCCGATGGACCAGCTCTTCGAGCCCCTGCGCGAGCGGCTGATCGAAGGTGCGCTGCTCCTCGACGACGCCAAGGCCGAGAAGCTCGGGCAGGACGCGGCGGTGAAGAAGCGGATCGAGGCCGCGACCGACGCCGTCCTGCAGGAGGCCGCCATCGCCAAGGTGATCGCGACGGCGACGACCGACGACAAGCTGAAGGCCGCCTTTGATGCGAAGAAGTCGCAGCCCGACTTCAAGTACGAGGAGGTGAAGGCTCGGCACATCCTGGTCGACACGAAGGAGAAGGCCGAGGCGGTTATCAAGGAACTCGATGGCGGCGCCGACTTCGCCGAGGTGGCGAAGAAGGAGTCCACCGGCCCGTCCGGCCCCCAGGGCGGCGATCTCGGCTGGTTCCGCAAGGAGGCGATGGTCGCACCCTTCGCCGAGGCCGCCTTCAAGATGGACAAGGGCAGCTACACGAAGGAGCCCGTCCAGACCCAGTTCGGCTGGCACGTCATCCAGGTCGAGGACAAGCGGATGGCCGAGCCCGCCTTCGAGGAGATGGCGCCCGTGCTCCGCGACGAAATCGCGGCGGCGGCGGTCGAGTCGATGATGGCGGGTCTGCGCGAGAAGGCGACGATCGAGCGCTTCGGCCCCGACGGCAAGCCCGCCCCTGACCCGCGCGAAGCCGCCGCCGCTCCGACCGACACCCCCACCGACACCCCGACTCCGGGCGGCACCGCCGGCGGCGCCACGGACGGCGGCACCGAGGGCGCCGCCCCGGCACAGCAGTAGGTCCCCCACGTGGCCCCTTCGACGCGCTCGCCTCTGGCGCCGGCGGCGATGCTGGACCCCCTTCCCGTGAAGGGCGTCCGCTTCGCCGCGATCGAGGCGGGCCTCCGCTACCGGGACCGTCCCGACCTCCTCCTCATCGAGGCCGCCGAGGGCACCGCCGTCGGCGGCGTGCTGACCCGCTCCGCCGTCCCCGGCCACCCGGTCCCCTGGTGCCGCGAGGTCGTCGCGCGCGGGCGGGCAAGGGCCGTCATCGCCAACGCCGGCACCGCCAACGTCTTTCGGGGCGAGGAGGGCGACCGCGCCGTCCGCGCCGAGGCGAAGGCCGTGGCGGACGCCATCGGCTGCCGGATGGAGGAGGTGCTGGTCGCCTCCACGGGCGTCATCGGCCAGCGCCTGCCGGTCGAGAGGATCGAGGCCGCCGTGCCGGACTTGGTCGCCGCCCTTGCCCCTGACGGCATCGAGACGGCGGCGGCGGCGATCATGACGACCGACACCTTCCCCAAGTGGGCCTCGAGGCGTGCCGACATCGCCGGCCGCCCCGTCACCGTCACCGGCATCGCCAAGGGGTCGGGCATGATCGCCCCCGACATGGCGACCATGCTGGCCTTCGTCGCCACCGACGCGCTCCTCCCCGCCCCCCTCGTCCAGCGCCTGGTCGAGGAGGGCGCCGACCAGTCGTTCAACGCCATCACCGTCGACGGCGACGCCTCCACCTCCGACACCCTCCTCCTCCTCGCCACCGGCAAGGCCGGCAACCCGATGCCTCAAAGCGCCGACGACCCGGCGCTGGCGGGCTTCAGGCAGGCCCTGTTCGCGGTCCTGAAGGACCTCGCCCTCATGGTGGTCAAGGACGGCGAGGGCGCCACGAAGCTCGTCGAGATCCGCGTGGACGGCGCCGAAAGCGACGCCAGCGCCCGGCGGATCGGCCTCGAGATCGCCAACTCGCCCCTCGTCAAGACCGCGATCGCCGGCGGCGACGCCAACTGGGGCCGCGTCCTGATGGCGATCGGCAACGCGGGGGAAAAAGTCGATCTGCCCCGCATCGGCGTCGCCTTCGGGGGCTTTCCCGTCGCCCGAAACGGCGGCGCCGTCCCCGACCTCGACGAGGCGCCGATCGACGCCCACCTGAAGGGCCGGGAGATCCTGATCGAGGCCACCGTCGGCATTGGTCCCGGCAAGGCCGCCGTCTGGACCTGCGACCTCACCCACGGCTACATCGACATCAACGCCGACTACCGCTCCTAGATGCGCCTCCTCCTCGTCGCCGCCTGCGCCCTCGTCGACGGCGACGGCCGCGTCCTCGTCACCCGGCGCCCCGAGGGCAAGCCCCTCGCCGGCTTGTGGGAGTTCCCCGGCGGCAAGCTCGACCCGGGCGAGACCCCCGAAGCCTGCCTGGTCCGCGAACTCCGGGAAGAACTCGGGATCGACACCGAGACCGCCTGCCTCGCCCCCCTCGCCTTCGCCTCCCACCCCTACGACGCCTTCCACCTCCTCATGCCCCTCTACGTCTGCCGCCGCTGGCGGGGCGAGCCCGAAGGCAAGGAAGGACAGGCGCTCCGCTGGGCGAGGCCCCAGGCCCTGTTCCAACTCCCCATGCCGCCCGCCGACCGGCCGCTGCTTCCCTTCCTTCAGGAACTGCTCTAGGGCCGGTTCACGCTTCGCGTCCGCCGGCGCGGGGCGTAACCTGCCGAAAGCTCCCCTGTGCGCGCGATCCTCGACGTAGCGGTCCCCTTCTTCGCCCTCATCTTCCTGGGATTCGCCGCCCTGCGCTGGCGGATCCTGGACCGCGCCGCCGTGGCCGGGCTCAACGCCTTCGTCTACTGGTTCGCCCTGCCCGTGCTCCTGTTCGCCAAGGTGGCGGGAACCCCCACGCGGGAGCTGCTGGCGCCCGACTTCTTCGTCGCCTACTACGGCGCCTCCTTTTCCGTCTACGCGCTGGGCTTCCTCGTCGGGCGGCTCGTCTTCGGGGCCGGGGTCGGGCAGGCGGCGCTGATGGGGCTGGGGGCGTCGTTCGGCAACGTCGGCTACATGGGCATTCCCCTCCTCATCACCGGGTTCGGGCGCGATCAGGCCCTGCCCGCCGTCTTGGCCGTCACCTTCGACAACCTGACGACCGTGTTCCTGACGATCGTTCTCCTGGAGGTGGGGGCCAAAGGCGGCGGCGGCGGGCGGGCCGCGTTCGTCGGGGTCGCGCGGGGGCTGGCGTTCAACCCGCTCATCCTCGCCGTGCTCCTCGGCGCCTTCGCCGCCGCGTTGCCGTTCGGCCTGCCGGGCACGGTCGAGGCGTTCGCGGGGCTCCTGGGCGCCGCCGCCGCCCCTTGCGCCCTGTTCGCGCTCGGCGCGTCGCTCGTCGGCACCCGCCTCGGCGGGGCGGGGCGGGAACTCCTCTCGCTCGCCCTCATGAAGCTCGTCCTCCACCCCCTCCTCGTCGCCGGCATCGCCTCGTGGCTCTGGCCGATGCCGCGGGCGACGAGCGCCCCCATCCTCGTCCTCGCGGCCCTGCCGACGGCGGCCACCGTCTTCGTCGTCGCCGGGCGCTACGGCGTCTACGCCGAAGGCGCGTCGGGCCTCGTCCTCCTCACCCACGTCCTCTCGGTCGTCACGCTCACCGCGCTTCTCGTCTGGGCGGCGCCGGGCTAGAAGGGGCGCCAAGCAACCCGATAAAGGCCGAACGTCATGAAGCGCCTCCTCCCCGCCGCCGCCCTTCTCGCCCTCCTTTCCGGCCCGGCGCTGGCGATCGAGGTCGATCGGACGGTCGACCTCGACGCCCCGCCGGACGAGGTCTGGTCGATGGTCGGGCCGTGGTGCGCCATCGGCGACTGGCACCCCGCCGTCGCCACGTGCACCGAGAGCGAGGAAGCCGGCAAGGAACGGCGCCTCCTGGTGCTTCAGGGCGGCGGCGAGATCCTGGAGGAGGAGACCTCGCGCGACGACGCCGCCCGCCAGTACGGCTACCGGATCCTCAAAAGCCCCTTACCGGTCAGCGACTACAAGTCGACCATCACCGTCGACAGCGTCGGCGAGGGCAAGTCGCGCGTCGTCTGGAAGAGCACCTTCGCCCCCAAGGACGCGAGCCAGGAGGAGGCGCAGGCGGCCATCGCCGGGATCTACGAGGCGGGTCTCGCCGAGATCAAGGCGCGGATGGAGGAGTAGGGGGGCGCATGGACGACGGCGCGGCGTTCCGCTCGCTCTACCAGCACGGCTTCGCCCGCGTCGGCGCCTGCACCGTCCGCTGTGCCCTCGCCGACCCTATCGCCAACGCGACGACCGTGCTGGACGCGGCGGGGGCCGTGGCGGACGAGGGCGCCGCCGTCCTCGTCTTCCCCGAACTTTGCCTCTCCGGCTACGCCATCGACGACCTCCTCCTCCAGGATGCCCTTCTGGATGCCGTTCTGGACGCGATCGAGGCTCTCAAGGCCGGCACGGCGGGTCTCTCCCCCCTCCTCCTCGTCGGCGCCCCGCTGCGCCACGGGGGCCGCGTCTACAACGCCGCCGTCGCCGTCCAGGGGGGCCGCGTGCTGGGGGTCGTGCCCAAGGTCCACCTCCCGAACTACCGCGAGTTCTACGAGCGCCGCCACTTCGCGTCGGGCGCCGGCACCGAGGGCGGGACGATCCGGCTCGGCGGGGACGACGCGCCGTTCGGCCCGGACCTCCTGTTCGAGGCGGAGGACGTGCCGGGGCTCGTCGTCCACGCCGAGATCTGCGAGGACCTGTGGGTGCCCCTCCCCCCCAGCGGCAGGGCCGCCCTCGCCGGCGCCACCGTGCTCGCCAACCTGTCCGCCAGCAACATCACGATCGGCAAGGCCGAAACCCGCGCGCTCCTCGCGCGAGCGCAGTCGGCCCGCTGCCTCGGCGCCTACCTCTACGCCGCCGCCGGCACCGGCGAGTCGACCACCGACCTCGCCTGGGACGGGCAGGCGTCGGTGTTCGAGAACGGCGTCCTCCTGGCCGAGAACGAGCGCTTCCCCCTGGAAGGCGCCACGACGCTCGCCGACGTCGACCTCGACCTCGTCCGCCAGGAGAGGGCGCGGATGGGCAGCTTCGACGACAACCGCCGCGTCCTTGGCATCGCGCCCGGAGACTTCCGCCGCGTCCCTTTCCGCGTCGACCCGCCCTTGACCGACCTCGGCCTCCGCCGTCCCCTGGAACGTTTCCCCTTCGTCCCCGCCGACCCCGACCGCCTCGCGCTCGACTGTTACGAGGCCTACAACATCCAGGTCTCCGGCCTCGTCCAGCGCCTGCGGGCGATCAGCGTCGAGCGCGCCGTCATCGGCGTCTCGGGCGGGCTCGATTCCACCCACGCCCTCATCGTCGCCGCGAAGGCGATGGACCGCCTGGGCCTGCCCCGTCAGAACATCCTGGCCTACACCATGCCGGGCTTCGCCACCGGCGACGCCACCAGGGCGAACGCGCACCGCCTCATGGCATCCCTCGGCGTCTCCGCCCACGAACTCGACATCCGCCCGACCGCAGAGCGGATGCTCCGGGAGATCGGCCACCCCTTCGGCCGGGGCGAGCCGGTCCACGACGTGACCTTCGAGAACGTCCAGGCGGGGCTTCGCACCGACTTCCTCTTCCGCCTCGCCAATCAGCAGGGCGGGATCGTCGTCGGCACGGGCGACCTCTCCGAACTCGCGCTCGGCTGGTGCACCTACGGCGTCGGCGACCAGATGGCGCACTACAACGTCAATTCGGGCGTGCCGAAGACGCTCATCCAGCACCTGATCCGCTGGGTCGTCGGCACCGCCCAGCTCGGCGACGCGGCGAACGAAACCCTCCTCTCGATCCTCGACACCGAGATCTCCCCCGAACTCGTGCCGGCGAAGCCCGGCGAACGCCCGCAGAGCACGCAGGCGGTGATCGGCCCCTACGAGCTTCAGGACTTCACCCTCTACTACGTGCTCCGTTACGGCTTCCGCCCGTCCAGGATCGCCTTCCTCGCGCTTTGCGCCTGGGGCGACGCCGCCAGGGGCTCGTGGCCGCCGCACTTCCCCGAAGAAGGGCGCAACGCCTACGGCCTCCCCGAGATCCGCCGCTGGCTCGCCGTCTTCCTCCGCCGCTTCTTCGGCTTCAGCCAGTTCAAGCGCTCGGCGATGCCGAACGGCCCCAAGGTCGCGGCCGGGGGATCCCTCTCGCCCCGCGGCGACTGGCGGGCGCCGTCGGACGGCAACGCCAGGGTCTGGCTGGACGAGCTGGAGCGGAACGTGCCGGAAGAATAGGTTGCGCTTCGCGCCCGCTGGCGCGGGGCCTTTTTCTTTTTTGTTTGTTTATTGGTGGTGATCGGAGCGCCCGTGCTCCAGCTTACGCCAGCGTGCCCCGGACTCGGAGCCGGGGCTTAGCTGCTGCCCCCACGAAAGTCCCTGCGAGCGGCTCGGGGGTTTGAGCATGTAGGCCCCAGATCCGAGTCCGGGGCACGAGGTGGAATTTGGGGGCGCTTTGGGCTCTTCGACCTGCCCTACCGCCGCGCCGCGCCGAACGAGCCGCGGAGCTGCGAGGGGCCGGAGAGGGTGAACGTCCCCGCCGCCTCCTGCGCGTTCGGGCCGGCGAAGCGGCCGGAGGCCGCGCCGCCGTGGCCGCGATCGGAGGTGGCGCCCGTGCCGCCGAACCCGGCGCCCTCGATGCCCATCGTCCCGAAGTCGACGCCCAGGCCGTCGAAGGCGGCGCCGCCGGTCACGGCGCCGGCGGCGAAGTCCGCCGTCAGCGTCGACGTGCCGAAATAGGGCTCCACCACCTCGCCGCCGCCGCTCTCCTCCACCGCCATGGCGCCGCCCGCGTAGGCCGCCGTGCCCGTGGTCGGGACGCCGGCCGGGGGGGTGGGCTCGCCCGTGAAGAAGGCGCCCGCCTCGGTCGTGCCCCCGTCCGGCAGGAGGCCGCGCCAGACGCCGAACGCCGTGTAGTCGAGCCTCGCCCCCAGCGTCGTCTGGCCCTTGCGCGACGCCCAGACCGTGCCGTCGTCGGCCTCGTACTGGTCGACGTTGTTCTCGATCGTGGCGAACGGGGCGCTGGCTGCGACGCGCAGCCCGTTTCCGGTCTCGACGGCGACGCCGCCCGCGTCGACGGCGGCGGCGGTCGTCGCGGCGCCCGTCGTCGTGGACGTCGCCGTTCCGATCTGCGGGCCGCCCCCGGTCGTCGTGCCGCCGGTGGTCGTGGTGCCCCCGGTGGTCGTCGTGCCGCCCCCGGTCGTCGTGCCGCCGGTGGTAGTCCCTCCGGTAGTCGTGACACCGCCCGTCGTGGTCGCCCCGCCCGTGGTCGTGGTGTCGCCCCCGGTGGTGGTCGTCCCGCCCGTGGTCGTGGTCCCGCCCGGCGTCGGGCCGGCGCCGGACCCGTCACCGCCGCCGCTTCCCCCGCCGCTGCACGACGCGAGCAGGAGCAGCGACACGGTCAGGCACGTGCGATCGAACCGAAACGACATGGGCTTCCACCTAGAAAGTTGACATCCGTAACGCGGTGTGAACCGGTCCGCCGGCTTCGGCAACGGTCCGTTGCGCGAAAAGCGGACCAGGACACCAAGGAGTACCCGGAGAACCTAGCGGGAAGCGGGCACGTAGGACTGCTCACGCTCCCGGCAGGTGGCGCCGGCGCAGGTGTTGAGCTGCTTGGTGAGATAGGCAAAGCGCGTCAGCAGCCAGCTGGGCTGGCGGTTGGCCCGGTTGCTCAACTCGTAGGCGTCGAGGTTGCGGTCGTAGAACTCCTGCCACACGCCCTTGCCCTTGAGCCCCGCATACTCGGCGTAGGTCTGGCCCTTGGCCGTGACGACGCCCCGCCAGGACGGGATCCGGGGGGTCGAGCCCGAGGTTATCAGCTGGCCGGGGAGCACCTTGCGCCACGCCGCCGCCGAGGGCGGCTTCGGGCCCCACACCGACACGATCGAGCGGCCGTCGACCCAGGCCGGGGTGGCGACGCCGGCGAGCTCGTACATCGTCGGCGCGAGGTCGGCGATGCCTATCAGCTGCCCGATCTCGCTCCGCGGCCTGATCCCCGGCCCGCGGATGGCGAGGAACATGCGCAGCGATTCCTGGTGCGGCGACCCCTTCGAGTTGGTGAGGCCGTGCTCGCCCATCAGCATGCCGTTGTCGGACATGAAGATGAAGTAGGTGTTGTTGCCCTGCCCGGCCTGTTCGTAGGCCTGCACCAGCTTCTCGACGCCGTCGTCGACCGACCGGAGCGAGCAGATGCGGTCGCGGCGGCTCTGGTTGAGCTTCGCCTCGAACGTCTGGTTGAACTTGCCGATCACGGTGTAGGCCGGCTTGAGCGGGTCCTTGTGGTTGTAGGACGGGATCCTGGGGAGCGGCACGTTGTTGCAGGCACCCTTGTACCTGGCCGGGGGTATGTAGGGCGTGTGCGGGGCGCTCACGTTGACGAAGGTGAGGGTGGGCTGGCCCGTCCGAAGCGCGGCGGCGACGTCGATGACCGCCTGATCGAAGTAGTAGTCGGTCGTGTATTCCTGGACCTTGGTCCTCTTGCCGGCTTCGTTGATGACGGTCGAGTCGGTGTAGATGTTCGCGCCGCCGACGCGGGCCGTCCAGTAGGTCCACCCTTCCGGGAGGTGGAAGCGCCCGTTGAGGTAGCCGTTGTAGCCGTTCAGGTGCTTGCCGGACATGATGTTGACGTAGCCGGCCTTGGCGAGCACGGCGGCGAAGGTCTGCGGCTCGTTGCCGCCGGCCAGGAACTGCGCGTAGCTGTTCGCGGACACGCCGGTGTTCTGCGCGTACTTGCCCGTCAGGAAGTTCGCCCGCGCCGGGCAGCACAGGGCCACGTTGAACCACGCGTTCGTGAGCATCGCCCCCTTGTCGGCGATCGCGCGGAACGTCTTGGGCATGATGGTGCGGTCGAACTCGCGGAACGACTGGTCGTCGGTCATGACGATCACGAAGTGCGGCTTCGACGCCGCGTGCGCGGCCCCCTGGAAGAGGCACGCAATCATGAATAGGGCCAGCCCAAGCGTTTTTAGCCGCATCGGCGTTTCACCTCCAGATTGAAGTAGATCGGGCCAAAGCATCCTACGAATGTTACACTTTAACGATATCGAAAGCCGAGGCAAGCGCGTTCGTCTTGAACGTCGAGGATTGCGTATCCGGTTGATGCGGCGGCACGGCGGCGGCGGCGCCCCGGTCCCCGGCCGTGTTCGTTCGGCCACAGTCGGGCTACCGCCCCATGACCCTGAGCACGAACCCGTACGCTTCCGCCAGCTCGCGCAGGGCGTCGAACCGCCCCGACGCGCCGAAGTGGCCGGCGCCCATGTTGGTCTTGAGGAAGAGCGGCGCGTCGTTGGTGCGCCGCGCGCGGAGCCTCGCCACGTACTTGGCCGGTTCCCAGTAGGTGACGCGCGGGTCGCTGATGCCCGCCGTCACCAGCATGGGGGGATAGTCTTTCGCCCCGACGTTGTCGTAGGGGCTGTAGCCCCTGATGCGCGCGAACGCCGTGGGGTCTTGGATAGGGTCGCCCCATTCCGGCCACTCGATGGGGGTGAGGGGGAGCGTGTCGTCGAGCATGGTGTTCAGCACGTCGACGAACGGCACCTCCAGGACGAGGCAGCCCCAGAGGTCGGGGCGCAGGTTGGCGACGGCGCCCATCAGCATCCCCCCGGCGCTGCCGCCGCGCGCCGCGATCCGCCCCGGCCGCGCGTAGCCTTCCCTGACCAGCGCCTCGGCGGCGGCGACGAAGTCGGAAAAGCTGTTCGGCTTGCCTTCCAGCCTGCCCTCCCGGTACCAGCGCTGCCCCAATTCGTCGCCGCCGCGCACGTGGGCGATGGCGTAGGCGAAGCCGCGCTCCAGCAACGTGAGCCTGGAGGGGGCGAACGCCGTCTCCATCCCGTGGCCGTAGGCGCCGTAGCCGTAGAGGAGGAGGGGGCGGCTGCCGTCGCGCGGATGCCCCTTTTCGTGGACGACCGAGACCGGCACCCGCTGCCCGTCCGGGGCCGTGGCCCAAAGGCGCCGCGTCTCGAAGCGGTCCGGGTCGTAGCCCGACGGGATCTCCTGCACCTTCCGGACGGCGAGGGCGTGGGTGTCGAGGTCGAGGTCGACGACGGTGCGCGGGGTTTTCAGCGACGAGACGACGAGGCGAAGGGTCGCCGTGCCGTGCTCGCGGTTCTCGCCCCACTCGATCGAGAGCAGGGGTTCGTCGAAGGCGACGCGCCGCTCCCCCCCATCCGGCCCCAGAACGACGACGGCGTCCTCGGCCTCGATCCGCCCGCGCAGGACGACGTGGCGCTCGAAGGCGACCAGCCCCTGCCAGTAGCGCCGGTCCGAGCCCGCGACCACCTCCCGCCAGCTTTCCGGCCCAGGCCCGTCGACGGGCGCCTCGACGAGGCGGAAGTTCTCGTGCCGGTCGTTGGTCAGGACGACGAGCCGTCCGCCCCCATGCCCGGCCTGGTGCCCGGCCTGGTGCTCGACCTGGAGCCGCCGCCCCTTCAGGCGAGGGGCCACGAGGCGAAGGGGGGCGAAGGGGTCGGCCGCGTCCAGGAGCCACGCCTCGTGGGTCTCGTGGCTGCCGCTGTGGACGACGACGAAGCGGCGGCTCAGGGTGCGGCGGACCGAGACGAAGAAGGCGGGGTCGTCCTCCTCGAACAGCACGGCGTCAGCCCCGCCGTCCCCCAGCCGGTGCGCCTGGACGCGGAACGGGCGCAGCCGCTCGTTCAGCTCGACGTAGAGGAGCGTCTTCCCGTCCGCCGACCACGCCACGGCGCCCGAGGTGTCGGGGATCGCCTCGGCGAGGGCGAGGCGCTCGTCCAGGTCGTGGACGTGGAGCGCGTAGCGCTCCGAGCCGTCCTCGTCGACGGCGTAGGCGAGGCGGCGGTGGTCGGGCGAGGGGGCGAGCGCCCGCAACTGGAAGTAGCCCTTGCCGCGCGCCGCCGCGTTCTCGTCGAACACCACCTCGGCCTCGCCGCCGCCCCGCGGCCGCCGGCACCACGTCCGGTACTGCGCCCCCGCCCGGAACATCCAGTGGTAGAGGAACGGCCCGTCCGGCGCGGGGACCGAGGCGTCCTCGTCCTTGATCCGCCCCTTGAGTTCGGCGTGCAGCCCGTCGACGAAGCCCCGCCAGGGTGCCGTCGCCGCCTCGTACCAAGCGTTCTCGGCCTCCAGATAGGCGAGGATCCGGGGATCCTTCACCTCCGGGTAGGCGGGATCGCGCAGCCACGCGTAGTCGTCGGTCCAGGCGACGCCGTGGCGCTCCAGGCGAAGGGGGCGGGGCTCGGCGCTGGGGGGCGTCTGCATGAAGGTCCTTTGCTTGGGTTCAGGCGGCGAGCAGGGGTGCCACGAGCCGTTCCAGTTCGTCGGTTGAATAGCTTTTGGGGTTGGCGGCGAGCATCGGCCGGTTCTCAGGCGTCAGCATCGCCGCCACGACCGCGCCGGCGCCGAGCCCCTCCCCCCCGAAACCGCGGTCCAGGCGGGTGCGGGCGAGGAGGTCCGAGAACCACCCCGGCAGCCCTTCCGCGTCGGTGCCCACGGCCCCGGCGACGGACGCGAACAATCCCGGTGCGGCCTCGACGTTCGGCGCCATGAGGGCGTCGTGCGCCAGCGCCACGAGCCGGCCGTGGTGGGCGGGGCGGAGCGAGCCCAAGGCGTGGGCGAGCGCGTGCGGCGCCGTGCAGCCGGCGAGGTCGATCGCGCGCCCCGCTTGCATCGACCCCCAGAGGAGGTCCGCCCGGCCCCCGAGGTCGGCCAGGTCGTCAAGGACCCGCTCCAGGGACGCCACGATCATGGCCGCCGCCTCCAGCGCCGCCGCCACCGCCCGGTCCGTCCGCCGCGCGTGTGTCGCCGCCTCGATCGCGTGGCTGAGCGCGTCGAGCGCCGTCCAAAGCGTGAGGTCCGGCGGCAGGCTCGCCGTGAGCGAAGGGTCGAGGACGGCGAGGCGGGGCCGAAGCCCGTCCCCCCAGGCCCAGAGCTTGCGCCCGCTCGCGTCGCTCACGACCGAGGTGCGGGTGACTTCGGAGCCCGTGCCCGCCGTGGTCGGCAGGGCGGCCACCGGCAGGGCGTCGGCCGGCAGGGGGCTGGCGCAGAGCGCGTAGTCTATCGCCCGTCCCCGCACGGCGACGGCGGCGGCGAGCTTCGCCGCGTCCAGGGTCGACCCGCCGCCGACGGCGACCAACGCTTCCGCCCCGAACGTCCGCGCCCGGCCGGCGAGACCGTCGACCGTCGCCGCCTTCGGCTCGCCCGCGATGCCGGGCGCCGTCTCGGCGGCGATCCCGGCCCCTTTCAGCGCGTCCAGGACAACGTCGAGCGCCCGGCGGCCGACGAGGAAAGCGTCGGCGACGACGAGGACGCGCCCCGCCCCGATCCCGGCCTCGGTCAGAAGCCCCGGCAGGCCCGCCGCCAGACCCCCGCCCATGCGGACGAGGGTCCCCTCGTGCTCCAGCCGCCGTTCGACCCCTCTGGGCGCCTTCCGCTCCGCCATTGACGCGCCTTTCGACCGGGCACAAGGCTGGACCCCGCCGGCGCCGCCCGTTCGCGCCGGCAAGGGAGGTCTATAGCCCATGCGCATCGAGAAGATCGAGCTTACCCACCACCGCCTGCCACTCGACCCGGCCTTTCCCGCCTCCTGGGACCCGGAGCCGCGCCGCAGCTTCACGGCCACGATCGTCCGGGTCTGGGCCGAGGGCGTCTGCGGCGTCGGCTCCGGCGACGCTATGCCGGGCTTTTCGGGCCACGAGGGCCTCTTCGTCGGCCAGGACCCCCGCGACATGGGCCGCCACGCTCGGATCATCGACAATCTGAGCTTCCACTACGGCCGCTGCTGGCCGCTCGACCTCGCCCTTTGGGACCTCCTGGGCAAGCTGCTGGGCCAGCCCGTCTGGCGCCTCCTGGGTGGCCGGCAGCCCGTCCTGCCCCTCTACGCCTCAACGGGGGTGCGCCGCGGCCCGGAGGCGACGGCGGAGGTCTGCACCGCCTTGAAGGGGCGGGGCTTTCGCGCCATCAAGGTCCGCTTCCAGGACGAGGACCCGAGACGCGACCTCGCGCGCGTCCAAGCCGCCCGCGACGCCGTCGGCCCCGACGTGGGGCTCATGGTCGACGCCAACCAGGGCTGGCGGATGCCCTGGGACGACCGACCGAGCTGGACCCTGAAGGACGCCCTCTTCGTCGCCGATGCCCTGGAGGAGGTGGGCGCCTTCTGGCTGGAGGAGCCCTTGCACCGCGCCGACGTGGCCGGGCTCGCCGCCCTTCGCGCCCGCACCCCCTTGCGCGTCGCCGGCGGCGAGCTGGCCCGCGAGACCCACGACGTGGACCGCTACATCGACGCGCGTGCCCTCGACGTGCTCCAGCCCGACGCCGTCATGGTGGGCGGCATCAGCCTGCTCCGCGACGCGGCCCGCCGCGCGCAGGACGCGGGGATCCTCTTCACCCCCCACACATGGGGCAACGGGGTCGGCCTCATGGCCAACGCCCAGCTCATGGGCGGGGTCGGCGGCTGCCCCTGCCTCGAGTTCCCCCTCGACCCGCCCGAATGGGACCTTCCCGCCCGCGACTTCGTCCTTGCGCGACCGATCGTCGCGGACGGGAATGGATGCCTCGCCTTGTCCGAGACGCCGGGGCTCGGGCTCGACCTCGACGAGGCCGCCCTGGCCCGCACCCGGATCTAGGTCCCGTCCGGACAAGAACGCCAGATCGACTTTGGAAGACATGGGCGAGGCGCGCGGAAGTACGCTTTGGTACAGGACCGGACTGTAACAACCTGAAGGTGACCTGTCGGTTGACACTCGCTAAATATCCGTGCAGTGGGAGGTTGGAGAATAGGAGAAACATATCCAGGTATGCATGATCGTGGTCCAATCTTCGTTCGCCCCCGTTTTTGTCCCGATCAACGCCACGGGTCCCCCCGTCGACCCGGCCTTGTACGCTTCGTAGGCGGATGAACGCGCTCAACCCCCGATCGAACGACGGGGTGCGGTCGGCCAATCGGTGGGGACTGCCCGTCCCGTGGCTCGTCACCCTCGTCAACGTCCTTCTCCTGCTCGTCTGCACTGCCTCGGGCGGCCTGCAGGGCAACCTCATGCTGCCGGTCGTGGCGCTGCTCGGCGTGGGGGCGACCTTCTGGGCCTTTCGCCAACGCGCCGCCGCACCGCCGCCGCTGCGGGTGCTGGACGGCCCGCGCGACCGGCCCGAGCGGCGGCGCTGGGCCACCGACCCGCTCACCGGCCTCATGGGCGAGGACGCGCTGAAGCACTGCGTCGGGCGGGCGGCCGGCACGGCGGGCGAAGGCGCGCTGCTCGCCGTCATCGCCTTCGACATCGACCGGCTGAAGGACATCAACGGCTTCCACGGCTACGCCGCCGGCGACCGGCTCCTTCGCGCCGCCGCAAGGCGGCTCCAGGCCAGGGCCGACGACGCCCTCTTCCGCCTGAGCGGCGACCGCTTCGTCGTCGTCTGCCGGGGCCTGCCCTCGTCGGCGGCGGCCGAGACGCTGGCCGTGGGGATGCTGGAGCGCCTCGCCCGGCCCCTGCGGCTCCAGGAAGGCGCCATCGAGGTGACGCCCTCGGCCAGCGTCGGCATCGCCCTCTGCCCCAAGCACGGGGCCGGCCACGAGCAGCTGATGCGCCACGCCGAGTTGGCGGTCGACGAGGCGAAGCGGGCAGGCGGGCGGCGCTGCAAGGTCTTCAACCCCGGCCTCGTCATGGCGCTCAGGACGAAGAAGGACCTGGAGCGCGAGCTTGAGCGGGCGATCGGGCGGGGCGACCTCTGCCTGCACTACCAGCCGCAGGTCGACCTCGCCACCGGCCGCATCGTCGCCTTTGAAGCGCTGATGCGCTGGCCGCACCCCGAGCGCGGCAACATCCCCCCCGCCACCTTCATCCCCATAGCCGAAACGAGCGGCCTCATCCGCGCGATCGGCCCCTGGCTCCTGCGGGAGGCGATGGGGCAGGCGCGAGCGTGGCGCGACATGGGCTTCGACCTTGGCATGGCGATCAACATCTCGCCTGCCCAGCTCCGCCAGCAGGACCTGCCGGGGGAGGTGGCGCTGGCGCTCGCCGAGACCGGCGTGGCGCCGGGCAGGATCGAGCTGGAGGTGACGGAGAGCCTGTTCGTCGACCCCGCTGAGATCGTAATGCGGCGCACCCTTCTCGACCTGGAGGCGATGGGCCTGGGCCTCGCCATCGACGACTTCGGCACCGGCTACTCCTCGCTCGCCTACCTGAAGCGCCTGCCCGTCCACAAGATCAAGATCGACAAGTCGTTCACCGACGGCATCGGCCGCGACGGGACCGACGAGGCGCTGGTACAGGTCGTCATCAACCTCGCCCGCACCTTCGGCAAGGAGGTGCTGGCCGAGGGCGTCGAGACCGAGGCGCAGCGCGCCTTCCTCGCCCGCGAGGGCTGTGGCTCGGCGCAGGGCTACCTCTTCGCCCGCCCCATGCCGCCCGATCTGTGCCTGAAGCGCCTGCGGGAAGAAGCCGCCCGGTTCCTGCCGGTCGTCCTGCGCGCCAGCGCCAGATGACGCTTCGCGCCCGCTGAGGCGGGGCCTTCTCTGCTTCTTTTTGGTGCTTTTGTGGGGTGAGGGTCCTTCTTGGCCGCGAAGAAGGCGAAGCGTACCTACGCGGCCCCCTTCAGCGCCTCCGCCGCCCCCTTGAGCGCCGCCTCGAAGCGGTCGAACAGTTCGTCGACCTCGCTTTCGCTCACGATGAGCGGCGGGCAGACGCCGACCGAATCGCCCGGCAGGGGCCGGATGATGAGGCCGTTCTTCTGCCCGTGCGCCCCGACGACGGCCGCCGCCTTGGAGGACGGCGCGTACTGCGCCTTGGTCTTCTTGTCCTTGACGATCTCGACGGCGCCGATGAGGCCGACGCCCCGCGCCTCGCCGACGAGGCCCTCGCCGGCCAGCTTCTTCAGCCGCGCCTGGAAATGGGGCACCACGCCCCGGACATGGCCGAGGATGTCGTCCTCCTCGTAGATCCTGAGCGTCTCGACCGCCACCGCCGCCGCGACCGGGTGGCCGGCGTAGGTGTAGCCCATGCCAAGGGTGCCGTACTTCGCCGACTGGTCGGCGAGGACGCCGTAGAAGTCCTCGCTCATGAGCAGGGCGCCGATCGGCAGGTAGGCCGAGGAAAGCTGCTTCGCGCAGGTGACGAGGTCGGGCTGGATGCCGTAGGTCTCGCTGCCCCACCAGTTGCCCGTCCGCCCGAAGCCGCAGATCACCTCGTCCGCGACCATGAGCACGTCGTACTTCTTGAGGACCCTTTGCACCTTCTCGAAATAGGTCGTGGGCGGCACCACGACGCCCCCCGCCCCCTGGACGGGCTCCGCGACGAAGGCGGCGACGGTCTCGGGGCCGAGGGCGCGGATCAGCGTCTCGATCTCGAGTGCCAGCCGGTCGGCGAACGCCTCCTCGCTCTCGCCTTCCAGCCCGTCCCGGTAGTGGGAGGGCGTCGTGACGTGGAAGAAGCGTTCGGCCATCGGCAGGTCGAACCCGGTGCGGGCGTAGGGCAGCCCGGTCAGGTGCCCGGCCGCGATGGTGATGCCGTGGTAGGCCCGGCGCCTTGCGATGATCCGCTTCTTCTCCGGGCGCCCGCGGGCGTTGTTGTAGTACCAGATCAGCTTCAGCGCCGTGTCGATCGCCTCCGAGCCCGAGTTGACGAAGAACGCCTTGGCGATGGGCGGCGGCGCCATCCTGACGAGCCGTTCGGCAAGCTCGATCGCAGGCTCGTTCGAGCGGTGGCCGAAGATGTGGGTGTAGGGCATCCGCTCCATCTGGCGCTTGGCCGCCTCGGCGAGCCGCGGCTCGCTGAAGCCGAGGCTCGTGCACCAGAGGCCGGCGACGCCCTCGATGTAGTCCTTGCCGTCGTCGTCGAAGACCCGGACCCCTTCCCCCCGCGAGATGACGAGCGGCCCCTTGGTTTCGTGCAGGCGCAGGTCCGTGTAGGGGTGGACCGTGTAGGCGATGTCGCGGGCGTGCAGCGAGTTCGGGGCGAAGGTCATGGGACGGTTCCTTTGAAAGCCGACAGGGGAACCTAGCAAAGCCCGGAAAGGCCGGCAATCGGCCGGCCGGGGCCACTTCGCCGCCGGGGACGGGGGCCACCCGTCCGGGAAACGGGCGCCTCAGCCGGCGGCGGCGGGGCGCTGTTCGGCCGGCGTCGCGCGCTCGGCGCGCTGGCGGGCAGGGCCGTGCGCCGAGATCAGGTTGTTCGCCGTGTTGACGAGGCCGACGTGGCTGAACGCCTGCGGGAAGTTGCCCAGCTGCCGCTTCGCCCTCGGGTCGTACTCCTCGGCGAGGAGGCCGAGGTCGTTGCGCACGGCGAGGAGCCGCTCGAACAGTTCCTCTGCCTCCTCCAGCCGGCCCATCATGGCGAGCGCGTCGGCGAGCCAGAAGCTGCAGACGAGGAAGGTGCCCTCACCCCCCTCCAGACCGTCCTTCGCGTGCTCGGGCCGGTAGCGGAGCACGAACCCATCCTCGACGAGGTCCTTTCGGATCGCCTCCACCGTGCCGACGACGCGGGGGTCGTCGGGCGGCAGGAACCCCACGCTCGGGATCAAGAGGAGCGAGGCGTCAAGCGCCTCGCCGCCGTAGGCCTGGACGAACGACCCCCGCTTCTCGCTCCAGCCGTTCTCGAGGATGTCGGCGCGGATGGCGTCGCGCACCTTCCGCCAGCGCGCGGCCGGGCCGTCCAGCCCCTGGTCCTCCACCGCCTTGACGCCCCGATCGAACGCCACCCAGGCCATCAGGCGCGAGTGCGTGAAGTTCCGCCGGCCGCCGCGCACCTCCCAGATGCCCTCGTCGGGCTGGCGCCACTTACCCTCCAGCTCGTCGAGGAGCGCCTTCTGAAACTGCCAGCTCGCCCGCGAGGGCTCCAGGTTGAACTTGCGGGCGACATGGAGCGCGTCCATCAGCTCGCCGTAGACGTCGATCTGCAACTGGCCGTAGGCGGCGTTGCCGACCCGCACCGGCTTCGAGCCCCCGTAGCCGTCGAGCCAGGGCAGCTCGACCTCGGTGAGCCGCCGCTCGCCGGACAGGTCGTACATGATCTGCAACTGGCGCGGGTGGCCGGCGGCGGCGCGGAGCAGCCAGTGGCGCCACGCCCCCGCCGAGTCCCGGTAGCCCGAGGTGAGCAGCGCGTAGAGGGTGAGGGTGGCGTCGCGGATCCAGCAGTAGCGGTAGTCCCAGTTGCGCGCCCCGCCGATCGCCTCGGGCAGGGACGTCGTGGCGGCGGCGATGATCCCGCCCGTAGGACGGAAGGTGAGCGCCTTGAGCGTGACGAGCGAGCGCGTCACCGCGTCCCGCCAGGGGTGCGCCTCGTCGCGGTCGAACCGGCAGTGCCCGGACCACTCGCACCACCACGCCTCGGTCTCGGCGAGCCGCTTCTCGGGGTCCCAATCCCGCTCGGCCGGGCGGTGCGAGGGGTGCCACGTCAGGCCGAAGGGCACGGTGGCGCCCTCGCCCACGTCGAACGACGCCACCGTCCGCATGGCCCTGCCCTCGAGCGCCACCGGCGTGCGCACCTCCAGGGCGTCGGGTCCTGCGACGGCGCGCAGGCCGAAGTCCGCCCGGCGGATCCAGGGCACCACCCCCCCGTAGTCGAAGCGCAGCACCAGCTCCATCCGCATCCGCACCCGGCCCCGCTCGCCCCGCACGAGGCGCACCACGTCGACGTGCTCCTCGTCGTCGGCGAGCGGCATGAAGTCGATCAGCGTGACCGCCCCCTCGTCGGTCTCGAAGCGGGTCTCCAGGATCGTCGTGCCCGGCCGGTAGCGCCGCGTCGTCGCGCGCACCTCGCCCTCGGGGGCGATCAGCCAGCGGCCGTTCTCGGGCGTGCCGAGGAGGGCCGAGAAGCAGGCGTCGCCGTCGAAGCGCGGCAGGCACAGCCAATCCATGGAGCCGTCGCGGGCGACGAGCGCGCAGGAGAGCATGTTGCCGATGAACCCGTAGTCCTCGATGGGGCGGCTCATGCGAGTTCTCCTAACCTGCGCCGCGGAACGAGGGGTAGAGCGACATGCCGCCGTCGACGAAGACGGTGGTGCCGGTCATGTAGTCGGACAGGTCCGAGGCGAGGAACAGGACCGCGTGCGCGATGTCCGGCGGCTCGCCGATGCGGCCGTAGGGCATGAGCTTCAGGAGTTCCGTCAGCGCCTCGGGCGTCGCCCAGGCGTCGTGGTTGATCGGCGTGCGGATGGCGCCCGGCGCCACGGCGTTGACCCTTATGCGCGCGGTCGCCAGCTCCTGCGCCATCGACTGCATAAGCAGCATCACGCCCCCCTTGGAGGCGGCGTAGTTGACCTCGAACGCCCAGGGGATCGTCTGGTGGACCGAACTCATGCAGACGATCCGGCCGAGCGACGGCGACACGTCGGGCTCCGGCCCCCGGCGCAGGAACTCGCGCACGGCGCTGCGGGCGCATAAGAACTGCCCGGTGAGGTTGACGTCGAGCACCGCCCGCCACGCCGCCAGCGTCATGTCCTGGAACTTGGCCCCCCGCTGGATGCCGGCGTTGTTGACGAGGACGTGCACTGTGCCGAAGCGGCGCACCGTCTCCTTGAACATCGCCTCCACCTCCGCCTCGTCGGACACGTCGGCGACAAAGGGCATGGCCTTGCCGCCCGCCGCCTCGATCTCGGCCGCGACCGCCTCGCCGTCGGCCGCCATCGCCTCCAGGTGGTTGACGACGACGGTGCAGCCGGCGGCGCCCAGCGCCAGCGCGCAGGCGCGGCCCAGCCCCGACGAGGCGCCGGTGACGACCGCCACCTGCCCTTCGAGGCCGAACGCGGCGCGCAGGGAGGCGGGTGTGGGGGTGGACATGGCACGGGTCCTTTGCGGAGAGCACATGAAACGCCGCCCCGGCGGCCGGGGTTCCGCCGCCCCGCCGCGCGGGGTTGGCGATCCGCCGCCCCGCGCCTAGATGGTCGCCTGTTCAACGCGGAGGAAACGGCGATGGCGGACGCGGTGCTGGAAAAGGCGACGCTCAGGCGGGAAGACGCCCCCCACGGCCCCCTGCCGGCCGACCATCCCCCCGTCAGGCAGCGGCGGGTCGGCGTCGTCCTCATGAACCTCGGCACCCCCGACGGCACCGACTACCGCTCGATGCGCCGCTACCTCTCCGAGTTCCTCTCCGACCGCCGGGTCATCGACTACTCGCCCCTCTTCTGGCAGCCGCTCCTCCAGGGCGTCATCCTCTCGACCCGGCCGAAGAAGTCCGGCGCCGCCTACCGGTCCATCTGGAACGAGGATCTCGACGAGAGCCCGCTTCGTACCGTGACCCGCGCCCAGGCGGCGAAGCTGAGGGCGGCGCTCGACCGGAAAAGCGAGGCCGCCATCGTCGTCGACTGGGCGATGCGCTACGGCAACCCGCCCATCAAGTCGGTCCTGGAGCGCCTCGTCTCCCAGGGCTGCGACCGCATCCTTCTCATGGCGCTCTACCCGCAATACGCTGCTCCCACCACCGCCACCGCCTACGACAAGGCGTTCGAGGCGCTCATGGCGATGCGCTGGCAGCCCGCGATCCGCACCCTGCCCCCCTACCACGACCACCCGGACTACATCCGCCTGCTCAAGGACAGCATCGAGCGCCGCCTCGCCGCGCTCGACTGGACCCCCGACCTCCTCGTCATGAGCTACCACGGCCTGCCCAAGCGCTTCCTCATGGAGGGCGACCCCTACCACTGCCACTGCCAGAAGACCTCCCGCCTCGTCCGCGAAGCCCTGGGCTGGCCGGAGGAAAAGGTCGTGGTCTGCTTCCAGTCGCGCTTCGGCCCCGAGGAATGGCTCCAGCCCTACCTCGACAAGACGCTGGAATCCCTGCCGGGTCAAGGGACCAGGAAGATCGCCGTCATCTCCCCCGCCTTCGTCACCGACTGCGTCGAGACCCTGGAGGAGATCGATAAGGCCGGCCGCGAGAGCTTCCTGCACGCGGGCGGCACCCACTTCGCCTACGTCCCCTGCCTCAACGACCAGGACGACCACGTCGCGTTTCTTGCCGGGCTTGCCAGGAACGAGCTTGGGGGGTGGGTCTGAAAACGCTTCGCGTCCGCTGACGTGGAGTCTTTTTTTGGCAATTATATATCTTGCAAACAGC
>JAGRGG010000217.1 GCA_020445645.1 Geminicoccaceae bacterium | reverse complement strand
CGTCCCACACGGCCACGAAATGATCTTTGCAACGGGCTTCGCTCATTTCTTCGCGGGCGATTTCCTCGTCGCCGCGCACCTTCTCGTGCCGCAGGTCGAGGGCGCACTGCGCCACATGCTGCGGCAGGTCGGACATGACGTGACGAACATGCGGACGGACGGCACCCAGGAGAGCCGATCGCTGTCCAACCTGCTGGACCCGAAAGGTCTGCGGCGTGAGCTGGAAGCCATGTTCGGCCCCGCCATCGTCCGGGAGGTCGACGACCTCTTCGATTTTCACGGCGGACCGGCGCTGCGGCACGGCCTCGCCCACGGCCTCATGAGCGACGGCGCGTTCTGGAACGAGGACGTCATCTATGCGTGCTGGTTCGTGTTCCGGCTGGTCGTGCTCGCCTTGCTGCCATGCCGGCAAGAAGTGGAAAGGAGCTTCCCGCGCTAGGCAAAGTCCGACGAGGCGCCGCCACTTGTCAAACAACCTCCTTTCAGCTTTGTCTTGAAGGCTGGAATGGCGCCGGCGGGCGCGAAGCGGGTTCAGGCCCCTGGACCAAATGCCCGCCCCGGCCCATCCTGCGCCGGAACGACGCGAGGACCAGCGCCATGACCGCCACCCCCCTGCACACCCCCCTTTGCGACCTGCTCGGCTGCCGCTACCCGATCCTCCAGGCCGGCATGGGCGGACCCGCCCGCTCGGGGCTGGTGGCGGCGGTCGCCGAGGCCGGGGCCTACGGCTTCCTCGGCATGGTCCGCGAGACGCCGGACCTGATCCGGGCCGAGATCGACGCGGTGCGGCGGCGCACGGAGCGGCCGTTCGGGGTCAACCTGATCCCGTCCACGACCGACCCGGACCTGTTCGCGGCCGAGCTGCGCGCCTGCCTGGAGCGGAGGGTCCACAGCCTGTGCTTCTTCTGGGACGTGGTGCCCGACGCCGTGGCCAGGGCGAAGGCGGCGGGGTGCCGCGTGCTCTACCAAGTGGGCTCGGTCGAGGACGCCGTCCGGGCCGAGGACGCCGGGGCCGATATCGTCGTCGCCCAGGGGTTCGAGGCGGGCGGGCACGTCCGGGGCACGGTGACGTCGCTCGTCCTCGTCCCCCAGGTCTGCCGCGCCGTCGCCGTTCCCGTCGCGGCGTCGGGGGGCTTCGCCGACGGCGCCGGGCTCGCCGCCGCGCTCGCGCTCGGCGCCGCCGGGGTCCACTGCGGCACCGCCTTCCTCGCCACCGAAGAGTCGTTCGCCCACGACCACCACAAGCGGCGGGTCGTCGAGGCCGGCAGCGCCGACACGGTCCACACCGACCTGTTCGCCATCAACTGGCCGCCCCGCTCGCCGGTCCGGGTCATCGAGGGCGCCACGGTCAGGGACAGCGGGCGCCCGCTCCACGGCAACCGGCCCGACGACTTCCCCCGCGAGGTCATCGGCCACGAGGGGGACCGTCCGATCTACCGCTACAGCACCGATTCGCCGCTCCGCAACATGACGGGCGACCTGGAGGCGATGCCGCTCTTCGCCGGGCAGGTCGCGGGCGCGATCGATGGGATCCGCCCCGCCGCCGAGGTCGTCCGGGCGATGGCCGGGGACGCCGAGGCGATCCTCCGCCGGCTGGGGGGCGGGCGATGACGGCGGGCATGGAGCGGGCCGACCTCCCAGCCGAGCTCGAGGCCGTAGTGCCGCTGGTCGACTTCGACGGCGAGGGCTACCGCCTCGGCTACGCCCTGTCCGCCCGTTTTCGCACGAGATCGACCCTGGCCATCTCGACCCGGAGGCGTATACCGCCGCCCCCGCGTCCTCTACGCTCCCGGCCTTCCAACCCGGATCCCGCCATGCCCCCCGCCCTCGGCCGCAACACCGTCGTCCTCGCCCTGGCGCAGGCGATCAACGGGTCGCTCGCCCCGATCTCGATCTCGCTCGGCGGCCTCGCCGGCTACGCCCTGCTAGGACCCGACAAGGGTTTGGCGACGGCGCCGGTCACCGGCTACAACGTCGGCGTGGCGCTGGCCTCGCTGCCGGCCGCCCTTCTGATGCGTCGGGTCGGCCGGCGGGCGGGCTTCATGACCGGCGCCTCGATCGGGGCCTGCGGCGGGCTGCTCGCCGCCTACGCCATCACCGTCGCCAGCTTCTGGCTGTTCGCGCTCGGCCTCTTCGTCGTCGGCACCGCCGGCTCGTTCGTCCAGCAGTACCGCTTCGCCGCCGTCGACGGCGCCGAGGGGCCGGCCAAGGGGCGGGTGATCGGCTGGGTGCTGGCGGGCGGGCTCATCGCCGCCGTGGTCGGGCCGCAGACG
Source organism: Geminicoccaceae bacterium (assembly GCA_020445645.1). Taxonomy (GTDB): domain Bacteria; phylum Pseudomonadota; class Alphaproteobacteria; order Geminicoccales; family Geminicoccaceae; genus JAGRGG01. The sequence continues at coordinate 9,951 of JAGRGG010000217.1, read as the reverse complement.
GCGATCCACACCCGCGACCTTCTGGCGCCGATCCCGTTCGCCGGCGCCTTTCTCGGCCTCGCCGGGCTCGCGGCCGTCGGCTGCCTCGTCCTCGCCTTCCTCCGCCCGCCCCCCTTGCCGGCGACGGCGGCCCCGGCCGGCGGCGGGCGACCGCTCGGCGAGATCGTCCGCCAGCCGACCTTCGTCGTCGCCGTCGCCTGCGCCGTCGGGTCTTATGCCCTCATGAGCTTCGTCATGACGGCGGCCCCCTTGGCGATGGTCGCCGCCGGCTGCACCACCGACGAGGCGACGCTCGGCATCCAGTGGCACGTCATGGCGATGTTCGGCCCCAGCTTCGTCACCGGCAATCTGGTGGCCCGCTTCGGCGCGCGACGGGTGATCGCCGTCGGCCTCGGGATCCTCGGCACCTGCGCCCTCGTCGCGCTCTCCGGCACCACGCTCGCCCACTTCTGGGGCACGCTGATCCTGCTCGGCGTCGGCTGGAACCTCGGCTTCATCGGCGCCACGACCCTCCTCACCGAGACCTACGCCCCCGAGGAGAAGAACAAGGCCCAGGGCGCCAACGACGTCGTCCTCTTCGGCACGGTGGCGCTGGCCTCCTTCTCGTCGGGCCAGATCCTCAACGCCTTCGGCTGGTCGACGGTCGCCGCCTTCGTCCTCCCGGTCATCGCGCTCTGCCTCGCGGCGCTGGGCTGGCTCGGCCTGCGCGGGCGGGCGGCGGTGCGCTCGGCCGTCTAGGCGGTACGCGCCCCGCATTCGTTGCGCGGGGCCTTGACGTCCCACGCTTCGCCATCCATTTACCATCCATGTGGATGGCGGGGGGATGATGAGCAGCGACAGCGAGAAGATCACGATCAACCTCGGCTACGTCGACCTGGGGCGGATCGACCTGCTCGTGCGGGACGGGTTCTACCAGAACCGCACCGACGTCATCCGCACGGCGATCCGCAACCTTCTGGATCGGCACGACGAGGCGCTGAAGGGGTCGACGGCCCGCAAGGCGCTCGACCTCGGCCTTTGTCGCTACGACCGCGCCGACCTGGAGCGGGCGGTGGCGGCGGGGCAGAGGCTGCACATCCGGGTGCTGGGCTTGGCCAGCATCGCCGCCGACGTGCCGCCGGACTTGGCCGACCGGGCGATCGGGAGCGTCGAGGTCCTGGGGGCGCTCCAGGCGTCGCCGGCCGTCAAGGCGGTGCTGAAGGACCGCACCGTCTGAGCTTTCCTCTTTTCGGTTTGAACGACGCGGGCCTTTCGGGCCGGCCCGCGAACCCTCGTCCACGGCCCGAAGGACCTGCACACATGAACGTCCACCCCGACATGGCCGAAGCCACCCGCCTCACCCAGGCCGGCCGTCTGGCCGACGCCACGGCGCTGCTTCAGCGCATCCTGGGCAACGCCCCGGCGACGGCGGCCCCTGGACGGAGCGGGCCGCCGACCCTGGACCTGAAGCCCGACGCCGTCGAGGTGATGGAACCGCAAGGACCCCTCCCGCACGACCTTCAGGGCCTCGGCGACGTGCTGGGCCGCCTCGGCAAGGGCGGACCCCTGCCCCGGCGGCGGGGCAGGGCGGACGTGGTGCCGGCCGGGGGCCGCTTCCTTGAGCGCGCCCACGGCGGGCTCGCCTACAAGCTCTACGTTCCCTCGGGCTATGCCGGGCAGCCTTTGCCGCTCGTCGTCATGCTGCACGGCTGCACCCAGGATCCGGACGACTTCGCGGCCGGCACGGGCATGAACCGCGCCGCCGAGGCGCGGGGCTGCCTCGTCGCCTACCCGGCGCAGGGCCAGTCCGCCAACATGCAGCGCTGCTGGAACTGGTTCCGCCCCGAGGACCAGCGCCGGGGCGGGGGCGAGCCGGCCCGGATCGCCGGCCTGATCGATGCCGTCGCGGCCGACTTCGCCGTCGACCGCAAGCGGGTCTACGTCGCCGGCCTCTCGGCGGGCGGGGCGATGGCGGCGGTCGTCGGGCAGGCCTACCCCGACCTGTTCGCGGCGGTGGGCGTCCATTCCGGCCTCGCGGCGGGGGCGGCCCGCGACATGGGAGGCGCCTTCGCCGCCATGCGCGGCGGCGGCGCGGGAGCGGCCGGCAAGGCGGTGCCGACGATCGTCTTCCACGGCGAGGCCGACGCCACCGTCGCCCCCGTCAACGGCGAGCAGGCGGTGTCCCAGGCGGTGGGGGCAGGCCTCGTCCCCAGGGTCGAGCGGGGCGAAGCGAACGGGAGGGCCTACGGCCGCACGCGGTACGAGGACGCGAGCGGCGCGGCCAAGGTCGAGCACTGGCGCGTCGCCGGCGCCGGCCACGCCTGGAGCGGCGGCGACAAGGCGGGCTCCTACGCCGATCCCAAGGGGCCGGACGCTTCGGCGGAGATGCTGCGGTTCTTCCTGGCGCAGGAGGGGTAGACGCGCTTCGGGCTTGTCTGGGCGGGGCGAAGGGCCCTCACCCCGACCCTCCCCCAAGGAAGAGGGGGTAGGAGGCGAAGTCGAGGGGATTTGCCCCCGCTTCCCCCTCACCCCAGCCCTCTCCCTCGGAGAGAGGGCTGGGGTGAGGGGCCTTCGGCAAGGCACCTCAAAACGTGCTGAGGTCGTCGTCGGCGTCGGTGGGGTCGGGGGTGGCGTTGGGGCCGTCCTCCTCGTCGAGGGCGGCGTCGAGGAGTGCTCGGGTCTCGATCAGGCGGTTGCGAAGCGCGAGCAGCGCCTCGTCACGCGCGGGCGTCGGCGTCTCGGGGGCAACCGCCTCTTCGACGGCGGGGGGTGTCTCTGCCGCCGCCGGGCGGGGGCGGAGGGGCGCCGGGCGGGCGCGGCGCTCGCGCAGGAGCTTCTGCGCGCCCTTGATCGTGTAGCCTTCGTCGTAGAGGAGCGAGCGGATATCCTTCAGGACGTCGACGTCCTCGGGCCGGTAGTAGCGCCGCCCGCCGCCGCGCTTCAAGGGGCGCACCTGGGCGAACTTGCTCTCCCAGAAACGGAGCACGTGCTGGGCCACGTCGAGCTCCTCCGCGACCTCGCTGATGGTGCGGAAGGCCCCTTGCGACTTGCCGCGCGCCCGGGCGTCCTGATCGGTGTCGATCGTCTCCGTCATCGCGGGCCTTCGCCTTCCTTGCCGTTGATGCGTTCCTTCAGCACCTGCGAGGCGCGGAAGACGAGGACGCGGCGCGGCAGGATCGGCACCTCCTCGCCGGTCTTCGGGTTGCGCCCGACCCGCTGGCCCTTCTGACGGACGGTGAAGGTGCCGAACGACGAGACCTTTACCGCGCCGTCCTCCAGGAGCGATTGCGCTATCTGGTCGAGGATCGCGTCGACGAGACCGGCCGACTCGCTCCTCGACAGCCCGACCTCCTGGTAGACGGCTTCGGCCAGATGCGCGCGCGTGAGGGTGCTGCCCGTCATGAGGAAACCGACCCCCCTTTGTGTTGCCCGCCAAAAACCTAGGAGAGCCAAAGGGTTGTGTCAACCAAGGATAAGGCGCCCGCCCCCGCCTACCAACGGACGAGCGCCGCCCCCCAGGCGAAGCCCCCGCCCATCGCGTTCATGAGGACGAGGTCGCCCGGCTTGAGGCGCCCGTCCTCGTAGGCGACGTTGAGCGCGAGCGGGATCGAGGCGGCCGACGTGTTGGCGTGACGGTCGACGGTGACGACGACCTTTTCGGGATCGAGGCCGAGCCGCTTGCCGACGGCGTCGATGATCCGCCGGTTCGCCTGGTGCGGCACGAGCCAGTCCACGTCGTCGAGGCCGAGCCCGGCCGCCGCCACCGTCTCCTCGGCGACGGCGGAAAGCCGGGCGACGGCGTGGCGGAACACCTCCCGCCCGTTCATCCGCAGGTGCCCGACCGTGCCGGTCGTGGACGGCCCACCGTCGACGTAGAGGTCGTCGTGGTGGCGCCCGTCGGCCCCGCTGCGCGCGGCGAGCAGGCCGCGGTCCAAGGGCGTGCCCGGCTGCCCGTCCGCCTCCATGACGACGGCTCCGGCGCCGTCGCCGAACAGGACGGCGGTGCCGCGGTCGTTCCAGTCGAGGAGGCGGGAGAAGGTCTCGGCGCCGACGACGAGGGCGCGGTTGGCGCTTCCGGTCCGCAGGAGCGAATCCGCCACCTGGAGCGCGTAGGCGAAGCCGGCGCAGACGGCCTGGAGGTCGAAGGCCATGCAGGGCGGCAGGCCGAGCTTGCGCTGCACCGCCGTCGCCGTCGCCGGGAACGTACGGTCGGGGGTCGAGGTGGCGACGAGGAGGAGGTCGATCCGGCCGGGCTCGACCCCGGCGCGGGCGAGCGCCGCCCGCCCCGCCGCGGCGGCGAGGTCGGAGGTGGCCTCGCCCTCGGCGGCGATGTGCCTTTGGGCGATGCCGGTGCGCTCCCTGATCCAGGCATCAGAAGTGTCCAAGTGCGTCGGGAGCGCGTCGTTGCGCAGGACGCGCGCCGGCAGGTAGGCGCCAAGGCCGGTGATGAGCGAGCGACGCATGGGTGTACCTTCAGCCCGTGGCCATGTCGGAGTCAGGGGCGGAGTCGGAGTCGGGCGCGCCCGGCCGGGCGGCGACGCCCATCTCCTCGATGATCCGCCGGTTCGTGCCCTTTTGCAAAAGCTCGACGGCGACGCCGAGCGCCGCGCCGAAGCCGACAGCATCGGTGCCGCCGTGGCTCTTGACGACGACGCCGTTGAGCCCGAGGAACATGGCGCCGTTGTAGAGGCGGGGGTCGAAGCGGGCGCGAAGCGCGGTGAGCGCCGGCCTGCCGACGAGGTAGCCGAGCCGGCCGCGCAGGCTGCCGGCGAAGGACTCGCGCAAGGCGGTCGTGAACAGCGACGCCGTGCCCTCGGTCACTTTCAGCGCGATGTTGCCGGTGAAGCCGTCGGTGACGACCACGTCGACGATGCCCTCCGCGATGGCCGAGCCCTCGACGAAGCCGGCGTAGTGGATCGGCAGGCCGGAATCGCGCACGAGCGCCGCCGCCTTCCTAACCACGCTGTCGCCCTTCACCTCCTCGGTGCCGACGTTGAGGAGGGCGACCGAGGGCTTCGCCACCCCCAGCACGGCCCGGGCGTAGACCTCGCCCATGACGGCGAACTGGAACAGGTTCTCGGGGGTGCATTCGGCGTTGGCGCCCAGGTCGAGCATGACGACCGGCTTTCGGCGCGACGGCAGGCACGACGCGATCGCCGGGCGGTCGATGCCGGGCAGGGTCTTGAGCACGATCATCGCCATCGCCATCATGGCGCCCGTGTTGCCGGCCGAGACGGCGGCGTCCGCCTCCCCCGCCTTCACGGCGTCGATCGCCAGCCTCATGCTCGACTGCCGCCCCTGGCGCAGGGCCACCGAGGGCTTCATGTCGGCGGGCACGACCGAATCGGTGTGGCGAAGCTCGGTCGCGGCGCGCAGGCCGGGGTGCCGGTCGAGCAGGGGCTTCAGCTTGGCCTCGTCGCCGCAGAGGACGAAGCGCAGGTCGGGGTGGCGCCCGAGCGCCATCGCGGCGCCGTCGACGACGATCCCGGGCGCGGCGTCGCCGCCCATGCCGTCGAGCGCGATGCGCGGTCTCAAGGCCGCGCCCCCAAAGCCGGCGATCCGGTGCGGGACGCGCCGCAGGGCCGTCGCGGCTGGGACAAGGCTACGATTCCCCGCTCCGGCCGCCTTTGCCGCGCAGCGCCGCGAGCGCCGCGAACGGACCCGCCGCGCGTGCGTCCGCCGCCGCCTTCGCCTCGGCCTCTTCCTCGGACAGAATGCCGTGGCGGCGCAGCGCCTCGTCGGCGCCCGGCCCGCGCGGGTAGGGGTCGAGGCCCAGGGACAGCTCCTCGACGACGACCTCGCCGAGGTCGATCATCCCGGCCTCGACCGGCTCGGGCTCGTCGGTCGCGTCGTCCACGACGATCTCGCCCAGGGGCGCATCGGTTTCGGGCAGGGTCGTGAAGAGGCGCCGGAACGGCAGCGCCACTTCGGCCTCGAAGGGGTCGAGCGTCACGACGCAGCGCTGGGAAAGGTCGGCCTCGAACGCGCCCTCGACCTCGACGAGGCCGTGCGGCAGGGGCGCCACGCGGCCCTTGGCCGCGAGCCTGGAAAGCCCGGCGAGGTCGAGCCTGTGGGCGATCACGGCGCGCTCGTCGGGGCCTGCGACCAGATCGAAGGAGAACCCTTCGGCCTTGAGCTGGTCGACCTGGACCGGGTGGGCGAAAAGGTTGCGGGTCGGCAAGACGTGGTTCCTCGAACGGTCGCCGGGGCGGTCGGCGGCCCTCTGCCTCCGCCCCCCTTCGCGCGGCGCGCCGGCCGCGCCTTTGGCCCCCGAAAAGGCGCACAAGGTTAGGACCGGGGGTTGGAAGAATCAACGTCGATGATCGGCGGCCCCCCGCCGACATCGAGGCGCCCGGCGAGCAGGCCCTCGGCGTCGTGGTCGAGGAGCGCCGCCGCCAGTCCCTCGACGTAGCGGGCGAGCCCTTCGACCCGGCCCGGCGGCGGGGTCGCGCCGCTCGTAAACAGGTTGCGCGCCAGAAGCCCGGCGAGCGCCGCCCGCGGCACCGGGGAGTCCAGCGCCGCGTCCAGCCCCTGGGCGCGGGCGAGGAAGGTCCGCGCCGCCCGCTTGACGTGCTTGCCCACCGACAGGTCGCCGACCCCCTGCTCGCGCAGGTTGCGGTCGACGTCGGCGAACATGAGGTCGAACAGGGCCTGGGCCAGATCCCGCCCCTCGCCGCCGAGCCCGCGCAGGCGCCGCATGACGAGGGCGGCGTGCAGGCCGATCATCTCGAGGCGCCCGTCCGGGGTGTCGGGCACGCCGAGCCCGTCGTAGAACGCGGGCCGCCTCGCCTGCGCCACGAGGCCCGCGTAGAGCCGGTACGCCGCCGCCTCCCGCGCACGCCGCCGCGCCCGCCCCGACCAGAGGCGGCGCCAGGGGCCTTCCGGGGTTGTCACTTGTGGCCGCTCCGTCATCCATGCTACCGCGCTCACCGCCCGACGCCCGAAACGAGGGCCGGGGGACGGTGAAGCTAGGGCCGCCCTCTCGCCCGGCCAGCCGGCGAACGCCCGGCGACTGCAAGGTGAGGTTGTCTCGATGCCCCGTCGATCCCTTCCGCTCGGCCCTCTCTGCGGCCTCGCCCTCGGCCTCGCCGCCTGCACGCCGAGCGTGGTCCCCCACGGCAACATCGTGAGCAAGGCCGACCTCGAGAAGATCCGCCCCGGCGACACCAGGGACGAGGTCATGCAGGCCCTGGGCTCCCCCTCGATGCAGGGCACGTTCGACGACCGGCACTGGTACTACGTCACCCAGGAGACCGAGGTGCGCTCCTTCTTCCAGAAGGACATCAAGGAGCAGGACGTCGTCGCGGTCCAGTTCGACGGCGACGGCCGCGTCCAGGCCGTGCGCCGGAGCGGCCTGGAGCAGGCGGCGTCCGTCGATCCCGTCGCCGACAAGACCCGCACGCTCGGCAACGAGCCCTCGCTCCTCCAGCAGCTCCTCGGCAATATCGGCCGCTTCGACAGCGGCGAGGGCACGCCGCCCGCTCCCCGCCGCGTCGGGCGCTGAGGCTTGTCCGCGCGTCCGCCGGCACGGGCGACGACGCGCTGACTGACTGACAGAAAAGAGAAAAGAAGGTCCCGCGCCGGCGGACGCGAAGCGTATCAGGCCGGCGCCGCCGCCTCGGCCAGCGCCCGCTCGATCGCCCGGAGCGCGTCCGCCGCCCGCGCGGCGTCGGGGCCGCCCCCTTGGGCGAAGTCGGGGCGGCCGCCGCCGCCCTTGCCGCCGAGGGCGGCGACGCCGGGGCGCAGAAGGGCGACGGCGTCGGCTTGGCCGGCGAGGTCCTTGGCCACCCGGACGACGATCGCGGCCTTGCCGTCGTTGACGCCGACGAGGGCGACGACGCCGCCCTTCTGCCCCTCCAGGATCGCGTCGGCGGCGCCGCGCAGCTCCTTGGCCGGCACGCCCTCCAGGACGCGGGCGGCAAACGGGATGCCGGCGACGCTGCCGGACCCGCCGGCCGCCTGCCCGTTCCCGCCCACGGCCCCGCCGACCGCGATCCGGCGGCGAAGCTCGGCGAGGTCGTTGTCCAGGCGGCGGCGCTCCTCGACGAGGGCCTGGACGCGTGCCGGCACTTCCCTCGGCGTCACCTTCAAGGTCGCCGCCGCCGCGCCGAGGCGGTCCTCGGTCTCGGCGACGTGGGCGAGTGCCGCCTCCCCCGTCAGCGCCTCGACGCGGCGGATGCCGGACGCGACCGCGCCCTCGTTCACGATCTTGACGAGCGCGATGTCGCCGGTGCCCCGCGCGTGGGTGCCGCCGCAAAGCTCGACCGAGTAGGGTCCGCCCCCGGCTTCGCCCATGCCGACGACCCGCACCTCGTCGCCGTACTTCTCGCCGAAGAGCGCCATCGCGCCCGACGCGATGGCGTCGTCGGCGGCCATGATCCGGGTCGTCACCGGGCGGTTCTGGCGCACGTAGGCGTTGACCTCGGCCTCGACGGCCCTGAGGTCGTCGGGGCTCGGCGGGCGGGGCTGGCTGAAGTCGAAGCGCAGCCGGTCGGGGGCGACGAGCGAGCCTTTCTGCGCCACGTGGTCGCCGAGGCGGCGGCGAAGGGCCGCGTGGAGGAGGTGGGTCGCGGAGTGGGCGCGGCGCAGGCGGTCGCGGCGCTCCCCGTCGACGGCCAAGTGGACGGCGTCGCCGACGGCGAGGCGTCCCCGCTCCACCCGGACGGCGTGGAGCCAAAGGTCGCCCAGGCGCTTTTGCGTGTCGGTGACGGCCGCCAGGGCGCCCTCCCCCGTCATGGAGCCGGTGTCGCCCATCTGCCCGCCGGACTCGCCGTAGAAGGGCGTCTGGTTCGTGACGACGAGGGCCTCGTCGCCCGCCTCGATCGCGCCCACGGTGGCGCCGTCCCTGACGAGGGCGAGGATCCTGGCGTCGGCCTCGGTGGTCTCGTAGCCGAGGAACTCGGTGCGGCCGAGGCGGTCCTTCAGGTCGAACCAGAGGCGGTCGACGCCGCTCTCGCCCGACCCCTTCCAGTGGCGCCGCGCCTCCTCCTTCTGCCGCGCCATCGCGGCGTCGAAGCCGGCGGTGTCGACGCTCCGCCCCTCGGCGCGAAGCGCGTCCTGGGTGAGGTCCAGGGGAAAGCCGAAGGTGTCGTAGAGGCGAAAGGCGGCCTCGCCCGAAAGCGGCGCCCCCGGCGGCAGGGTCGCGGTTTCCTCGTCGAGGAGGCGCAGCCCCCGCTCCAGGGTGCGGCGGAAGTTGGTCTCCTCCAGCTTCAGCCACGCCTCGATCGACGATTCGGCGCGGCGCAGCTCGGGGAAGGCGTCGCCCATCTCGGTCACCAGCGTCGGCACCATCCGCCAGAGGACGGGCTCGGCAGCCCCCAGCAGGTGGGCGTGGCGCATCCCGCGCCGCATGATGCGGCGAAGGACGTAGCCGCGCCCCTCGTTCGCGGGGCTGACGCCGTCGGCGATGAGGAAGGCGCTCGCGCGCAGATGGTCGGCGATCACCTTGTGCGAGGGGGCGGCGCGCCCCTCGGCGGGGGTGCCGGTCAGCTCGACGCTCCTGCGGATCAGCGTCCGGAACAGGTCGATGTCGTAGTTGTCGTGGACCCCCTGGAGGACGGCGGCGATGCGCTCCAGGCCCATGCCGGTGTCGATCGAGGGGCGGGGCAGGTCCTGGCGGGTCGCCCCGCCGACCTGCTCGTACTGCATGAAGACGAGGTTCCNNTCGATGAAGCGGTCGCCGTCCTCGTCGGGCGAGCCCGGCGGGCCGCCCCGGATGCTCTCCCCGTGGTCGTAGAAGATCTCGGAGCAGGGGCCGCAGGGGCCGGTCTCGCCCATCGACCAGAAGTTGTCGGAGGTGGCGATGCGGATGATCCGGCTCTCGGGCAGCCCCGCGACCTTTCGCCAAAGATCGTAAGCCTCGTCGTCGTCGGCGTAGACGGTGGCGAGGAGCCGGTCCTTTTCGAGTCCGAACTCCTTCGTGATCAGGTTCCAGGCCAGCTCGATCGCGCGCTCCTTGAAGTAGTCGCCGAA
>JAGRGG010000216.1 GCA_020445645.1 Geminicoccaceae bacterium | reverse complement strand
ATTGCTTCTTCATCGAGGAGACGCGGCGCGAGCGGCTCGACATCCCGGTGTTTCACGATGAGCAGCACGGCACGGCGATCATCGCGGCGGCGGGGCTCATCAACGCGCTCGACCTCACGGGGCGGACGCTCAAGTCGGCGAGGCTCGTCATCAACGGCGCCGGGTCCGCCGGGATCGCCTGCGCCGAACTCCTGAAGTCGATGGGGATGCCCCACGGGAACGTCATCCTCTGCGACACGAAGGGCGTCGTCTTCCGGGGCCGCGAGGCCGGCATGAACCAGTGGAAGTCGGCGCACGCGGCCGAGACGGACGCCCGCACGCTCGCCGACGCGATGCGGGGCGCCGACGCCGTGTTCGGCCTCTCGGTCAAGGGCGCCTTCACCCGCGACATGCTCCGCTCGATGGCCAAGGACCCGATCGTCTTCGCCATGGCGAACCCCGACCCCGAGATCACCCCGGAAGAGGCGCACGAGGTCCGTCCCGACGCCATCGTGGCGACGGGCCGCTCCGACTATCCGAACCAGATCAACAACGTGCTGGGCTTTCCCTACATCTTCCGGGGCGCCCTCGACGTGCGGGCATCCACGATCAACGACGCCATGAAGATCGCCGCCGCCTACGCCCTCGCCGACCTCGCCCGCGAGGAGGTGCCGGACGAGGTGTCGGCGGCGTACCGGGGGCGGCGGCTGCGCTTCGGGCGCGACTACCTGATCCCCACCCCCTTCGACCCCCGCCTCGTCACCCACGTCCCGCTCGCCGTCGCCAAGGCCGCGACCGAGAGCGGCGTCGCCCGCGTCCCGCTCGCCAGCCCCGAACGCTACCGGGACGAACTCCGCTCGCGCCTCGACCCGACGGCGGGGCAGATGCAGCTCATCATCGACCGGGTGAAGGCGGCGCCAAAACAGGTCGTCTTCGCCGAGGGCGAGGAGGAGAAGGCGATCGCGGCCGCCGTCGCGTGGCGCAACCAGGGGCTCGGCACGCCGATCCTCGTCGGCCGGGAAGAGGTCGTCGCCGAGACGGTGCGCGGCATGGGGATCGCCAGCCTGGAGGGGATCGAGGTCACGAACGCGCGCCTCGCGGGCGACCGGACGGGGGGCTACATCGACCGCCTCTACGGGCGCCAGCAGCGCAACGGCCTCCTCTACCGCGACTGCCAGCGCCTCGTGCACCAGGACAGGAACGTCTTCGCCGCCTGCATGGTGGAGGGCGGCCACGCGGCCACCCTCATCACCGGCCTCACCCGCCGCTTCGGCACCGTCCTGAGCGATCTCCGCCTCGTCGTCGACCCCACCCCCGGCGAACGGATGTGCGGCGTCACCATCGTCGTCTCGAAGGCGCACACGGTCTTCATCGCCGACACCCTCGTCCACGAGACCCCGGACGCCGAGGCCTGCGCCGACATCGCCGTGCAGACGGCGGCGTTCGCACGGCGGATGGGCTTCACGCCCCGCGTCGCCTTCCTCTCCTTCGCCACCTTCGGCAACCCCCGCGTCTCGCGCGCCGCCCGCGTGCGCGACGCCGTGGCGGCGATGGACCGGCGCGCCGTCGACTTCGAGTACGACGGCGAGATGAGCGCCGACGTGGCGCTCGACCCCGACCTCATGCGGCTCTACCCCTTCTGCCGCCTCAAGGGGCCGGCGAACGTCCTCGTCATGCCGGCGCTGCACGCGGCGCACATCTCCTCCAAGCTCATCCTCCAGATGGGCGGGCACACGGTGATCGGCCCCGTCCTCCTCGGGCTCGCGAAGCCGGTCCAGGTTGTCGCCATGAACGCCACCGTCAGCAACATGCTCAACGTCGCCTCGATCGCCGCCGATGCGGCGGAGACGGCCGGCTGAAGAGGGGTGCGAAGGGCGCTTCCTCCGCCGTCGCCGTCGCATCCGGATAGGCGGGGGCGCCTCGGGCGGCGTATGAACGGCTTGAACCGCCGGGTCGGACGCCCGAAATGCCGGCCCCACGCCATTGGACGAGTCCCCATGTCATCCCTGCCCGACATCCCCACCCCCTGCGTCGGGATCTGCCGCCTCGACCCCGTAACCCGGCGCTGCGAGGGCTGCATGAGGACGGCGCGCGAGATCGCGGCGTGGCCGTCCGCCTCCAACGAGGAGCGCCTCGCCATCGTCCAGGCCCTGCGCCAGCGGCGGCGGGATCTTGGCATCACCAGCCCCGCCGACAGCCGCCCGCGCCGCCGCCGCCAGACCCTGCCGCAAGGAGAACGCCCTTGAGCCGCTTTTCCGACCTTCTCGCCGAACGGGGCGTCCTGCTCGCCGACGGCGGCACCGGGACGGGCCTCTTCGCCCGCGGCCTCGTCACGGGCGACAGCCCCGAACTCTGGAACGTGACCGAGCGGGCGCGCGTCCTCGACCTGCACCGCGAGTTCGTCCGGGCGGGCTCCGACCTGATCCTCACCAACACCTTCGGCGCCAACCGCTTCCGCCTGAAGCTGCACGGCCTCCAGGACCGCGTCGCCGAGCTGAACGAGGCGGCGGCCTCCGTCGCCCGCGAGGCGGCCGACGAGGCCGGGCGCCCCGTCCTCGTCGCGGGCTCGATCGGCCCCACGGGCGAGATCCTCCAACCCGTGGGCGCGCTCGACCCCGAGGACGCCGAGGCGGGCTTCCTCGACCAAGCGCTCGCGCTGAAGGCCGGCGGGGTCGACGTGCTCTGGATCGAGACCATGTCGGCGCCGGGCGAGGTCGCCGCCGCCGTCGCCGCCGCCGCGAAGGCGGACCTTCCCCTCGTCGCCACCATGAGCTTCGATACCAACGGCCGCACCATGATGGGCCTCACCCCCGAGAACGCGATCCGCCTCTTCAAGGAGATGCCCACCCCCCCCGTCGGCATGGGCGCCAATTGCGGCGTCGGCCCGGCCCAGCTCCTCGCCACGCTCTTGGGCTTCAAGGACGCCGCCGCCCCGGACGACGTCATCGTCGCCAAGGGCAATTGCGGCATCCCGCAATACGTCGACGGCGCCATCCACTACACCGGCACGCCCGAGATCATGGCCGACTACGCCCGCCTCGCCAGGGGTGCCGGCGCCCGGATCATCGGCGGCTGCTGCGGCACCAGGGGCGAGCACATCGCCGCGATGCGCGCCGCCCTCGACGAGGCCGACGCGGCCCCCGCCCCCGACGTGGCCACCATCGAGGCCCGCCTCGGCCCCGTCCAGATGCCGACCAGCACCGCCGCCGGCGACCACGGGCGGGAGCGGCGGCGGCGGCGGTAGGCGACGCTTCGCGTCCGCTGGCGCGGAGCCTTTTTTTGTTTTTGTCTGTTGGTGGGGCGCGGCTTCGGCGGCGGTGACGGTCCGGCTGACGATTTGCGGGAAGAAGGACAAGAAGGCACTGCGTCAGCAAACGTGAAGCGCGTCTGCCATGCCGACGCCGGTCCGCCGCGCCCTGGCGGCCCCGGTCAGAAGGGCGCCGGCACGGGCCGCGCCGGTCCCGTGGGCGGCTGCGGCGGGGGCGGCGTCGGCGAGGCGGGCGACG
>JAGRGG010000215.1 GCA_020445645.1 Geminicoccaceae bacterium | reverse complement strand
TGGAGCTGGTTCTCGTCGCGCTGCGGCGCCGTGCAGCCTTCAAGGTAGCTGACGTAGGCGCCTTCATCGGCGATGATGAGCGTGCGCTCGAACTGGCCCGTGCCCATCGCGTTGATGCGAAAATAGGTCGAAAGCTCCATCGGGCAGCGCACGCCCTTGGGCACGTAGACGAAGCTGCCGTCGGTGAACACGGCGGAGTTGAGGGCGGCGAAGTAGTTGTCGCCTTGCGGCACCACCGAGCCGAGGTAGCGCTTCACGAGGTCCGGGTGGTCCTGGATCGCCTCCGAGATCGAGCAGAAGATGACGCCAAGCTCGCCCAGCTTCTTCTTGAACGTCGTCGCCACCGAGACCGAGTCGAACACGTAGTCGACGGCGACGCCCGACAGGACCTCCTGCTCCTTGATCGGGATGCCCAGCTTCTCGTAGGTGCGGCGGATCTCGGGGTCGATCTCGTCGAGCGACTTCGGCCGCTCCTGTTGCTTCGGCGCCGAATAGTAGGAGATCGCTTGGTAGTCGATCGGGTCGTAGCGCACCTTTTGCCACGACGGGTCCTCCATCGTCCGCCAGCGCCGGTAGGCGTCGAGCCGCCAGTCGGTCATCCAGGCGGGCTCGCCCTTCTTCTCCGAGATGAGGCGGATCGTGTCCTCGCTCAGGCCCTGCGGCGAGGTCTCGGTCTCGATGTCCGTGTGGAAGCCGTACTTGTACTCGTGTCCCGTATAGTCGCGTACCGTGTCAAGCGCCGTCGCCATCTCTCAACTCCAAACAGGTCTCTTGGGGCACCCGCCGCCTCAGGCGCGCGCCGCTTGCTCGTGCCGCTCGTGGGCGTGCCGTTCATGGGCATGAAGGAACGCCTCGGGGATCCCGCGCGCCATCTCGTCGATCGAAACCCCGCCGAGCGCGTCCCGGATCGCGTCGTTGATCCGCTGCCAGTTCGTCCGGGCGGGGCACAGGAGGTGGAGGTCGCAGCCCGGCCCCGCCTCCACGCACTCGGTGATGGCGATCGGCCCTTCGAGCGCCTCGATCACCTCGGCCACCGTGATCGCCGTCGCCGGGCGGGACAGCTCGTAGCCGCCATGCGCCCCGCGTTGCGAGCGCAGGAGGCCGGCGCGGGCGAGGGATTTGAGGATCTTGCCCGCCATCGGCTGGGGAATGCAGGTGGCGTGCGCGATCTCCTGCGTGCTCGCCTGCGCCCGGTCCTGCGCCTGGCTCTGGGCAAGATGGGTCATTATGACGATGCCGTAGTCCGCGAGCTTCGTGAGCCTGAACAAGGCCGCTGTCCCCACCGCCGATAAAGGGGACCGGTACGGTCCCTGATTACCCCCGAAATTTGGGCGAACGCGCCCGGATGTCAAGCGGGGCGGCGGTCCTTGAAGCCGGTTAACCGCGCCTTAACCGCCCTGCGGCAGGATGGCGCCGTTGGGCAGCCGGGAGACGAAGGCATGGCGACGGTCATTCATGGGCGGGACGGACGGCGTATCCTTCCCGTCATTGCCTTTCCGGCGTTGCCGTGGCCGGCCGGGGCGGCGGCGCTGCTCGCCCGAACGCAGGGTCCGTTCCTGCTGCTCCTGGCCCCCCTCCTCCTGCTGCCGGGCGCGGGCGGCCCCTTCGACCTCCTCTGCCTCGCCGCCGTGCTGGCGGCGGGCCTTGCCCTGGCCCGGCTCGGACAGGGGCTCGGCCTCGCCCTTCGGCGTCGCCTCGACGGGACGCCCCCCGCCGCCCTGCCGTCGATGCGCGCGGCGTTCGGCCTCGTCCTGGCGCTCGCGGTCCCGGCGGCGACGCTGCCGGGCCTCCTGCTCGCGGGCGGGCTCCTCCTCCTCGTCGAGACCCTGCGCCGCAGCCTGCCGCAGGGCCTCGGCCCGCTCGGCCCCCTCCTCGGGGGTGCCGCCGCCATGCTCCAGCTCGACCTGCTGCTCACGGCGACCGGGACCGGGACCGGCGGCGCGGTTCGGCCCTTAGGCGGCCTGATCGCCGCCGTCGTGGCGCTCGGCGCCGAGCGCGGGCGGCTCGCCCGGCTCGCCAAGGACGACCCTTTGCAGCGGTTCGGCGCGCGGCGCCTCGTCAACGAGGGGCTGCTCGGCGCCGGGACGGCGCTGGCGATGGGCCTCTACCTCGCCGCCGCCGCCGACCTCGCTTCGCTCACCGCCCCGCCGATGCTGCTGGCCCTCGTCCGCCACCATCAACTGGCGACGCGCCCCATCGGCCCCGACCTGCGCCGACCGGCGGGGCCGCTCGCCGATCCGGTCCTCGCGTGTGCCATCGTTGCGTGGGCGGTCGCGGCCGTGCTCGTTGCGGGGAAGGTTGGTGGATGAAACGCTTCGCGTCCGCTGCGCGAAGCGTTTCAGGCGATCTGCCCGTGACACTGCTTGTACTTGCGCCCTGACCCGCAAGGACAGGGCGCGTTCCTCGGCACCGGCCCCCAGCTGGCCGGGTCGGCGGGGTCCCGAACGGGGCCGCCCGCCGTGTCGAGCGCGGCGCCCGCCGCCGGCACGGCGTCG
>JAGRGG010000214.1:1706-1884 GCA_020445645.1 Geminicoccaceae bacterium | reverse complement strand
TGTTCACGACCCGCCCCGACACCCTTTGGGGTGCTTCCTTCGTCGCCGTCGCCCCCGACCACCCGCTCGCGGCCGAGCTTGCCGCGACCGACCCCGATCTTGCCGCCTTCGTTCAGGAATGCCTTCGCTCCGGCACCTCCGAGGAGGCGTTGCAGACGGCGGAGAAGCGCGGCTACGA
>JAGRGG010000214.1:0-1536 GCA_020445645.1 Geminicoccaceae bacterium | reverse complement strand
GACGCCGACCCGGCGACGTTCGCCGTCGGCGACGAGGCGTTCACGGGCGACGGCGCGATCTACCGATCGGGCTTCCTGGACGGCCTCTCCGTGCCCGACGCCAAGCGTCGGGTCGTCGAGGAACTCGAAGCGAAGGGCGTGGGCGAGGGGGTCACGACCTACCGTCTGCGCGACTGGGGCGTGTCGCGCCAGCGCTACTGGGGCTGCCCGATCCCCGTCGTCCACTGCCCGCACTGCGGCATCGTGCCGGTGGCGAAGGCGGACCTCCCCGTGACGCTCCCCGACGACGCCGACTTCGGGGCGCCCGGCAACCCGCTCGACCGGCACCCGACCTGGAAGTACGCCCGGTGCCCGTCCTGCAACGGCGACGCCGTGCGCGAGACCGACACGCTCGACACCTTCGTCGACAGCTCCTGGTACTTCGCCCGCTTCACCGACGCCCGCGACGAAGCGGCGCCGTTCTCGCCCGAGGACGCCGCCTACTGGCTGCCGGTCGACCAGTATATCGGCGGCGTCGAGCACGCCGTCCTCCACCTCCTCTACTCGCGCTTCTTCACCCGCGCCATGAAGGCGTGCGGCCTCCTCGACCTGAAGGAACCGTTCGCTGGGCTGTTCACGCAGGGCATGGTGACGCACCAGACCTACCGGGACGCCGCGACGAACGCCTGGCTCCAGCCGGAGGACGTGCGCCGCGAGGGGGAGGGCTTCGTCACCGTCGACGGCGCCCGCCCGGTCGCGGCCGGCCGGGTCGAGAAGATGTCGAAGTCGAAGAGGAACACGGTCGACCCCACCACCATCGTCCGGGGCTACGGCGCCGACACCGCCCGCCTGTTCATGCTCTCCGACAGCCCCCCCGAGCGCGACCTCGAATGGACCGACCAGGGCATCGAGGGTGCTTGGCGCTACCTCAACCGCCTCTGGCGCCTCGTCGGCGACGGCCTCGAAACCCTGCCCCCCGCGGGCTCCCCCCCGCCCGCGAACGCGACCGGCGCCGACCTCGCCCTTCGGCGGGACGCGCACCGCGCCGTCGACGGCGTCACCCGCGAGCTGGAGCGGCTCCACTTCAACAAGGCCGTGGCGCTGGTCCGCGAGCTCTCCAACGCCATCGAGGCGCACAGGTCCGGCGACGGCGCCGTGCGCCGGGAAGCGATCGAGATCCTGGTCCGCCTCATAGGCCCCATGACCCCGCACCTCGCGGAGGAGCTTTGGCACCGCATCGGCCACGATCGGCTCCTCGCCAACGAGCCCTGGCCCGCCCCCGACCCCGCGCTCCTCGTCGAGGACACGGTAGCCATCCCCGTCCAGGTCAACGGCAAGCGCCGCGCCGAACTCTCCCTGCCCAAGGGCGCCCCCAAGGAGGCGGTTGAGGCCGCCGCGCTCGCCGACCCCGCCGTCCGGCGCAGCCTGGACGGCAAGCCGCCGCGCAAGGTCGTCGTCGTCCCCGACCGAATCGTCAATGTCGTGGTCTGACACGCTTCGCGTCCGCTGCGCGGGGCTTCTCCTTTCTTTTTTCGCCTGTTGTCCGGGCGTGGCACG
>JAGRGG010000213.1 GCA_020445645.1 Geminicoccaceae bacterium | reverse complement strand
GCCGTCGCCGGCCATGGCGACGATGCGTCCCTCCCCCCGCAGGCGCTCGACCACGGCGTGCTTCTGCTCGGGCAGCACGTCGGCCTCGACCGCGTCGATCCCGACCCGCCGCGCCACCGCCTCGGCCGTGGCCCGGGTGTCGCCCGTGAGCATGACGACCTTGAGGCCCATGGCGTGCAGGTCGCGGATCGCGTCTGCCGTCGTCGGCTTCAGGGGATCGGCGACCGCGATCAGCCCGGCGGGGGCGCCGTCGACGGCGACGAACATCACCGTCTCGCCCTCGGCGCGGCGCGCGTCCGCCTGGGCGCGCCGCTCCCCCGGATCCACGCCGAGATCGTCCATCAGCCCCGCGTTGCCGAGCGCCACGTCCCGGCCCTGGACCCGGCCGCGCACCCCCTTGCCGGTGATCGAATCGAAGCCCTCCACCTCCGCGAGCGCCAGCCCGCGCGCCTTGGCGCCGGCGACGATGGCCTCGGCCAAGGGGTGCTCGCTCGCCCGCTCCAGGCTCGCCGCGAGCCGCAGAAGGTCGTCCTCCCCGACGCCGCCCGTCGCCACCACCGCCTGCATCACGGGCTTGCCCAAAGTGAGCGTACCGGTCTTGTCGACGACGACCACGTCGACCCTGGCGAGCCGCTCCAGGGCCTCCGCCTCCTTGACCAGCACCCCCGCCCCCGCGCCACGCCCGATGCCCGTCATGATCGACATCGGCGTCGCAAGGCCGAGCGCGCAGGGGCAGGCGATGATCAGCACCGAAACGGCGGCGATCAACGCGTAGGCGAGGGCCGGCGGCGGGCCGAGCAGCGCCCAGGCGGCGAAGGCGACGACGGCGACCAGGACCACCGCCGGGACGAACCAGGCCGCGACCCGGTCGGCGAGGCCCTGGATCGGCGCCTTGGAGCGCTGCGCCTTGCCGACCATCTGCACGATCCGCGCCAGCACCGTCTCGGCGCCCACCTTCTCGGCCCGCATGAGAAAGCCGCCCTTGCCGTTGAGCGTGCCCCCCGTGACCGCGTCGCCCGCCGTCTTCTCGACCGGCACGGGCTCGCCCGTCAGCATCGACTCGTCGACGGCGCTGCGCCCTTCGAGGACGACGCCGTCGAGCGGCACCTTGTCGCCGGGGCGCACGCGCAGGCGGTCGCCCGCCCGCACCTCGTCCAGCGGCACCTCGCGCTCGTCCCCGTCGTCGTCCACGCGCTGCGCCGTTGCGGGCGCGAGGTCGAGCAGCGCCCGGATCGCCCCGCTCGTCCGCTCGCGCGCCCTCAGTTCCAGCACCTGCCCCAGGAGCACGAGCGCGACGATGACCGCCGCCGATTCGAAGTAGACCCCGACCTCGCCGTCCGGCCCCTGAAACGCCGCCGGGAAGACCCCCGGTGCCAGCGTCGCCACGACGCTGAACAGGTAGGCCGCCCCCGTGCCCACCGCGATCAGCGTGAACATGTTCGGGCTGCGGTTCATGACCGACTGCCAGCCGCGGACGAAGAACGGCCAGCCGCCCCAGAGCACGACCGGGGACGCCAGCAGCAGTTCGACCCAGTTCAGCCACGAGGACTCGACGAAGGCGAGGTAGCCCGGCGCCAGATGCCGCCCCATCGCCACGGCGACGAGCGGCAAGGCAAGCGCCGCCGACACCCACAGCCGCCGCCGCATGTCGAGGTAGTCCCCGCTCGGCCCGGCATCCGCCGTGATCGTCTCCGGCTCCAGCGCCATGCCGCAGATCGGGCACGATCCCGGCCCCCGCTGCCGGATCTCCGGGTGCATCGGGCAGGTGTAGACCGCGTCCTTCGGCGCTTCCGCCGCCTTTTTCGCCCGGACCTTCGGATCGAGGTAGGCGGCGGGATCGGCCTCGAACTTCGCCTTGCAGCCCGCCGAGCAGAAGAAGAGTTCCTGCCCCTCGTGCCGCGCCCGGTGCTTGGCCGTCGCCGGATCGACGGTCATGCCGCAGACGGGGTCCGTCGCCTCGACCGCGCCCGAACCGTTCCCTGCGTGGTGGCAACACGCGTGCATCGCTTCCGCCATCCGGCGTCTCCATCTTCCCTCAAGCGGCCACGGCCGCCCGTGCGAACCCTTAT
Organism: Geminicoccaceae bacterium; assembly: GCA_020445645.1. GTDB lineage: Bacteria > Pseudomonadota > Alphaproteobacteria > Geminicoccales > Geminicoccaceae > JAGRGG01. The sequence goes on along the minus strand of JAGRGG010000213.1, from coordinate 13,928 downwards.
CTGGACCTTCCGGCGACGGGAAGGTCAAGGGGAAACCCCTCCCCCAAGGTTCGCGTCCGCACGCTTGACGCAGGCCAGTCGCGCGACAGTTGGTTTGGAACGATTCTAATCCGTCCCGGTTCGGGTGCCCATGTTTCCCTTGTCCTTCGCCAACGACCGCCGTTCGTTCGCCTCGCTCTCCGAGCAGGAGGTGCTGGCGCTGGCGATCTCGTCGGAGGAGGACGACGGGCGCATCTACCTCGGCTACGCCAACGCGATCCGCGACGCGTACCCGTCCTCCGCCAGGGTGTTCGAGGAGATGGCGGAAGAGGAGAACGAACACCGGCGGCGGCTGATCGATCTGCACAAGGCGCGCTTCGGCGAGCGCATCCCCCTGATTCGGCGCGACGACGTACGGGGGTTCTACCGCCGCAAGCCCGACTGGCTGCGCCGCTCCTTGCCGCTCGACAAGGTGCGGCTCGAAGCGGAGGCGATGGAACGGCAGGCGCACCGCTTCTACCTCGCCGCCGCCTCGCGCGCCGGGGACGCCGACGTGCGAAAGCTGCTCGGCGACCTCGCTTTGGCCGAGGCGGGGCACGAGTCCCTGGCGCGGCGGCTCGGTGCCGAGCACGTCACGGAAGAGGCCCGCGAGGACGAGGACGCGGGCGCGCGGCGCCAGTTCATCCTCACCTACGTCCAGCCGGGCCTCGCCGGGCTGATGGACGGCTCGGTCTCGACGCTCGCCCCCATCTTCGCCGCCGCGTTCGCCACCCACGACACGTGGCAGACCTTCCTCGTCGGCCTCGCGGCCTCGCTCGGCGCCGGCGTCTCGATGGGGTTCACCGAGGTCGCCTCCGACGACGGGGTGATCTCGGGGCGGGGGTCGCCCCTGAAACGGGGGCTGGCCGCCGGCATCATGACGGCGCTCGGCGGGCTCGGGCACGCTTTGCCCTACCTGATCCCCTCGTTCTGGACGGCGACCTCGATCGCGGTCGCCGTGGTTTTCGTCGAGCTTTGCCTCATCACCTGGATCCAGCATCGCTGGATGGAGACCCCTTGGCCGCGCGCCATGTTCCAGGTGGCGCTCGGGGGTGCGATCGTCTTCGCCATCGGGATGCTGATCGGCAACGCCTGAGCGCCGGGCACGGCCAACGGACGAAAAAAGGCCGTGCGTCGGCGCACGCGAAGCGTTCAAAGCGCCTCGCCGCTGCTATACCTCGCCCGGGGCTGCGCGGGAGTCGTTCGATGCCGGGAAGTCTTGCCGACCAACTGGAACCCTTGCATCGCCACATCACGGCGAGCCATCCCACCATCCATCCGGTGCTGGCGATCGAGGCGGAACTTGCGGGAGCCGACCAGACGCGGGCCGTCGAGGCGGCGCGGCGGCGGGTGCTCGACTGGATGGGCTCGCCGCAGCGGCTGGGGCCGCTGCCGGAGCGGGCATGGCTCCTCAAGACCTTCGAGCACATGCCGGGCGGCAACGCCGCCCACGCGGTACGCCTGCAAAAGGAAGGGCTCGACTACTGGATCGCCCGCTGCGACCTGCTCGTCCGGGGCGCCGAGGACGGCGTCGTCCGCACGGTCACCACCGAGGTTTCCGTGGTCCTCGCCGGGGGCCGGGGACGCTTCGGCTGCCGGCATCAGGTGGCGGCCCACGAGCGCGAGCTGGCGCTGGCGCCGACGCCGCCCGACGTCGTCGCCGGGATCGCCGCCGACCCCGGGATCCTGGACGGCGGGCTGCCGATCGGCGGCACGCCCTGGATCGTCGACACGGCCGACGAGGCCTGGAGGTTCATCGAGGCGGTCGAGCGCCGTTCGCGGCGCCTGCCGGTGATCGTCGTCTCGCTCGACGAGGGCGAGACCGACCCCGCGGGCGCCGCCGTCGACGCCCATGACCTCGCCAAGCGGACGCTCGGCCTCGCCCGGGTCGTCGTCCTGGCCGGCCGGCAAAGCTTCGCCCTCACCGACCGCTGGGGCAAGACCTACGCGTGCTTCCTGCGCGCCGTCCGCGTCTACCATCCCGGCTTCGACCCCGGCGTCCAGTCGCCCTACGCCCACCCGCTGACGCTGCCGGACCTCATCCAGGGCTGGCCCTCGCGGCACGGCGGCGCGGCCTTCGCCGACCACCTCGTCCGGGCGGTCGCCGCCGAGAGCGTCAAGCGGCTGTGGAGCGACCGGACGCTGCCGACCTTCGCCACCGTTCGGCAGGAGGCGCTGCGCGCGTGGCGCCGGGAGGCCGAGGCGAACAAGGACACGAGCGCCGACGACCTCCTCGCCATCGCCGACGAGGAACTGCGCAACAAGGACCGGCGCATCGCCGAGCTCGAGGCGGCGCTGAAGGAACAGGCGCTTCGGGCGCAGGCCGTGCCCGAGGAGGTCGAGCTGCTGCGCGGCCAGCAGTACTGGCTGCAATCGCGCGTCGATCACCTTCTGGCCGAACTCGAGGCGGCCGGGCGCGACCCCGACCCCAGGCTCGCCTTCCCCGCCGACTACAAGGAGATGGACGACTGGGTGAACCGCCACCTCAGCGGGCAGGTCTTCCTGACGCCGAGGGCGGCCAGGGGCGCCAAGAACGCCGTTTTCGAGGATGTCGGCCTCGTCTACCAAGCCCTCCTGATGCTCGGGCGCGAGTACCGGGCGATGCGCCAGCACGGCGGCAGCGCCAGGATCGAGGCGTTCCGGACGCGCCTCGCCGCCCTCGGCCTCGTCGAGGAGCCGACGGGCGAGGTGACGCGGCTCCTGGAGCGGGGCAAGGAGTTCCTCGTCGCCTACGACGGCCGCGAGCGGCTCCTGGAGCGCCACCTCAAGAACGGCGGCAACGCCCGCGACCCGAGGCGCTGCTTTCGCCTCTACTTCTTCTACGACGAGGACAGGCACCTCGTCGTGGTGGGCTCCCTCCCCGCCCACCTGACGACCCGCGCCACCTGAGCCGGCCGGACGGGGCGGCGGGCAGACGGCGCCGCCCGAACGGCATCGAGATCGGCATGAACGGCCGGACCGGTCCCGGCCCGACGCGGGCCGGAAAGAAGGCGAGGGCGACGAGGGACTCCGTCCCTACGAGAGGTCCTGGCGCCCCTGGAGGCGCGCGCCCCGCTTTTTGGCGGCTCAACCGTAGGCGGGATGCGGGGGTCGATCACGCCTTGTAAACCTTGGGTTATAGCCTTTTGTGCGATAGGGAAGCCTTCTATCTCGTTTTCAGGTAGGGAGCGAAGGATGATCCATCGTGTAATCCCTTCATCCGGGTGAGCGCCTTGGACCTGCTGCAAAACCCCTTCGCCGTGCTGCGCCTGCCGCTGGACGCCTCGCCCGCCCAGGTGGCCGAGGCGGTGGCGCTGCGGCAGCTCGACGACGACGCGGACGAGGCGGCGTTGCTGCGGCGCGGCAGGACCTCATGGCGCCGCGCCGCCGGCTCGAGGCGGAACTCCGCTGGCTGCCGGAGCTTGAGCCGCGCCGGGCGACCGAACTCCTCGAACGCCTGAGGGCCGACCTCCGCTACCAGCCGGAGCTGCTGGAGGGCGTCCCCGGCCTCGCCCGCGCCAACCTCGCCGCCCACTTCTGCCATTCGGTCGCGGCATCCGCCGCGCTGGAGCCCCTCCTCGCCGTCCAGGCGGCGCTCTCCCCCGAGGCGCTGGCGGACCGGCCCGGCGCCGCGCGGCGCCGGGCCGGGATGCCGCCCGTGGACCGGCAGGCGTTGCCCCTGTCCCTGGGCGGGCTGCGCGAGGCGCGCGGGGCGGCGGCCGCCCGTGCCCTCCAGGGGGCCGACGACCAAGCCGGCCTTGTCGCCCATCTTGCCACCCGCTTCAGGACCCAGCCCCCGGCGTGCCGCGGCCTGCTGGAGGACCTCGTTCGCCGCTTCACCCGTCGGGCGGAGCCGGAACTGGATCGCCTCGAAGCCGAGGCGGAGCGCCTGCTGGAGAGGCTGCGTCCCGGCGGGGACAGAGACGAACCCCTCGACCGGCTCGCCGTCTGCCTGCGGGGCTGGGACCGTCCGGCGCAGCTCCTCGACGAGACGCGCGGCCTGGACGAGGACCGCTCCCGCCGCCTCTTCCGCCTCGTCCGCGGTACGGCCGTCGACCTCGCCAACGACGACAGCGACTACGCCGCCGCCCTTCGGCTGACGGAGCTGGCGAAGGGCATGTTCAAGGAACTGCCCGAGGCATCGCGGCTGATCGAGGAGGATTACAAAGCCGTCCGCCGGCTCCACGCCGAGGCCGAAATGCCTTCCTTCGTCAAAGGCTTTTCCCGTTTCCCTCGTCGGAGGTTTCGGGTCGGCCGTGACAGCCATCGCCAGTATCCTCCACGCGAAGTTCATCGCGGCGGCGCAGACTGCGACCGGCAATGAGGACACGGCGGATCCCTGGTTTCTGGTCGGCAGGCTGGTTCTGAAGCTCGCCAAGGTAGGGCAGGCAAATGCTGCCGCGGCTCTAGCGGTCCGGCACATCGACCGCGACATGGAAGGCTACCGACCTCAGAAGGGACAGCTCGATCGGGAGGGCGAGGAGGTCGAGGACCGCCTCTACAACGCCAAGGACTTCGACCGCACCCTCGTCCTCGACGGGCGCACGAGGCTGGTGGCGCAAAAGGTCACGGCGTTCCTGAAGGAGAGCGGCGACCGCTATCAGAAGACGATCGTCTTCTGCGTCGACCAGGAGCACGCCGCCCGCATGCGTCAGGCCCTCGTCAACGAGAACGCGGACCTCGTCGCCGAGGACCACCGCTACGTCATGCGGATCACCGGCGGCGACGCCGAGGGCCAGAAGCAGCTCGACGGCTTCATCGACCCCGAGTCGCGCCACCCCGTCCTCGTCACCACCTCGCGCCTGCTCTCCACCGGGGTCGACGCCCAGACCTGCCGCCTCATCGTCCTCGACCGCGAGGTGGGCTCGATGACCGAGTTCAAGCAGATCGTCGGGCGCGGCACCCGCGTCCACGAAGCCACGGAGAAATACTACTTCACCCTGATCGACTTCCGAGGTGCGACCAGCCACTTCGCCGACCCGGCGTTCGACGGCGAGCCCGCGCAGATCTACGCCCCCGGCCCGGACGACCCCATCACCCCGCCCGACGACGCCCCGCCCGTGGACGAGGAGGGCGAACCTCTGCCCGACGAGCCGGGCGCCGACGAGACCATCCTCGTCGACCCCTCCGGGACCGGCGCGGCGAGGGGCGGCCGACGCGAGAAGATCTACGTGGACGGGATCGACGCCACCATCATCGCCGAGCAGGTCGAGTACCTCGACGAGAACGGCCGGCTCGTCACCGAGACCTTGCGCGACTTCACCAAGAAGGCCCTGAAGAAGCGTTTCGCCGGCCTCGACGACTTCCTCAAGCGGTGGAAGGCGGCCGAACGCAAGGGGGCGATCGTCGAGGAACTCGCGGAGGAGGGCCTGTCGCTCGACCCGCTCGCCGAGGAGGTCGGCAGGGACCTCGACCCGTTCGACCTGATCTGCCACGTCGCCTTCGACGCCAAGCCGCTCACCCGCCGCGAGCGTGCCCAGAACGTCAGGAAGCGCGACGCCTTCGCGAAATACGGCGACCAGGCCCGCGCCGTGCTCGACGCCCTCCTGTCTAAGTACCATGACGAGGGCGTGCTCGACTTGGGCGACCCCCGCGTGCTGCAGATCGCCCCCTTCACGGCGCTCGGCACGCCGATCCAGATCGTCAACGCCTTCGGCGGCAAGCCCGGCTTCGTGAAGGCCGTCCACGACATGCAGACCGCCCTCTACCAGGAGACCGCCTAGCCCATGTCCGTCCGCACCCTCGTCAAGTCCGTCCAGGACATCATGCGCCAGGACACCGGCGTCGACGGCGACGCCCAGCGCATCAGCCAGCTTTGCTGGATGTTCTTCCTCAAGATCATTGACGACCAGGACCAGGAGCTGGAGTTGATGCGGCACGACTACCGCCCGCCGATCCCGGAGCCGTTCCGGTGGCGCGCCTGGGCGGCGGACCCGGAGGGGATCACGGGCGACGCGCTTCTCGCCTTCGTCAACAACGAGCTGTTCCCGGCCCTGAAGGGCCTCCAGCCGACCGGGGCAGAGGGCGACCGCCGCCGCGTCGTCCGGGGCGTGTTCGAGGACGCCTACAACTACATGAAGTCCGGCCACCTCATGCGGCAGGTGGTCAACAAGATCGCCGCCGTCGACTTCAACGACCTCGCGCAGCGCCGGCACTTCGGCGACATCTACGAGCAGCTCCTGAACGACCTGCAGTCGGCCGGCAACGCGGGCGAGTACTACATGCCCCGCGCCGTCACCGCCTTCATGGTCGACCGGATCGACCCCCGCCCCGGCGAGACCCTGTTCGACCCCGCCTGCGGCACGGGCGGCTTCCTCACCTGCGCGATCCGCCACATGCGCGACCGCTACGTGAAGAGGCCGCACGACGGGTGGATGCTCGAAAACGGCCTCCGGGTGGTGGAGAAGAAGCCCCTCCCCCACATGCTCTGCGTCACCAACATGCTGCTGCACGGCATCGAGGACCCGTGCTTCGTGCGCCACGACAACACCCTCGCCCGCCCCTACGTGAGCTGGGGGCAGGAGGACCGGGTGGACGTGGTCCTCACCAACCCGCCCTTCGGCGGGCGCGAGGAGGACGGCATGGAGACGAACTTCCCCGCCCAGTTCCGCACCCGCGAGACGGCCGACCTGTTCCTCGCCCTCATCGTCCGCCTGCTGAAGCCCGGCGGGCGGGCGGCGGTGGTCCTGCCCGACGGCACCCTCTTCGGCGAGGGCGTCAAGACGCGGCTCAAGGAGCACCTCATGGCCGAGTGCGACCTCCACACGATCGTCCGCCTGCCCAACTCGGTGTTCAGGCCCTACGCCTCGATCGGCACCAACCTGCTGTTCTTCGAGAAGGGCGGGCCGACGGAGGCGATCTGGTTCTACGAGCACCGCGTGCCCGAGGGGCAGAAGGCGTATTCGATGACGAAGCCGATCCGCTTCGAGCACCTGCAAGGCTGCATCGACTGGTGGGGCGGCCCGGAGCGGGCGGGCCGCGAGGAGACCGAGCGCGCCTGGAAGGTCACGGCCGAGGAGGTGCAGGCGCGCGGCTACAACCTGGACATCAAGAACCCGCACAACGTGGAGGAGGACCACGGCGACCCCGACGCGCTCCTGGCCGGGCTTGCCGCCGCCGAGGCCGAGACGGCCGACCTGCGGGGCCGACTGCGGGCGGTCCTCGCCGAGGCGCTGCTGCGGTGATCGCGGCCGCCGTGCTAGAAGCTTCCCGGGAAGGGAGGACAGCGACGATGCACGCCAGCCTGCATGAGCGAAGGGCCGCGATCGAGGCGCTGTGCCGCCGCTTCGGGGCGGTCCGCCTGGAGGTCTTCGGCTCCGCCCGCCGCGGCGATTTCGACCCCGACGCCTCCGACGCCGACTTCCTCGTCACCTTCGCGCCCGACCGCCGCGACGACCTCGCCGCCTTCCTCGACCTCAAGGAGGCGCTGGAAGCCCTGCTCGGCCGGCGGGTGGACCTCGTCGAGCGCGAGGCCGTGGAGGCCAGCCGCAACCCCATCCGCCGCCGCCGGATCCTCGCCGAGGCCGAGACGGTCTTTGGCTGAGGCCGTCCCGGCGCGCGACGCCGCCCTGCTGCTCGACATGGCTCTCGCCGCCCAGGATGCGCTCGGCTTCGTCGCTGGGCTGGACGAGGCTGGGTTCCTCGCCAGCCGGCTACACCAGAACGCGGTGATCCGCTCGCTCGAAGTCGTCGGCGAGGCCGCGGGCAAGGTCTCCCCGGCTACCCGCGCCTCCCACCCCGAAATCTCTTGGCGCGAGATCACGGGGATGCGCCACCGCCTGATCCACGGCTACGCCGACGTGCGTGTCGACCTCGTCTGGACCGTCGTCACCGGCTACCTGCCCGACCTGCTCGCCGCCCTCGACCCCCTGATCCACGACGGCACGGACCTGCCATGACCCTCGAACGCCTGCTCGCCCACTACGAGACGGTCGCCGACGCCCCCGACGCCGTGCCGCGCCTGCGCCGCTTCGTCCTCGATCTTGCCGTGCGCGGCAGGCTGGTGCCGCAGGACCCGAACGACGAGCCTGTTGCTGTCACACTGCGGCGCATGAAGGTTGCAGCATTACATCCTGGGGCGTTCTCCATTCCATCTGAATGGGCATGGATCAACGTCGGCGCAATTGCAGATGCTCGTTTGGGGAAGATGCTCGACAAGGCGAAGAACAAGGGTCTTCCACGCCCATATCTTCGCAATATGAATGTCCGGTGGTTCGACTTTGATCTCTCAGATGTCTTTGAGATGCCTTTTGAGGATGAGGAGTTACGCGAATTTGCGCTCCGCACAGGCGATGTTATGGTTTGCGAGGGAGGTGAGCCGGGACGCGCAGCAGTCTGGGACGAGCGCATCAGGGATATCTACTTTCAGAAGGCAATCCATCGTATTCGCTTCGAAGACATTGTTGATCCGGCGTTCTTTGTGAATGCTCTCCGAGCGAGCGCCAACGATGGCAGATTGACAGAGTCGTTTACCGGTACTGGAATTAAGCATCTTACCGGGAAGGGATTGAGCGCCTATAGTTTTCCCCTCCCACCCCTCGCCGAGCAGCGCCGCATCGTCGCCAGGGTCGACGAACTGATGGGCCTGTGCGACCGGCTGGAAGCGTCGCGGGCGAAGCGGGAGGCGGCGCGCGACCGGCTGACGGCGGCGAGCCTCGCCCGCCTGAACCGGCCTGACCCCGACGCCCAAGCCTTCCGCGACGACGCCGCCCGAACCCTCGAAACCCTCGCCGCCCTCACCACCCGCCCCGACCAGATCAAGCCCCTCCGCCAGACCATCCTCAACCTCGCCGTGCGCGGGAAGCTGGTGGAACAGGACCCGGCGGACGAGCCGGCGGCGGAGTTATTGGAGCGATTGAAAAAAGCGCAAATTGCTGCCTGCATTTGGGATGGCCGTCGTTCCCGCTCACAAATATCTAAATTAAGCCTGAACGAAATGTGGTTTAAATTTCCCAAAAATTGGGTGCTTTCGTCTTTTGAAGAAATATTTGTCATTGTTAGTGGCGTGACCAAAGGGCAAAAAGTCGCTGCAAATGAAGCGGTCGAAGTTCCTTATTTGCGAGTAGCTAATGTGCAGAGGGGCTATCTCGACCTTACATTTATAAAGAAAACCACTGTTCGGAAGGGTGACGAAGAACGGTATGCGCTTCAGCGCGGCGACGTATTGATGACCGAAGGCGGCGATTGGGACAAACTAGGTCGTGCAGCGATTTGGAACGAGGAAGTTGTCGGATGCATTCATCAAAACCACGTTTTTAGGGTTCGCCCACCCTCGAAGGATATATTGCCAAAATGGGTAGTGACCTATGTCAATAGCCTTCTTGGGCGCGCGTTCTTCGAGGATGCGTCGAAGCAGACGACCAATCTTGCTTCAATCAACATGACGCAGCTGAGGCGATGCCCTCTTCCCCTCCCGCCCCTCGCCGAACAGCATCGCATCGTCGCCAAGGTCGATGCCCTGATGACCCTCTGCGACCGGCTGGAGGCGGGCCTGGAGCGGTCCGCCGCCACCCGCCGCCGCCTGCTCGACGCGCTGCTCGCCGAGGCGCTGACGCCCGAACCCCACCGACTGGAGGCGGCGGAATGACGATCCTGCTCCGCGACATCTGGGCCATCCCCGCGCCCGCCGACTACAAGTGCCACTTCGCGCGCTGGAACGGCGCGCACCAACCCTTGGACGTATGGGCGCGCAGCCGGGACGAATGGCGGGGCTGGCAGGAGCATCGGCCCGGGCGCGACGACTTCAACCGCCCCTACGTCTTCTCCTTGATCCAGTTCCATCACGAGACGGACGTCTGGCTCTTCGGCGGCGTCTTCCGGGTGCTGGAGCGTCACCCGGACCGGTACGAGGTCGAGCTGACCGATCAGGGTGCGGGCTTTCTCGGCCGGCTCAAGCTGCGGTCCGCCTACAAGAGCCGTCCGACCCGCGTGAACTTCACCGAGCACTATCCCAGCCTGGAGGTTTCGGAGATCCTCCGCGAGCCCCATTCGGGACGCGCCTTCCCCGGCTTCGAGAACATCGACCTGTCGTTCGAGGAACTGGAGGCCATCATCGTCCGCAACGGCCGCCCGGACTGGAAGGCTGCGCTCGGCAGCGCGAAGGGCATCTACCTGATCACCGACCTCCACACCAACAAGCGCTACGTCGGGTCCGCCTACGGCGACCAGGGGATATGGTCGCGCTGGTGCGGCTACGTCGCGAGCGGGCACGGCGGCAACGTCGAACTGCGCGCCCTCGTCGCCGACCCAAGCCTCGACTACTGCCGCCAGTTCTTCCGCTTCGCGCTCCTCGAACACCGCACCTCGACCACGCCCGACGAGGAGGTGATCCGCAAGGAAGGCTTCTGGAAAAGCATTCTCCTGACCCGCGGCGAGCACGGCTACAACCGGAACTGACCTCCCGCGCGCTCCGCACCAAGCGCTACGGCAAACCAGGGAAGACGGCGGAATCCGGCTTTGAAGCCTCGTATGCCCCCCAGGTCGGGAAGCGACGAGACGGTTTGCATACGCGGCTATTGCAATTTTTTGGCAAAGGAGATTGGATCGAGTTCAGCTTAAGGAATAAATAGCATATCAATTGCAAGGGAGGGATTCATGTACAGCCGGGGTAACACCGCGCATTCGCCCGATGCTCAAACGCCCCCAAGGGTGAATAAACCGAACTTATTAAGCAATTTTCTCGATAGACGCAGCCTGACGCGTCCTGATGGACGCCCGCTTTACCGCTACGAAATCGACGACGGGGAATTCGCCCGCGTCGAGCGCATCCTGAAGCATAACCTCTGCCAGGACCCGTCAGCCGTCCCGCGCGGCATCGCCCCCTATCTCGTCCTGTGGGGCGCCGAGTGGTTCCGGCGCGACTTCGCGGGCGGGCACTGGACGTGGGCGACGCTGACCAAGCGCATCGGCTGCGCCGTCGAGCAGGCTTTCCTGCGCGACGCCACCGAACGGGGCTTGCGCTTTTGGGGACGAAGCGTGAGGCGAACCGACGCCAGCCAGCGTCAGTTCCTCCTCTCCATCGCGGCCGAGGGCGGCCTGCCCTCAAAGCTGATCGCGGGCGAAAGCGGCCCGTTCAAGAGCTACCTTGGCGGCGTGCTCAAGGAGACGGAGAGCATTGGCGCCCTCGACGTGGAGGGGGCGGCAGGGATTGCCGCCGCCTACGCGAACCTCATGCCGCACGCCTTTCAGACCTTGGAAATCTTAGCTGACGGGCGAACTTGCCGGCAAGATCGCCGAACTGCGGCGGGCCATTCCTGACATGTTCCGGAGCTCGGATCCGCTTGGCTGGCTCGACCGCAACCGGGAGGAGTGGCGCCGCGAGCTGCCCTTGCGCCTCGACGACGACGCCGCGACCGCCCTCCTCGCCGAGGTCATCGCCGCCCCGCGCGGGATCGTGACGGAAGCAACCCTGGCCGCCCGCGAACTTGTGCGCCGCGGTGACGGCTGGGTATCCGGCCTCGCCTTCGCCGAGCGCGCGACGCTCAAGACCGCCCTGTTCGGCGCCGCGGGCGGAGTTCTTCAGGCCGGCGCGAGCTACCGCCTGCGGCCGGAAGGACGACTTGCCGACGCGGCCCCGCGCCTCCTCTTCACGGCAGGGCAGAAGGAAGGCGGCGCGTGGGACGTCCGCTCCGTCGGCAGGGCCGCCCTCGGCGTCCCCTTCCCCCTCGACGAGCCGGCCATGCTCGCCTTCGTCGCCGACGGTCGGCGACACGCCGCGTTCGAGGCGCCGGGCGCCCCCTGCCTGCGCGGCGGCGAAGGGCCGACGCTCTGGCGCGCCGAAGCGCTCCCCGCCGACGACGACCCGCCCGAGCGCCTCGTCTATGCCGGCCGGGGCTCCATCAAGACGCGCCAGCCAAGGCTCTACCTCCTCTGGCCGGGTGAAGGGTCGCCCGAAACTAAGGGCGACGTCGCACTTGCCCCCGTCGGTGAGGTCGCCGACGGAGGCCGCCTCTACGCGCTTTCGGGCGACGGCGAGGTCGGACTCGACGATTGGGCGCGCGTGCGGACGGGCTCGGACCGCGAGGACCGTTACGCCCTCCATCCCGCGGGCGAGACCCTGCCGAACGCCCGCGACGGCAACGGCGAGCCGCTCTTCCGCGGCTGGCCCGACTTGCACGGCGAGATGAACGACGCCCTGAAGAAAGTGTCGCACGCCGAGGCGAGGTGGCGCTGGCCGTCCGAGAGATCCTGGCGCCCCTTGGACAGGAACGCGCCGCCGTTCGGCCGGGTCGTCATCGGCTGGTTCACGCGGGACGAACTGCGCGCCCGCTGCGCCGTCTCCCTGATCCCGCCCGGCCTCGCGGTGTCGGGCCGCGCCACCGAGGCCGGCGCCGCGTCCATCACCCTGTCCGGACTGCCGCCCGCCATCACGCCCGGAACCGTCCGTTTTGAAGGTGTCTCGACCGAAGGCTGGACGCAGGATGCCTAGGGACGGCGGACGATCAACCTGCGCACGGCCAAAACCCCGCCCTCCAGGATTACGGTGAACCTGTTTACCATCTGCCCGGACGCCGGCCCCCAGGCGCTCGGCCTCGTCCTGCCCTACCCGCAGTCGCAGGGGGTCTTCATCACGCCGGAAGGCGCCATCGCCGACAAGGACGGAACGATCCATGCCCGCGCGTTCGCCGGCTGGCGAGTGCTCGGCGCCGCAGGCCGGAAGAGCCACCTCCAGATCAGGCTCGACAGCCGTTCGATCCGCGCCCCGATCAACGGCGAGACGCCGCTCGCCCTGTTCGAGGCCGAGATCGCGTCCCTGCTCGCCACCCGCGGCGAGGCCGATGCGAAGGTGCGCCTGCGGGTGATCTGCGAGGGCAAGGAGGGCCTGCGGCTACGCGCCGCCAACCACGAAGGCGCCTTGTGCGTCGACGCGACGGGGCGGGTATGGCTCGACGGCGAGGCGTGGTCCGCCTTGAAACGCGGGGGCGCGGAGGGTGCGCGCATCGACCTGCGCGCCGTCAACCTCCTGGCACCGGACCTGACGCGCGACCTGGAAGCCGTCGGCTTCCCCTTCGATCCAAGCGCCATCCTCGGCGAGGATCCGGGGCCGTGGCTCCTGTTCAGCACGCGCCGCTCGCCCTGCCTGCGGCCCGTCCTCTGGCGCGGTTCGGCGGCAGGGAGCCGAGCCGCCAAACGGCTTGGAGCCGCCTTCGCCTGGGCGGCAGAGGAGCCAAGGGAGGACGTGCGTGCCCTTCGGTTCCAAAAGGTCCTGGAAGACTTGATCGAAAGCCCGGACGGCCCCGACAGCCCGGACTGGAACCTGATCGAACGCCTCCTCGACGAGGTCGGTCCGTTCGTTCCGCTGTCCTGCCTCGACATCGTTGCAGACCTTCACGCCGTCCCCGCGGCGGCGACCACGCTCCTGTTTCGCACGGACGTGGACAGGCTGGCTGCGCGGCTCGACCTCGAAAGCCATACCCGCCTGCTTTGGGCTGCCGTGCCGCACGACGCCTGGGCAGCAGGGCTAAGCAATACCCTCCTGGCGATCAAGCGCGCCCTGGACCAGACCGGCTGCTACGCCCCCAAGGCCGCGCGGAGGGAAGCGGAACACCATCTGGTGCAGCGCATCGGGACGATCGCCCTGCTCAAACCGGAACTCAAGGGACATCTGGCCCTCGCCATGCAGAAGAACGGATTTGGAGCATTGATCCATCAGGACTTGCGGCTGCCGCCGGTGAAAGCCGTGTGCGAGCCGGGGCTGCGCGCGGCCGCGCAGAAGATGATATGCCGGAGCGGCGATGCTCCCCCGCCCACCTGCGAGGGGCACATGCGCCCCGCCTTGCCGCCGCCGCTCGCGGGCTTCGACGACTCCTGGCGCGATCTCCTGGCGGCGCCCCTGCTCGCCGCCGAAGTGTCGTCCGGATCGCGGCCGAACTGCGCCGACACCAACTTCTTCCTCCGCCAGTGCCGCCTCTAAGCGGCGGTGCGAAAGTGTC
>JAGRGG010000212.1:4530-7626 GCA_020445645.1 Geminicoccaceae bacterium | reverse complement strand
GGATGTCGATCGGGTTGTCGGCGTGGGCGCCGCCGTTGATGACGTTCATCATCGGGACGGGCAGCGTGCGGGCGCCGACGCCGCCGAGGTAGCGGAACAGGGGCAGGCCGGTCGCCTCGGCCGCCCCCTTGGCGACGGCGAGGCTGACGCCCAGGATCGCGTTGGCGCCGAGGCGGGACTTGGTCTCGGTGCCGTCCAAGGCCAGCATCGCGCCGTCGATCGAGGGCTGGTCGGCGGCGTCGCGGCCCAGGATCGCGTCGGCGATCTCGCCGTTCACGGCGTCGACCGCCTTTTCCACCCCCTTGCCGAGCCAGCGGCCCTCGTCGTCGTCGCGCAGCTCCAGGGCTTCGCGCGAGCCCGTCGACGCGCCCGACGGCACGGCGGCGCGGCCGAGCGCGCCGCAGGCCAGTTCCACGTCGACCTCGACGGTGGGGTTGCCGCGGCTGTCGAGGATCTGGCGGCCCAGGATGCCGGTGATCTCGGTGTCGTGCATGGGGCGGGTCCCTTAGTCGAGGGGCTGGAGCGGGCGCTGCCTCGCGAGCGCGTCGAAGGCGATCAGGTCTTCCAACAGACGGGGCATCATGGCAAGCGGCACCATGTTCGGCCCGTCGGAGAACGCCGCGTCGGGGCGGTCGTGGGTCTCCATGAAGAGCGCGTCGACGCCGACGGCGAGTGCCGCGCGGGCGAGGACCGGGACCATCGCCCGCTGCCCGCCGCTGCTCGTGCCCCGCCCGCCCGGCTGCTGGACCGAATGGGTGGCGTCGAAGACGACGGGCCAGCCGGCGCGGCGGAGTTCGGGCAGGGCCCGCATGTCGGAGACGAGCGCGTTGTAGCCGAAGCTGACGCCGCGCTCGGTGACGAGGACGCGCTCGGCCCCGAAGGCTTCGAGCTTCGCCGTCACGTTCTTCATGTCCCAGGGGGCGAGGAACTGGCCCTTCTTGACGTTGACGGCGGCCCCGGTCGCCGCCGCCGCTTCGAGCAGGTCGGTCTGGCGGCAGAGGAAGGCGGGGATCTGGAGCACGTCGGCCACCTCGGCGACGGGGGCGCACTGGTGGCTCTCGTGCACGTCGGTGAGGACGGGGCAGCCGAAGGCGGACTTCACCTCGGCGAGGATCTTCAGCCCCTCGTCCATGCCGAGGCCGCGCGGGGCGGTGGCGCTGGTGCGGTTCGCCTTGTCGAAGCTCGACTTGTAGACGAAGGGGAGCTTCAGGCCGTCCGCGAGGCGGACGAGGGATTCCGCCATCATCAAGGCGTGGTCGCGGCCCTCGATCGCGCAGGGGCCGGCGATGAGCAGGAACGGGCCGGCGCCGCCGACCCGGGCGTTGCCGATGGCGAAGGTGCGGGTCATCGGGGGGTCAGCCGGCGAGCTTGAAGAACGCGGTCGCCAACGCGGCACCGGCCGCCAACGTTGCCGCGAAAGCGCCGAGCATGGCAATGATCATCTTCCGCGTTTCCCGTTTCTGGTTCTGCTCGGCGTGCTCGATGTCCTGCTTGAGCTTCTTGTACGAAAGCTGCGTTTCCTCCCGCATCTTCTCGAGGGTAAGGCTCATGATGGCGATCTCCAGTTTGAGCTTGTCACGCTCCAACTCGTCCTTCGAGCGTTCGGTCTCCTGGCTGTCATCCATGGAATATGGAACGAGCACGAGGCGATCGAAAGCATCGCTACCCTGCTCACACCAACATGCTCTGCTCGCGGGCGGCGCGGACGAAGTCGGCGAAGAGGGGGTGGACCTCGAAGGGGCGGGACTTCAGCTCGGGGTGGAACTGGACGCCGACGAACCAGGGGTGGCCGGGGAGCTCGACGATCTCGGGGAGGAGGCCGTCCGGGGACATGCCGGAGAAGCGCAGGCCCGCCGCCTCCAGCCGGTCCTTGTAGCGGATGTTGACCTCGAAGCGGTGGCGGTGGCGCTCGGAGACCCTGTCCCTGCCGTAGATGCGCCGGGCGAGGCTGCCCGCGTCGATCTCGGCGGGGTAGGCGCCGAGGCGCATCGTGCCCCCCAAATCCCCCGCCTCGGCGCGGCGCTCGAGCTCGTTGCCCTTCAGCCACTCGGTCATGCGGCCGACGACGGGCTCGTCGGTCGGGCCGAACTCGGAGGACGACGCGGCCTCGATGCCGGCCATGTTGCGCGCCGCCTCGACGCAGGCGAGCTGCATCCCAAAGCAGATGCCCAGGAACGGCAGGCCGTTCTCGCGGGCGTAGGTGACGGCGGCGATCTTGCCCTCGGATCCCCGCTCGCCGAACCCGCCCGGCACCAGGACGGCGTTGACCCCTTGCAGCCGGTCGGAGGGGTTCGTGCCCTGGAAATGCTCGGCCGGGATCCAGTCGAGCTCGACCCGCACGTTGTTGGCGATGCCGCCGTGGGTCAGCGCCTCGCCGAGCGACTTGTAGGCGTCGGCCAGCTCCGTGTACTTGCCGACGACGCCGATCCTGACCCCGCCCTCGGGGCGTTCGATCCGCTCCATGATCCGCCGCCACGCGAAGAGGTCGGGCAGGGGCGCCTCCGGCAGGCCCAGCACGCGCACCAGTTGGGCGTCGAGCCCGGCCTCGTGGTAGCGGATCGGCACGGCGTAGATGCTCTCGCAGTCGATCGCCGGGATGACGCACTCTTCCCGCACCGAGCACTGCAACGCGATCTTGCGCCGCGCCTCGTTCGAGAACGGGCGGTCGGAGCGGCAGAGGAGGATGTCGGGCTGGATGCCGATCGCGCGCAGCGACGCCACCGAGTGCTGGGTCGGCTTGGTCTTCAGCTCGCCCGCGGACGCGATGTAGGGCAGGAGGGTGACGTGGATGAAGGCGGCGTGGCCGCGCGGCAGCTCGTAGGAGAGCTGGCGGATCGCCTCGTAGAAGGGCAGGCCCTCGATGTCGCCGACNNCGCCGACGGTGCCGCCGATCTCGCAGAGGACGATGTCGGCGTCGTCCACGTCGGCGAGCACGAACTCCTTGATCGCGTTGGTGACGTGCGGGATCACCTGGACGGTGCCGCCGAGGTAGTCGCCGCGCCGCTCGCGCGAGAGCACCTCCCAGTAGATGCGCCCGGCGGAGACGCTGTCGGAGCGCCGCGCCGGCACCCCCGTGAACCGCTCGTAGTGGCCGAG
>JAGRGG010000212.1:0-4465 GCA_020445645.1 Geminicoccaceae bacterium | reverse complement strand
TCGACGTTGAGGTAGGGGTCGAGCTTGCGGAGCCTGACCTTGAAGCCGCGCAGCTGGAGGAGCGAGCCCAAGGCGGCGGCGGCGAGGCCCTTGCCGAGCGAGGAGGCGACGCCGCCG
The DNA here is from genome assembly GCA_020445645.1 of Geminicoccaceae bacterium. Classification (GTDB taxonomy): domain Bacteria; phylum Pseudomonadota; class Alphaproteobacteria; order Geminicoccales; family Geminicoccaceae; genus JAGRGG01. The sequence continues at coordinate 4,348 of JAGRGG010000212.1, read as the reverse complement.
GTGATGAAGACGAAGCGCGCCATCAGCCGGCCCTTCCGCCCCCGCGGCTCATTGCGCGACGGGTGCCTGCGGCCCGGTCGGCTTGGCCGGGGCCGGGGCCGGGGCCGTCTCGACCGGGGCCGGAAGCGGGGCGTTGAGGTCGATCGCCGGACCCCGCCCGTGCCCGGCCAGGATCGCGAGCAGGATGCTCGTCGCCATGAAGCCGGCGGCGAGTACGGCCGTCGCCCGGGTGAGCAGGTTGCCGGCGCCGCACCCGGTCATCATCCCGCCGAACGTGCCGCCGCCGAGGCCGCTGAGGGCACCCCCCTCGCTGCGCTGGATGAGGATGACGCCGACGAGCGCGAGCGCGATCATGAGGTGGACGACGAGCACGACCAGGGTCATTGCCGCTTGCTTTCCTTCGAGGAACGGGGGCCGGACGGCAGGCTTTAAGCGCCGCCGCCCGCCGTATAGATGCGCCAGAAGCTCTCCGCCTCAAGGCAGGCGCCGCCGATGAGGACGCCGTCGACGTTCGGCAGCGCCATGATCTCGGCGGCGTTGCCGGGCTTGACCGAGCCGCCGTAGAGAAGCGCCATGTCGGCGCCGTCCTCCAGCCGCTCCTCCAGCATGGCGCGCAGACGCGCGTGGACCGTTCCGATCTTGTCGGTGGACGGGGTACGGCCCGTGCCGATCGCCCAGACGGGCTCGTAGGCGACGACCAAGTTCGCCGCGGTGGCGCGCGCCGGGAGCGAGCCCGCGACCTGCCGCTCCAGCACCTCGATGGTGCGCCCGGCGTCGTACTCGGCCTCGGTCTCGCCGATGCACAAGGTGACGAGCAGCCCGGCCTTCAGGGATGCCGCGGCCTTCTTCTGGACCAGCGCGTCGTCCTCGCCGAGCCCGTGGCGGCGCTCGCTGTGGCCGAGGATGACGGCGCCGGCGCCCGCGTCCTTCAGCATGGCCGGGCTGATCGAGCCCGTGAACGCGCCGCCCTCCTCGAAGTGCGCGTCCTGCCCGCCGACGACGATGCCGGTGCCCGCCAGCCGCGACGCCACCCCCGCCAGCAGGGTCGCGGGCGGGAACACGCCGAGCGTGCCCGTGAGGCGCGCCGCGCGCTCGGCCAGCTCGCCCGCGAGCTTCAGCCCGTCGGCGCGCAGGCCGTTCATCTTCCAATTGCCCAACACCACCGGCCGCGCCGGCGCTTTTTTCGTTTCGCTCATCGTCCCGCCTCGTCGCCGCCGGCTACCTAACACAGGGCGCGGCGGCTGGCCAGACACGCTCGCGTCCGCCTTGTCCGGCGCAAGCACCGGCCCTATGGTGCGGCCCCTTCAGACCCAAGGGACGGTTTCGACGATGCTCGAGCAGATGCGCGGCTACGCCTCGAGCTGGGTGGTCAAGGCCCTGCTCGGCATCCTCATCGTGAGCTTCGCGGTCTGGGGCATCGGCGACGTGTTCCGCCGGGCCGGGACGGGCAGCGCCGCCGTGGCCACGGTGGGCGGGCTGGAGATCGGCCGGGCCGACCTCGACCGGGCCCTGGAGAACAGCGTCGAGGATCTGCGCCAGCGCCTCGGCCAGCCGATCGACCGGCGGCAGGCGATCGCGCTGGGCGCGCTGAACGACAGCCTGTCCGGGCTCATCGCAAGGCGGCTCGTCGACCGGCACGGGCAGGATCTCGGGCTCGGCGTCGCCGACGGCGAGGTGGCGGCGGCGATCCGCGCCAACCCGCTCTTCCAGGGGGCGGGCGGGTTCGACCGGGCGCGGCTCGACATGTTCCTGCGCAGCCAGGGGATGGGCGAGGCCGACATGGTCGCCCAGGTGCGCGACGACGTGCGCCGCCAGCGCCTCGTGCTGGGGCTCACGGGCCCCGCGACCGTGCCGGAAGCGCTGGCGCGGCGGATCGACGCCTACAGGGGCGAGCGGCGGACGGGCCGGCTGCTCACCGTCCAGGCCGACGCGCTCGTGGTGCCGGAGCCGGACGACGCCGCGCTCAAGGACTATCTGAAGGCGCATCAGGCGGCGTTCCGGGCGCCCGAGCGGCGCGACCTCGTCTTCCTGCGGCTGACGCCGGAGGCGATGGCGCCCTCGATCGCGGTCGACGACGCCGACGTGGCGGCGGCCTACGATGCCCGCAAGGCGTCGCTCGCCGTCCCGGAGCGGCGCACCGTCGGCCAGATCCGGGCGCCGAGCGAGGCGTTGGCCGAGCGGGCGCGGCAGGCCGTCCTGGTCGGCGCGCCGATCGAGCAGGCGGCGATGGATCTGGCCAAGGACGGCATCGCCTACGACACGCTCGGCCCCATCGCCCGCGACGCGCTGCCGGGGGCGCTGGGCGAGGCCGTCTTCAAGCTGGACCAGGGGGAGGTCAGCCCGGTCGTCAAGAGCCCGTTCGGCTTCCACGTCTTCCGCCTCGATTCGGTCGAGCCGGCCCGCACGCCGCCGCTCAAGGAGGTGCGCGACGACATCGTGCGCGAGCTGCGGCACGAGCGGGCGATCGACGCGCTGCCGAGGCAGGCGGACGCGCTCAACGACGAGATCGCGGCGGGCTCAACCCTGGAGGAGGCGGCGGCGAACCTCGGCCTTTCGGTCGAGAAGGCGGCGAAGGTCGACGCCCAGGGCCGCAACGAGCGGGGCGGCACGGTCGCCGGCCTCACCCCCGAAATCCTGGCCGACGCCTTCAAGACCGGGGAGGGGGAGACCTCGCTCCTGGGCGAGGCCGGCGACGGCTACTACATGGTCCGCGTCACCGGGGTCGAGCCCGCCCGCGACCTCACGCTCGACGAGGCGCGGGACGAGGTGAAGGCGGCGGTGCTCGCCGAAAAGCGGACGGCGGCGGCGACCGAACGGGCGGCCTCCCTCCTGAAGCGGGCGAAGGATGGCGAGGCGCTGACCGCGCTCGCCAGGGGCGACCCCGCGCTCCGCGTCGAGACGGTCGGGCCGCTCCGCCGCGACGACGCGGCGGACCTCGCGCCCGACGCGCTGGCCGCCCTGTTCCGCACGCCCGCCGGCGGGCTTGCCGACGGGCCGCTCGCCGTGCCGGCGGGGGCGGCCGTCCTGCGCACGCTGGAGGTTCTGGGGGTACCGGCCGACGCCGACGTGGCCGGGCTCTCGGACGAACTCCTGCCGCAGATCCGCAGCGACTTCCTCGCCCAGTACGAGGCGGCCCTGCGCGCCCGCTACCCGGTCGAGATCGACGAGGCGGTGCTGGCGGGGCTGGTCGGCGACGGGGGAAGCTGAGGCGCATGGGCTTTTCCCCCGACTTCGCCGACTTCGCCGCCATCCACGCGGCGAGGCGACCGGCCGTCGTCTGGACCACCCTCGTCGCCGACCTGGAAACGCCCGTCTCGGCGATGCTCAAGCTCGCCTACGGCCGTCCCTACAGCCTCCTTCTGGAGAGCGTCGAGGGCGGCGCGGTGCGCGGGCGCTACTCGATCATCGGGCTCAAGCCCGACCTGATCTGGCGCTGCAAGGGCGGCAGGGTCGAGATCAACCGCCACGCCCGGATCGACCTGGAGACGTTCGAGCCCCTGGCGGAGGCGCCGCTGCGAAGCCTGCGCCGCCTGATGGCCGACTGCCGGATCGACCTGCCGGGCGGGCTGCCGCCGATGGCGGCCGGCCTGTTCGGGCACATGACCTACGATATGGTGCGGGAGGCGGAGCGCCTGCCCGACGCCAACCCCGACCGGCTGGGGCTGCCCGACGCCGTCTTCGTCCGCCCGACCCTCGTCGTCGTCTTCGACAACGTCCGGGACGAGATGACGCTGATCACCCCTGTCTGGCCGGAGGACGGGACCTCGGCGCGCCGCGCCTTCGAGCGCGCCCAGGAGCGGCTATCCGACGCCGTCGCCGACCTCGGGCGCGGCATCCTGCCCGACACCACGGGCAGGGTGACGGGGCCGCCGCCCGAGGCCGCCTCCAACATGAGCGAGGCCGACTATCACCGGATGGTGGAAAAGGCGAAAGGCTACATCCGGGCGGGCGACGCCTTCCAGGTCGTGCCCTCGCAGCGCTTCGAGGTGCCGTTCAGCCTGCCGCCGATCGCCCTCTACCGATCCTTGCGGCGCCTCAACCCCTCCCCCTTCCTGTTCTACCTCGACCTGAAGGACTTCACCCTCGTCGGCTCCAGCCCCGAGATCCTGGTCCGTGTCCGCAAGGGGGTGGTGACGATCCGCCCGATCGCCGGGACGAGGCGGCGTGGCGCCGACGCGGCCGAGGACGTGGCCCTGGCCGAAGAGCTGCTCGCCGACCCGAAGGAGGTCGCAGAGCACCTGATGCTGCTCGACCTCGGCCGCAACGACGTGGGCCGCGTCGCCGCGATCGGCTCGGTCCGGGTGACGGAGCGGATGATCGTCGAGCGCTACAGCCACGTCATGCACAT
>JAGRGG010000211.1 GCA_020445645.1 Geminicoccaceae bacterium | reverse complement strand
GCGGACGCGAAGCGCAACCGCCGCCCCCGCGAGCAAGGACGCCGACGATGCACGACGAGCCCCATGTCGAGGGCAGCGACTCGACCGGCCTGCGCGTCACCGACCCCGAGCGGCCGGTTCACTTTCACTTGGACGAGGTGCTCGCGTTCCTGATCTTCTGGGCGCTGGCGGTCATCGTCTTCGCGCAGTTCTTCACCCGCTACGTCCTGAACGATTCGCTCGCCTGGACGGAGGAGATCGCGCGGTATCTGTTGATGGTGCTCACCTTCGTGGGCGCCGCAGTCGTCTTTCGGCGCCGCAGCCACATCGCCGTCGAGGCGCTGGCCCTGTGGCTGCCGATGGGGGCGCAGCGCCTGCTCGCCGCCGCCGTCGGCGTGGTCACGGTGGCGTTTGTGGCCCTTCTCTGCTGGTTCTCGGTCGGCATCATCCGGCGGATGGGGGTGCAGCGGATGACGGTGTTCGACCTGCCGATGAGCATCGTCTACGGCGGGGTGGCGCTCGGCTGCGTCCTCATGCTCTGGCGGGCGGGGCAGGCGCTCCTGGCCGACGCGCGGCGGGGGTTCAGGCCGCCCCCGAACGACTTGGTGAAAGACGACGCGAAGGGCGAACCCTGATGCCGGTCATCTTCGTCACCTTCTTCGTCCTCCTCGTGCTGGGCGCGCCGATCTTCGTCTCGCTCGGCTTCGCGTCGCTCGCCTACACCTATTTCATGACCCGCATCCCCGACTTCGTCACGCTGCACCGGATGGCGGGCGGGGTCGACTCGTTCCCGCTCCTCGCCGTGCCGTTCTTCATCTTCGCCGGCAATCTGATGAACAGCTCCGGCATCACGAACCGCATCTTCGCCTTCGCGCTCGCCGCCGTGGGCTGGCTGCGGGGCGGGCTCGGCCACGTCAACGTCGCGGCCTCGGTGATCTTCGCCGGCATGTCGGGGGCGGCGGTCGCGGACGCGGGCGGGCTCGGCACGATCGAGATCAAGGCCATGCGCGACCACGGCTACAAGACGGATTTCGCCGTCGGCATCACCGCCGCGTCCTCGACGATCGGCCCGATCATCCCGCCCTCGCTCCCGCTCGTCATCTTCGGGGTCATGGCCAACGCGTCGATCGGCCAGCTCTTCGTGGCGGGCATCGTGCCGGGCCTGCTCATGGCGCTGTTCCTGATGGTCTACACGACCTTCTACGCGCGGCGCCACGGGGTCGGGCGCGACCAGGAATTTCGCCCCGCCGTCCTCGCCCGCTCCTTCGTCGTCGCCACGCCGGCGCTGCTCACCCCCGTCCTCATCATCGGCGGCATCTCGGCCGGGATCTTCACGCCGACCGAGGCGGCCATCGCCGCCTGCGCCTGGGCGCTGCTCTTAGGCTTCGCCTTCTACCGCTCGTTGAGCCTGAAGCAGCTTTACCTGATGTCGATCGACACGATCGAGACCACGGCGTCGGTGCTCATCATCGTCGGCGCGGCGTCGCTCTTCGGCTGGGTGCTGACGACGACCCGGATCACCGAGGCGCTGGCGTCCGGCCTCCTCTCGATCACGACGAACCCGCTTGCCATCCTCCTCATCGTCAACCTCCTCCTCCTCGTCGTCGGCTGCTTCATGGAGACGGTGGCGGCGATCTCGATCCTGGTGCCGGTGCTGCTCCCGATCACGACGCAGGTGGGGATCGACCCCGTGCAGTTCGGGGTCGTCATGGTGCTCAACCTGATGATCGGCCTCCTCACCCCGCCGGTCGGCATGGTGCTGTTCATCCTCGCCAAGATCGCCGGGCTCTCCTTCGACCAGACGGTGCGGGCGGTGCTGCCCTTCTTCGTCCCCCTCCTCCTCGTCCTCGCCCTCATCACCCTGATCCCCGCGCTCACCCTCTGGCTCCCGACCCTCCTCTACCGCTGAAAGGTTCCTTGATGGCGATCATCGACCGGGTCGAACTCTCCCTCGTCACGCTCGAACCCGAGGTACCGCGCAGCGACGCGATCCAGAGCTTTTCGAGCCAGGAAACCCCGATCGTCCGCGTCACCGACCGGGACGGCGCCACCGGGGTCGGCTACGGCTACACGATCGGCACCGGGGGATCCTCGGTGATGCGCCTCCTCGCCGATCACTTGGCGCCGCGCCTCCTGGGCGAGGAGGCCGAAGCGATCGAAGGGATCTGGCACGACCTGGAGTTCGCCACCCACGCGACGACGGTCGGCGCCATCACCGCGATCGCGCTCGCCGCCGTCGACACCGCGCTCTGGGACCTCCGCTGCCGGCGGGCGGGGCTGCCGCTGCACCTCGCGGCGGGCGGCGCCAGGACGAGCGTGCCCCTCTACACCACCGAGGGCGGCTGGCTGCATCTGCCGACCGAAGCCCTGGTCGAGGACGCCGTGCGGGCGCAGGGACAGGGCTTCGTCGGCTCCAAGGTCAAGATCGGCAAGCCCGACGCGAGGGAGGACCTGGAGCGCCTGCGCGAGGTCCGCGCCGCCGTGGGTGACGGATTCCGCCTCATGGTCGACTGCAACCAGGCCTTCACCCTCGACGAGGCGCTGCGCCGGGCCGACATGCTGGGCGAGGTCGGCCTCACGTGGCTGGAGGAGCCGCTGCCCGCCGACGACATCGCCGGCCACGAGCGCCTCGCGCGGTCCACCCGCATCCCGATCGCCGTCGGCGAGTCGCTCTACTCGATCCGCCACTTCCGCGAATACATGCAGCGCGGCGCCGCCTCGGTGATCCAGGTCGACGCGGGGCGCATCGGCGGGATCACCCCCTGGCTGAAGGTCGCGCACGCGGCCGAAGCCTTCAACCTGCCCGTCTGCCCCCACTTCCTCATGGAACTCCACGCCGCCCTCGTCGCCGCCGTGCCGAACGGCCGCTGGGTCGAGTACATCCCGCAATTGGGCGCGATCACGGGCGGAACGCCCAGGGTCGAGGGTGGCGTTATTACCCCGAGCGACGAGCCCGGCCTCGGCATCGCCTGGGACGGGCCGGCGGTCGAGCGCCTGCGCGACCCGGCGCTGGCGTTCGACCTGCGGGCTTGACGTAGGGCAGTTTGATCGTGCGGAAGTTGACAGGCAACGTTCACCCGGCCGCCGGTTCGGGTATGACGAAGCCATTCTCGTGAACACGAAGTGAGGCGTTCCTCCGGGGAAGGCAACCGAAGCGAAACTGCTCAGTTTCCTGCATAAACCATCGCAATACATCATTCCGATCTACCGGCGGTCCTATAGCTGGGGCGAGAGGGAATGCCGCCAGCTTTGGACCGATGTCCTGCGCGCGGGACGCGACGACGCCATGACGGTGCATTTCATCGGCCCCGTCGTCTACGTCGAAGAGGGCTTGAATACCGTCGCGAGCCAGTCGCCGCTCCTCGTCGTCGACGGCCAGCGGCGGCTGACGACGGCGATGCTGCTCATCGAGGCGCTGGCGCGGCGGGTGGGTACGGGCGAGCCCGTGGACGGGTTCTCGGCGAGAAAGCCGCGCGAATACTATACCCGTGGACCCGCTCCAAAACGATGCGCGCTTCTACGGGCCGCTTCTCTTGGACAACGACCGGACGACGCTGATGGTGCTGCTTCGGGCGTGCTCGTCGCCGCGTTCCCGACCCGCCTTGAGCCTTCACCGGCCGCGACCGGGGGGGTTGCGCCGATCGGCGCAGGTAGGGCGATCGCCCGACGCGCGGGGCTTTTCCCCTCGCGCGGCGGGGCGGGCGATCGCGGTGGTCGGGGTCCGCGCGCGGTCGGCCGGCGTCCGGCGATCCGGGGCCGCATGCGGGCGTTGGGGTCGGCGGCCCGGCCCGAGATCCCGGGACGGGCGTGGGCCAAGTTCCAGAACACGGTCTTGTCGAGGGGGCCGTCGCGCATCCTTCCATCGAAGCGCGCCACGA
>JAGRGG010000210.1 GCA_020445645.1 Geminicoccaceae bacterium | reverse complement strand
CCGGGTCGCCGTCATGTATCTCGGCCAGATCGTCGAGACCGCCCCCGCCGAACGCCTCTACGCCGCCCCCGCCCACCCCTACACCCAGGCCCTCCTCGCCGCCGTGCCCCGCCCGGGCGCGCCGCCGGCGGAAACCGCCCCCGCCGGCGAGCCCCCCAACCCCGAGGACCCGCCCCAGGGCTGCCCCTTCCACCCCCGCTGCCCGCACGTCATGCCGCACTGCCGCACCGTCCCCCCGCCGCCCCTGGCGCAGGGCGGCGGGCAGGTGGTCCGCTGCCACCTCTACGGCTGACACGCCGCCGCCCGCCCCGGCGCGTTCGCGCGGCGGCGCAAGGATGCACGGGCAGGCGCATCATGATCCCGATGTAGCGGTTGCCCCAATGTCGAAGCAGTTTACAGTTTAGCTTAAAGATTGCACGATAAAATCTAAAATCAATCTTTTAGAGATCCATGTAATAAGTACCAAGGTATGCTCATTTCATTCTGTGTTTTGGCTATCAGACGAGACAATGGCGATCCATCGCGCTACATTGGCAGCGTCTCGAACGATAAGGTTCGAGGCCTTCAGGGAGAGCGAAAATGGGCAAGCACGCCGATTGGTCGGGCGGCTACTGCGGCGGCGGGCACGGTGGGGGCGGCGGCTCCGGCGGTTCGAAGGGCGGCAGCGGCGGCTCGAAGGGCCACGGCTCGCACGGCGGCAGCGGCGGCTCGCACGGCGGCAGCGGCGGCTCGAAGGGCCACGGCTCGCACGGCGGCAGCGGCGGGTCGCACGGCGGCAGCCACTCGGGATCAGGCGGCTCCGGCGGCTGCGGCTGCTAACAGGAGCTTCCCGCCGCCGGGCTGACCGGCGGCACGAAGCGTCCCGTCCGGTCCGGTCCGGCGCACCGTCGGGCCGGGTCGGCGGGTGCGGTCGCCCCGCCCGGCGTGCCCTCTGTCAACGCGCGTTCGGGTAGAAGGAGGCGTCCTTGCACCCTGACCTTGCCGACGCGCTCAGGGCCTGCCGGCGCGGCTTTTGCATCGCGGTCGTGTTCAGCCTTGCGACCAACCTGCTCTCGCTCGCCATGCCGCTCTACATGCTCCAGCTCTACGGCCGCGTCGTCGCCAGCGGCAACGGCAGTACGCTCGCCGTTCTCACCATCGCCGTCGGCATCGCCCTCGTCGCTAGGGCGGCGCTCGAGATGTTGCGCCGCCTGCTCATGGTGCGCCTCGGCATCTGGTTCGAGCGGCGCATGGGCGCGCCCGTCCTCGCCGCCAGCCTGAGCCGCGCCGCGCGCAAGCGGCGCACGCCCTCGGTCCAGGCGCTGCGCGACCTCACGAAGGTGCGCGAGTTCGCCTCCGGCTCCAGCCTGTTCGCGCTCCTCGACATCCCCTGGACGCTGATCTTCGTCGCCGTGCTCTTCCTCCTCCACCCCCTGCTGGGATCCCTGACCCTCGCCGGCGGCGGTGCCATGATCGGCCTCGCCTGCCTCAACGAGGCGGCGTCCCGGGGGCCGCAGATCGCCGCCGCCGACGCGAGCAGCCTCAGCCTGGACCGCGCCGCCGCCGCCATGCGCAACGCCGAGGTGGTCGAGGCGATGGGGATGCGCCGCCACCTCCTGGCCCTTTGGGACGAGAGCAGCGCCCGCTACCTCGCCATGCAGGAGACCGCCAGCGGCCGGGGCGGGCTGTTCTCGGCGCTGGCCAAGCTCCTGCGCTACGGGCTCCAGGTCGGGATCCTTGCCCTTGGCGCCTACCTCGCCATCAACGGCGAGATCTCGAGCGGGGCGATGATCACCGCCATGCTGCTGATGCGTCAGGCGATCGGCCCGATGGACAGCGCCATCGGCTCGTGGCGTTCCTTCCAGAGCGCCCGCCACGCGCTCGGGCGGGTGCGCGAGCGGCTCGGCGAGCTGCCGCGCGGCGGGGTGCTGACGGAGCTGCCGCCACCGGCCAGCGGCCGGCTCGAGGTGCGCGACCTGAGCTTCGGCTACGACCGCCGCGAGTCGCCCCTCATCAAGGGCCTCGCCTTCGACCTCGAAGGCGGGGCCTGCCTCGGCCTCGTCGGGCCGACCGCGGCCGGCAAGTCGACCCTGGTCCGCATCCTGGTCGGCGTCATGCGCGCCGACACGGGCGTCGTCCGCCTGGACGGGGTCGACATGCGGCAGTGGGACTCGGAGGCGCTGGGGCCGCATATCGGCTTCCTGCCGCAGGAGGTCGAGCTGTTCGGCGGCACCATCGCCTGCAACATCGCCCGCATGGCCGAGCCCGACACCGCCGAGGTGCTCCACGCCGCCAACCTCGCCGACGTGCACGAGATGATCACCCGCCTGCCGCAGGGCTACGACAGCGAGGTCGGCGACGGCGGCGTGCGCCTGTCCGGCGGGCAGCGCCAGCGCATCGGCCTCGCCCGCGCCGTCTACGGCCTGCCGAAGCTGGTCGTGCTCGACGAGCCCGACGCCAACCTCGACCGCGAGGGCAAGCGGGCGCTGGGCGACGCCATCGAGCGGCTGAAGCGGGCGGGCTCCAGCGTCATCCTCGTCACCCACCGGCCGAGCCTGCTGCGCCACGCCGACAGGGTCCTGCTGCTGGCCGGCGGCGGCAGGTTCCAGGTCGCCGACATCCCGCGCGACGGCGTCTACCGCCTGCGGCCGCTGGACGGAAGGGCGCCCGCGCGGGCCGAAGGACCAACACGAAGGAAGGTCGACCATGAACGCGCTCGTCCCCTTCAAGGCGTCGACCTGGCGGGAGACCCTGAGGCGCTGGTGGCGCGCCGCCGATGAGCCCTACGGCGGCACCGGTCCCGCTATCCGCCCGATGATCCTCGCCGGCACGGCCGTCATCGTCCTGTTCTTCGGCGCGTTCGTCGGCTGGGCCGGCACGGCGCCGATCACGAGCGCCGCCGTGGCGCCGGGCTTCGTCATCGTCGACGGCAACCGCAAGACCGTCCAGCACCTCGAGGGCGGGATCGTCGCCCGCCTGCTGGTGCGCGAGGGGCAGGAAGTCCGGGCCGGCGAGGCGCTGATCGAGCTCGACCGCACCCAGGCCGAGGCGACGCTCAAGGCCTTGGACGCGGCCTGGATCGCGGCCGTCGCGCTCGAGGCCCGCCTGCGCGCCGAACGGGAGGGCCGGAACGCCATGCCCCTCCCGGACGCGCTGGCACGGCGCCAGGCCGAGCCGGCCGTGGCGCGGGCGCTCGTGGGCCAGCGCGACCTGTTCGCCAGCCGCCGGCGCGGCTGGGACGAGCAGGAGGCGATCCGGACCCGCCAAGTGGCGCGCTTCAGGGACCAAGTGGCCGGGCTGCGGGACCAGAACGCCGCCCTCGCCCGGCAGATCGCCCTCGTCCGGGGGCGGATGGCCAGGATCGCCGGCGTGGTCAGGCAGGGCGTCGTCGCCCGCACCCAGTACGACGACCTCGAACGGGAGAAGGCCGTCCTGGAGGCCGAGGCCGGCAGCGGCGAGGCCGCCGTCGCCGAGGCGCGCCAGAACGTCGCCCGCCTGGAGCTGGAGAACGCCGAGCGCGCGGCCGCGCGCGAGGACGAGGTCATCCAGGGCCTGCGCACCGTGGAGGAGCAGATCGAGGGGCTGGAGAGCGGGATCGGGGCGGCGCGCGACGTGCTGGCGCGCAAGACGATCCGCGCGCCCATCGACGGCACCGTCGTCGGCCTCAAGGTCTTCACCGAGGGGGGGGTGATCGCCCCCGGCAGCCCCATCCTCGACATCGTGCCGAAGGGCGGCAGGCTCGTCGTCGAGGCAAGGCTCGACCCGAACGACCGTGACACGGCGGCGCCCGGGCAGATGGCCAGGATGCGTTTTCGCGCCTTCAACCAGCGCCTCGTCGGCCGCGTCGACGGGGAGGTCCTGTCGATCTCGGCCGACCGGCTCACCGACGAGCGCACCGGCACCTCCTTCTACCGGGCGCTGATCGCCATCCCCGACGACACGTCCGAGGCGCTGGGCGGCGCCGCGCCGCGTCCGGGGATGCTGGTCGACACCATGATCGTCACCGGCGAGCGCACCCCGCTCGGCTACCTCCTGCGGCCGATCCTCTACAACATCGACCGCGCGCTCAGCGAGGACTGAAGGAGCAAAGCCCATGTCGTCGCGCCACGAGAAGCTGGCCCGCCTCGCCGAGGCGCTGCTCGGCC
>JAGRGG010000209.1 GCA_020445645.1 Geminicoccaceae bacterium | reverse complement strand
GCGGCGGCGGGGATGGCGGCGACGGCGGGGAGGCCGCCGCCGGCACCCGCCGGGGGTGGAGGGCGAGCGTCGCCAGGCCGAGGCGCATCAGAGCAGCGCCACGATGGCCGACGCGGTGGTGCCGGATGCGCGTACCTTCCGGGTCCGCACCGGGAGCACGGTCCCGGCCGGGACGCCCGCGAAGGCGACGGCCGAGCCCGCGTCGTCCTCGAGGACGAGGTCGCCGGCGCCGCCGACGTAGAGGGCGCGGCACTCCTCGATCGGGGCATCGTCCGAGGGCGTCACCGCCATGAAGCGCCCGCCCGAGCTGTCGGCGGTCATCGGCTTTCTCAGGGTCATGGCTTCATCCTCATCGTCGTCGGGGTGACAGGCCCGCAGCCATCGGCTGGAAGAGGGCGTGACTTGTTCTGTGTGCCCCGGCCCGCCAGCCGGGGCATTTCTTTTGACGGCATGGTCACGGCGCGTTCGGCCCCACGTCGGCCGCGGCGAGGGTCACGGCGGCGGGCACCGTCTCGGCCGTCGCCGCCTGCACGACGGTGCCCCCGTGCAGGCCGTAGGCGATCGTGCCCTTGTGCGCCTCGATCCTCGTCCCCTTGGCCGGCGTGTCGCAGTCGACGAAGGAGAGCCGGTGCCCCACGGTGAGCCGGCCGTCGTTGCCGATCAGGACGCAGCCCTCGGCCGCCGGGTAGTCCGGGCTGTCGCCGGGGTTGGCGGCGATCCACTGCGCCCAGGTCTCGGTGCCGGCGCCGACGTAAAAGGCGGTGCCGATCGCCTTGTTGCCGACGAGCCGGTGTCCCAGCCCGAAGAGGTAGAGGCCGGGGCCGCCCTCGATCGTGTTGCCGATCAGTTCGCAGTCGCGGCCGTGGCGCACCGAGAGCTGCTTGCAGGCCTTCAGGTGGTTGAAGCGGAGCACGTTCGAAGCGCTCTTGTTGCTGATCGCCTCGGTGTCGATCGCGACGTTCTCGAACAGGTTGAACTCGACGAGCGCCTCCAGCTCCAGGTTCGTGTGCGCCCAGCTTCCGCCGAGCAGCAGCCCGTCGTAGCCGTTCTGGACGGTGCCGTTGGCGATGTCGTGGACGTAACAGCGCCGCACGACGGGGCGCCGCAAGGCGTCGCCGTCGGGGCGCAGGTCGATCCCCTGGCCGATGCCGGTCACGTCGCAGCGGACGACGAGGGGATCGGTCGCCCCGAGGACGGCCACGGCCGGGTCGTAGCGGCCGGCGTCGACGTCGACCCAGGAGCGCGACAGGGTCGGGGACGTGCCCTTGACGGTGACGGCGCCCTCCAGGCGCAGGCCGTGGGCGAAGGGGTAGGCCCCTTGCAGCGTCAGCCGGCCGGTCAGCGTGGCCGTGCCCCGCTCCGCCGCCACGAGGAGGAGGGGCTGGCCCTCGCCGCCCGTGCCGGCGAGGACGCGGTCCTGCGCGTAGGTGCCGGGGGCCAGCACGATCATCTGCCCCGGCTGCCACGCGCCGAGCGCCGCGGTGAGGCCGGCGTCGTCCGACACGTTGACCGGGACGAGGCCGTCGGGCGGCTCGCCGCGTTCGGCGGGGGCCGGCGGCGCCGGGGCGGGTGCCACCGTGCCGGTGCCGCGCAGCGCGAGCCAGCCGTCGCCGAGGCCGTCGCCGACGGAAAACGCGCAGCCGATCCTGTGGTCGCCGGAGGATGGCGCCGCCTTGAAGAGCAGGGCGTAGGCCTGGTCGTTGAAGACGCTGGCGGCGTTCGTCGCCCCGGTCTCCAGCACCGTTGCCCCTTCGAGCGCCGTCGCGGGGTCGCCGTCGTACCCCTGCAACCCCGCGCATCCGAGCAGCAGCCGGGCCGGGCCGGCCGTCGAAAGGGTCCGGACGACGGCACCCCCCTCGCCCGCGCCGCCGACCGCCGCGTCGAGCGGGTCGGTGGGGTGGAGGTCGTGCAAGGCGACGAGGAAGACGGACGCGGCGATCAGCTCCTCGCCGGGCGTCCAGGCGAAGGCCTGGCTCCCCGTCGGCGGGGAGGCGAGCCACCACGCGGCGACGCCGGGCGCCGCCTTGTCGCCGGGGGAGGTGGGCGCGAGCGCCGCCGTCATCGCGACGCCGCCGAAGGTGGGGGCGGCAAAGGCGCGCCCGGCGCCCGCGTTCCTCGCCATGTAGACGGCGAACGCGACGAGGCCGCGGCCGGACCCGGCGGGGACCTCGAAGGCGCCGTCCATCGCCGTCACGTAGACCCCGCCCCCGTTGGAGAAGCCGTTCACCAGCACGGCGCGGGCCGCGACCGAGGGCGCCCTGGCCGGGGTGGCCGCGAGGAGGGCCGGCGCGGCCGAGGCCGCCCAGGGCCTCACGCGCGCCTCATGCGTCGGGGTCCAGGACGAGCCCGGCGATGCCCAGCGCCACCGCCTGCCCCTCCCAGGTGACGCCGCCGTCGAAGCTGCCGAAGAACAGCACGTCGATCGCGTCGGGCGCCGTGCTGAGCGGGGGCGGGCTCCCCCCCGGCCACCTGATCGAGGCGGGCCACGCCACCGTCCGCCCGCCGACCCCGTCCTGCTGGAGGTAGAGCCGCAGCCCCTGCCACGTGCCGGCGACCACCGTCCCCTCGATCGGCGCGAAGGCGACGCCCGAAACGTCGGCGGTGAGCCGGTGGCGCATGATCTGGCCGAAGTTCAGGTCGAGCTGGAGCGTGTTCGTGCCGGGGTCGACGCCGGTCGTGAACACCCGCTCCACGGCGTTCATCAGGACGACGTTGGACAGGCCGTACCCTTGGGCCGAGACGTTGCCTCCCCAGTCGTGGGTGAGCGCGTCGGCGCCCAGCTTCGCCCCCGTCGCCGCCCCGTCGGCGAGCTTGGCCCCGCCCACGGCGCCGTCGGCGATCTTCCCGCCCGTCACCGCCCCGTCGGCGAGCTTGGCCGTCGTCACGCTGCCGTCTTCGAGCGCGAGCGCCGCGCCCGGCTCCAGCGTGACGAGCAGGTGGCCGCCGCCCTCGATCGCGGCGAAGCCGATCGCCCGGCCGGCGACCGGCGCCGGCAGCACCCAGGCGCGGCCGTAGCCGTCGACGGGCGCCCTGACGCAGGAGGCTATCAGCCCTTCGAGGTACATGACCATGTGGGTGAGGCGGTCGTAGGCCCGCTCCAGGCTCTCCAGGTGCAGCCTGCCGCCGCCGACGAGGTCGAGCGTCTGCTCCAGGACCGGCCGGCGGGAGAGGGTGAGCGTCGCGCCCACGGGCAGGGGCTCGCCGTAGTCGAAGCTGCCGCCCGAAGGCTCGCCGACCCCCGTCACCGTCATGGCGCCGTACACCCCCCCGGCCTCGGGCATCGCGCCCTCGAACGTCGCCTCCCAGTAGAGGTCGCGGGGGCTGGCGAGGTCGA
>JAGRGG010000040.1 GCA_020445645.1 Geminicoccaceae bacterium | reverse complement strand
CCGGCACGATCGGCCTTGTCATGGACTGCGACACCACCGGGATCGAGCCCGACTTCGCCTTGGTCAAGTTCAAGAAGCTGGCGGGCGGCGGCTACTTCAAGATCATCAACCGCATGGTGCCGGAGGCGCTGAAAACCCTCGGCTACAAGCCAAGCGAGGCCGAGGCCATCGTCCGCTACGCCGTCGGCCACGGCACGCTCCAGGGCGCCCCCGGCGTCGACCACGCGAAGCTGAAGGCGAAGGGCTTCACCGAGGAGGCGCTGGCCAAGCTGGAAAAGGCCCTGCCCGCCGCCTTCGACGTGAAGTTCGTCTTCAACCGCTTCACCTTCGGCGACGCGTTCTGCCGGGAACGGCTGCACCTGAGCGAGGCGCAGATCAATGATCCCAAGCTCGACATGCTGGCGGCCCTGGGCTTCAGCCGCGCCGAGATCGAGGCCGCGAACCTCTATTGCTGCGGCGCCATGACGGTCGAGGGCGCGCCGCACCTCAAGGACGAGCACCTGCCGGTCTTCGACTGCGCCAACCCCTGCGGGCGCATCGGCAGGCGCTGCCTTTCGACCCGCAGCCACCTGGGCATGATGGCGGCGGCGCAGCCGTTCGTCTCGGGCGCCATCTCGAAGACGATCAACATGCCGGCCTCGGCCTCGATCAAGGACTGCGGCGGCGCCTACGAGGAGGGCCACCGCCTCGGCCTCAAGGCGCTCGCCCTCTACCGCGACGGCTCGAAGCTCTCGCAGCCGCTCTCGTCGATGATGCTCGACGACATCCCGGACGAGGAGGAGGCTGAAGCGGGCCGCGAGGCGGCGCAGGTCCAGCGCATCGTCGAGGTGACGGAGCGCGTCGTCGAGCGGATCATCGGCGAACGCAGGAAGCTGCCGCAGCGGCGCAAGGGCTACACGCAAAAGGCCATCGTCGGCGGGCACAAGGTCTACCTCCGCACCGGCGAGTACCAGGACGGCCGGCTCGGCGAGATCTTCATCGACATGCACAAAGAGGGCGCCGCCTTCCGCTCGCTCATGAACAGCTTCGCCATCTCGGTGTCGATAGCACTCCAATACGGCGTGCCGCTCGAAGAGTACGTGGAAGCGTTCTCCTACACCCGCTTCGACCCCTCGGGCGTGGTCCAGGGCAACGACACCATCAAGATGGCGACCTCCGTCCTCGACTACATCTTCCGCGAGCTCGCCGTGTCGTACCTCGGCCGCAACGACCTCGCCAACGTCGACCCGTCCGAGGCCCGCCACGACGCGATCGGCACCGGGGTCAAGGAGGGCGACCTGTCGGAGAACGTGGCGCAACTCGCCTCCTCCGGCTTCGTGCGCGGCAACCTCCGGCTGCTGGCCGGCGGTGTCGCGGGCGGGCTCGCCGAGCGCGAGCACGCCGGGGCGACGATGCGATTCACCGGCACGGAGGGCGCCACGGCGGCGGCAACCCCCGGCACGGCACGAGACGGCCGCAAGCAGCAGGCGGAGATGGCCCGGCTCCAGGGCTATGTCGGCGACCCCTGCGGCACCTGCGGCAACTTCACGCTGGTGCGTAACGGCACCTGCCTGAAATGCGACACCTGCGGCAGCACAACGGGCTGCTCGTAAGGACCGCATGACGCCCCGTCGGGCAGCGGGGCGTGTCTTTCCTTGGAAAACTCCTCCAACTACGGGTCCGGAACTTGCGTTCCGGACCCTTCCTTTTTCGTGGACACCGCCGTAGACGCTTCGCGTTCGCTGGCGCGGAGCCTTCTCTTTTTTGTCGGTCGTTACCGAGCTTGATACGAACGCTGAAGCCAACGCCAATCGACAAGTAAAAAGAAAAGCGAAAAGGCCCCGCGCCAGCGGGCGCGAAGCGCGATCCTCACCCCGCCAGACGCTCAAGAAAAGCGCGCACGGCGTCGACGTCGTCCAGCTTCGCCTTCGCCTGGGTTTCGAACGGCACGTCGCCGACCATGATGCCGAGGCCGTCTTGCCCCAGCGCCCTGATGGCGTCCTCGTCGGTGACGTCGTCGCCGATGAAGACGGGGAACGGGGCGTCCCGCCGCTCGGCGCGCCAGCGGTCGAGCAGCCAGCGGACGGCGCTGCCCTTGTGCCAATCGAGGACGGGGCGAATCTCGCGGATCATCTTGCCCTCAGTCGCCTTGAGGCGAGGCTGATCCTTGAGCGCGTCCGCGACGGCCCGGACGGCGGCGGCCTCGCCGCCCGGTCCGGCGCGGCGGAAGTGGACGGCGACGGCGAAGCGCTTGCGCTCGACCTGAAAGCCACCCCCCTCGTCGAGGGATGCCCTCAGCGCGGCCTCGACGCGGTCGAGGTCGGGGAGAAACTCGGCACCGACCTCGTGATGAAGGCCCGACCCCTCGATGGCGTAGCCGTGGCTCCCGGCGTGGACGAGGTCCCCGATCGCGGTGCGTCCCTTCAGGTCGGCCAAGTCGCGCCCGCTGACGAGGGCGACCGGCATCCGCCCGACGAGCCGGGCCAGCACGTCGCCCATCCCCGGCGCAAGGCGGGCGTCCTCCGGCCGGTCGACGATCGGCGCGAGCGTGCCATCGAAGTCGAGAAAGACGACGAGGGGGCGCCCGGTCGGGACCAGCGTCTCGAAGGATTCCAGCGCGTCGGGGAGGGTCATCGTCTGTTCCTTCATGCGGTGCCGTTACGCTTCGCGTGAAGAGGCTCAGGGCAGCGGGATCCCGGCCGGCTTCGGCACGCCGTACCCCTTCTGCACCGCCGGGCGGCCGGCGACGCGGAGGTACCACGCCTTGACGGCGGGGAAGCGGTCGAGGTCGATGCCCTGCCATTCGAAGGGGGCGACCCAGGGGAAGGCGGCGATGTCGGCGATCGAGTAGGCGTCGGCGAGGAAGTCGCGGCCTTCGAGCCGACGCTCCAGGACGCCGTAGAGGCGGGCGGTCTCCTTGGCGAAGCGCTCCTCGGCGTAGGGCGCCTTGCCGGGGTTGAACTTCAGGAAGTGGTGCGCCTGCCCCGCCATCGGCCCGAGCCCACCCACCTGCCAGAACAGCCACTCGATCGCCCGCCAGCGGCCCTCGTCGTCCTCGGGCATGAGGCTTCCCGTCTTCTGGACGAGGTAGAGGAGGATGGCGCCCGACTCCATGAGGGAGAGGCCGGTCCCGCGGTCGACGATGGCGGGGATCTTGTTGTTCGGGCTGATCTTGAGGTAGTGGGGATCGAACTGCTCGTCCTTCGTGATGTCGATGGGGTGGACCTCGTAGGGCAGGCCCAGTTCCTCGAGCGCGATCGAGACCTTGCGCCCGTTCGGCGTGGTCCAGGTGTAGAGGTCGATCATGTCGGACTCCGGTGCTGTGCCCCGGACGAGAGACGCCCGCCCGGCGGGTTTGTTCCGGGGGGAAGGATCGAGCGGCAAGGGGACAAGGGGGTGTGGGGCGAGCGACGCGACTTGAACGCGCGACCTCCAGGGCCACAACCTGGCGCTCTAACCACCTGAGCTACGCCCGCCACGAGGAGACGGCCCTCATCTGGCGCAAAGCCGGGGGCGCGTCAAGCGGGGAGCGGCTGGCGAAACCTTGGGCAGATTGCCTGAATTCTGGGCAACCCCGCGCCGGGCAAGGCCCGGCCGGCGTTTCGAACGGCGGGACGGCGCGCCGTTCGGCGTCTGGCACGGCGCGTGCTTTTCAATGGGCACGCAAGCGCGGGCGGGTCTTCCCGTCCCCGCCCCGACGGGATGGAGACCCTACCGGCATGAAGAAGATCGAGGCCATCATCAAGCCCTTCAAGCTCGACGAGGTGAAGAACGCGCTCCAGGAGGTGGGCCTCAAGGGCATGACCGTCACCGAGGTCAAGGGCTTCGGGCGCCAGAAGGGCCACACCGAACTCTACCGGGGTGCTGAGTACGTGATCGACTTCCTGCCCAAGGTGAAGATCGAGATCGTCGTCGACGACGCCATCGTCGAGCGGGCGGTGGAGGCGATCCAGCAGACGGCGCGGACCGACCGGATCGGCGACGGCAAGATCTTCGTCCTCGACGTGGCCGAGGTCGTCCGCATCCGCACAGGGGAGCGCGGCGGCGACGCGCTCTAGGCGCCCCCCACGCATCCGCATAAAAGGGCCGCGGGCGCGCGAACCGGCGCCCGCCAGAGGAAAGGTCGTCTCAACATGCAGCTTGGTTGCAAGTCGCCTTCGGACGTGGCGAAGGCCATGAAGGACAACGAGGTCGAGATGATCGACCTTCGGATCACCGACGTGCCCGGTCTCTGGCACCACATCTCCTACCCGGCCGCCGTCTTCAAGGAGGACAACATCGTCGAGGGCATGGGCTTCGACGGCTCCTCGATCCGCGGCTTCAAGGCGATCAACGAGTCCGACATGCTGCTCATGCCGGACGTGAAGACGGCCTTCATCGACCCGTTCGCGCGCTACAAGACCCTCGTCATGATCTGCGACGTGAAGGATCCCTACTCCGGCGAGTTCTACAGCCGCGACCCGCGCGGCATCGCGCTCAAGGCCGAGGCGTTCATGCGCAACTCGGGCACGGGCGACAACGCCTATTTCGGCGCCGAGGCCGAGTTCTTCGTCTTCGACGACGTGAAGATGGGCCAGGGGCTGAACTACGCCACCTACGAGGTCGACTCGGTCGAGGGCCACTGGAACTCCCTGTCGGACGAGATGCCGAACCTCGGCCACAAGATCGGCCCCAAGGCCGGCTACTTCCCCTGCCCGCCGCTGGACAGCCTGAACGACATCCGCGCCGAGATGTCCTTGCTCATGCGCCAGATCGGCCTCGAGGTCGAGTGCCACCACCACGAGGTGGCGACGGGCGGGCAGTGCGAGATCGACATGCGGTTCGACACGCTGATCCGCCACGCCGACAGCCTGATGATGTACAAGTACGTCGTCCGGAACGTGGCGAAGCAGCACGGCAAGACGGCGACCTTCATGCCGAAGCCGCTCTACGGCGACAACGGCTCGGGGATGCACACCCACCAGTCGATCTGGAAGGACGGCAACCCCGAGTTCGCCGACGAGGCGGGCTACGCCGGCCTCTCGCAGCTCTGCCGCTGGTACATCGGCGGTCTCCTCAAGCACGCGGGCTCGATCCTCGCCTTCGCGGCGCCGACGACGAACTCGTACCGCCGGCTCGTGCCGGGCTACGAGGCGCCGGTCAACCTCGCGTGGTCGCTCCGCAACCGCTCGGCCGCCTGCCGCATCCCGGCCTACTCGAACAGCCCGAAGGCGAAGCGGATCGAGTTCCGCTGCCCCGATCCCTCGTGCAACCCCTACCTCGCCTTCTCGGCGCAGCTGATGGCGGGCCTCGACGGCATCCGCAACAGGATCGACCCGGGCGACCCCGTCGACAAGAACATCTACGACCTGCCGCCGGAGGAGCTGGCCCACATCCCGACCGTGCCGGGGCAGCTCTCCGACGCGATCAGGTGCCTCGAAGAGGACCACGCCTACCTCCTCGAAGGCGAGGTGTTCACGACCGACTTCATCGAGAGCTACATCGACCTGAAGCGGACCACCGAACTCGACCCGATCCGGCTTCGGCCGCACCCCTACGAGTTCGTCCTCTACTACGAACTCTGAGCCTTCGGACCCGCGCGGGAGGGCGGCCCTTCGGGGCCGCCCTTTTTCTTCGCCGTCCCCCCTGGCCAAGGGCGGGCCGGGCGCTAGGATGCGGCGGACGCGACGGAGCAGCGGGGTTGGTCATGCGCGAACGGGTCGAGGTGGCCGTCATCGGCGGCGGGGTGGTCGGGTGCAGCGTGCTCTACCACCTGACGAAGCTCGGCATGAAGGACGTGCTCCTCGTCGAGCGCTCGGAACTCACCTCGGGCTCGACGTGGCACGCGGCGGGCGGGTTCCACACCCTCAACGGCGACCCGAACGTCGCCAAACTCCAGCAGTACACGATCGACCTCTACAAGGAGATCGAGGCGATCTCGGGCCAGAGCTGCGGCCTGCACCTCACGGGCGGGCTGATGCTGGCCGGGACGAAGGAGCGCGCCGACTTTCTCAAGATGGCCTTGGCGCAGGGCCGCTCGCTCGGCATGGACCTCGACCTGCTCTCGGTGGACGAGGCGGCGGACCTGTTCCCGCTCATGGACAGGACGAAGTTCACGGGCGCCCTTTGGAACCCGATGGAGGGCCACCTCGACCCGTCGGGCACGACCCACGCCTACGCCAAGGCGGCAAGGCTGGGGGGCGCCGAGATCGTGCTCCGCAACCGGGTCGTCGACCTCGTCCAGCGCGCCGACGGCACCTGGGACGTCGTCACCGAAGGAGGCACGGTCCACGCCGACCACGTCGTCAACGCGGGAGGGTTGTGGGCGCGCGAGGTCGGCCGGATGGTCGGCCTCGAACTGCCGGTGCTCGCCATGGAGCACATGTACCTCCTGACGGAGGACATGCCCGAAGTCGCCGAGATCAATCGGGCCACCGGCAGGGAGGTCGTCCACGCGATCGACTTCGAGGGCGAGATCTACCTCCGCCAGGAGCGGGGCGGGATGCTCATGGGCACCTACGAGCGGGCGGGCAAGCCCTGGTCGCCGCGAACGACGCCCTGGGACTTCCCCCAGGAGCTGCTCCCGCCCGACCTCGACCGCATCGCGCCGTCGCTCGAAACCGGCTTCAGCCACTTCCCGGCCTTCGAGCGGGCGGGGATAAGGCAGGTGATCAACGGCCCCTTCACCTTCGCCCCCGACGGCAACCCGCTCGTCGGACCCGTGCGGGGCTTGCGGAACTTCTGGTGCGCCTGCGCCGTCATGGCCGGGTTCAGCCAGGGCGGCGGGGTCGGCCTCGCGCTCGCCAACTGGATCAAGGACGGCGACCCCGGCTTCGACGTCTGGGGCATGGACGTGGCCCGCTTCGGCGACTACGCCACGATGGCCTACACGAACGCGAAGGTGCGCGAGAACTACAGCCGGCGCTTTCGCATCTCCTACCCGAACGAGGAGCTGCCCGCCGGGCGCCCGCTCAGGACGACGCCGATCCACGACCTGCTCAAGGCGGAGAACGCGGTGTTCGGCGCGTCCTACGGGCTGGAGCACGCCCTTTGGTTCGCGCCCGAGGGCGAGGACCCCGTCGAGCGGCCGACCTTCGGGCGCTCCAACGCGCACGAGAGCGTCGGCGAGGAGGTGCGGGCCGTCCGCGAGGGTGTAGGCCTCATCGAAATCTCGAACTTCGCCAAGTACGAGATCGAGGGGCCGGAGGCGGAGGCGTTCCTCGGCCGCGTGCTGGCGGGGCGGCTGCCCGCCTTGGGGCGGATGGCGCTGGCGCCGATGCTGAACGAGAAGGGCAGGCTCATCGGCGACTTCACCCTGTCCCGGCTCGCGGAAGCGCACTTCCTCCTCGTCGGCTCCGGGATCGCCGAGACCTACCACCTGCGCCATTTCGAGCGCTGTCTGCCGGATGAGGGGGTCGCGTTGCGCGCGCGGGGGCACGACCTCCTCGGGCTCGCCATCGCCGGCCCCCGCGCCCGCGATCTCCTGGCCAAGGTGACGACGGCGGACGTGGGCAACGACGCCTTTCCCTTCCTTACGATCCAGCCGATGGAGGTCGGGCTCGTCCCGGCCTGGGTCGGCCGGATTTCCTATACGGGCGACCTCGGCTACGAGGTCTGGGTGCGCTCCGACCACCTAAGAACCCTGTTCACGACCCTGCGCGAGGCCGGCGCCGAATTCGGGCTTCGCCCCTTCGGCGGCCGCGCCCTCAACGCCCTTCGGCTGGAGAAAGGCTACGGCTCCTGGTCGCGCGAGTACCGGCCGATCTACGGCCCCGTCGAGGCCGGGCTCGACCGCTTCGTCGCCTACGAACGCCCCGGCTTCGTCGGCCGCGAGGCGGCGCTGCGCGGGCGCGACGAGGGCGGCAGGCTCCGCCTCGTCACCCTCGCCCTTGAGGACGTCGGCGCCGACCCGTCGGGCGACGAGCCGATCCGGCACGGCGGCGAGGTCGTCGGCTGGATCACCTCCGGCGGCTACGCCCACAACGCCAAGCGCTCGGTCGGCCTCGGCTACGTGCCGCGCGCCCTGGCGACGGTGGACGCCTTCGAGGTCGACCTGCTCGGCCGCCGCGTCCCGGCAACCCGCCTGCCCGAGCCCCTGTTCGATCCGAAGGGCTCGCGGATGCGCGGTTGATCGTGCACGCAGGAAACACGCCCAGCCCGTTTTCATGAAAGCGTTTTCAGGCCCCGCATCATGTTCTGGATTACGTTCGAGACAGAGGAGGGACATGCCCCCCTAGAATCCTAGCCTTCTTGCTTAGGGTTTGCGCTTTCAATTTTTGAATCAACTGCTTGAAGCGTTCTCTTGCGGCGGTATGGACGGGTGATGGTGCATGACTGAGGACGGATCGATGGCCGAAGCGGAGGCGCTGGCGGCGCGGATCGCTGACGAGGACGTGCGCCTCGTCGACCTGCGCTTCACCGACCTCGTCGGGCGATGGCGGCAGACCTCGCTCGACGCCGCCCGCGTCGATCCGGCCCTGTTGCGGCGCGGCGTCATGATCGACGGCTCGCTGGTCCCCGGCTGGCGCGACATCGCCGAGAGCGACCTGCTCCTGCGCCCGGACCTGGGCTCGGCCTTCGTCGACCCCTTCGCCGCCCAGCCGACGCTCGTGCTGTTCGCCGACGCGACCGAACCCGGCACGGGCGTCGGCTACGAGCGCGACCCCCGCTCCGGCGCCGTGCTGGCCGAACAGCGCCTGCGCGACCTTACCGAGGCCGACGCGGCCGTCTGCAGCATCGACCTCGGCTTCTTCGTCTTCGACGACGTGCGCGTCGAGCAGGGTCCGCTCCGCGCCGGCTTCGTCCTCGAATCGAGCGAGAGCCGCACCGCCGGCAGCCGCGCCTACGCCGGCGGCAACCCGGGCCACCGCCCGGCCTTCGGCGGCGCCCACCTTGCGATGGCCCCGACCGACCATTTCGGCGACATAAGGGGCGAGATCGTGACCATGCTCCAAGGGTTGGGGTTCGCGGAACTCCGCCACGAGCACGGTCCCACCCCCTGCCAGAACCGCCTCGCCTTCGGCACCGGGGGCCTCGTCGAGACCGCCGACCGCCTGCAGACGCTGCGCTACGTCGTCCATCAGGTGGCGCGTTCCTACGCCAAGTCCGCGACCTTCATGCCAAAGCCCCTCGTCGACGAGCCGGGCGCCTCCCTCAACGTCAGCCTCTCCTTGTGGCGCGAAGGCCGCCCCCTCTTCGCCGGGCACGGCTACGCCGACCTGTCGCCGACGGCGATCCACTTCATCGCCGGCATCCTCGCGCACGGACGCGCGCTCAACGCCTTCACCAACCCGACGACGAACAGCTACAAGCGCCTTCAGACCGGCACGGACGAGCCTTCGCTCCTCGCGTTCGCCGCGCACAACCGCTCGGCCGCCGTCCGCATCCCCTACGCCGACGAGCCGGTGAAGAAGCGGGTCGAGGTGCGCTTTCCCGACCCGACCGCGAATCCCTACCTCGCCCTCACCGCCCTCCTGCTCGCCGGCATCGACGGCATCGAGCGCCGCCTGGAGCCGGGCGACGCCATGGACAGGAACCTCTACGACCTGCGCCCCGACGAACTGGAGGGGATGCCGACCCTCTGCCGCGACCTGGGCACGGCCCTCGACGCGCTCGGCCAGGACCACGCCTTCCTCACCCGCGACGAGATCGTGCCGCGCGCCCTCGTCGAGGCCTACGTCGACGTGAAGCGCCGCGAGATCGACTTCATCGCGCGTCGCCCGACGGCGACGGAGTTCGAACTGTACTACGGCCTGTAAGCGCTTCGCGTCCGCAAGTGCTGGGCGTTCATCGACCCGGACCGGCCGGCACGGCGCGCGGCTTGCCGTCCGGCCCGATGGCGACGTAGGTGAAGCGGCCTTCCGTGACCTTGACCGTCTCGCCGGTGCGCCCGCGCCGCGCCCAGGCCTCGACCTGGAGGGTGAGCGAACTGCGCCCGGTGCCGGTGACTTCGGCGTAGATGCTCACCACATCACCGACGAAAACGGGCTTGTGGAAGGTCATGGCGTCGATGGCGACGGTGGCGGTGCGGCCTCCCGCGCGCTCGTAGGCGACGATGCCGCCGCCGACGTCCATCTGCGCCAGAAGCCAGCCGCCGAAGATGTCCCCGGCCGGGTTCGTGTCGGCCGGCATGGCGAGCTGGCGGACAACCGGGGCTTGACGGGGGGGTTCCTGCATGGCCTCTCTCTTGCCGTTTTCTCGTGAGAACGCGCCCGCTCCTCGCGCGACGGTCGAAGGGCGGGCGGACGATCCTTCCAGCTTTCGTGACGGGTGTCGATGAGCGATCTTCTCGATCTTGCGGACAGCGCTTCTTCCCAGGACGGCTACTCGGCCAAGGACATCGAGGTGCTGGAGGGGCTGGAGCCCGTCCGGCGGCGGCCGGGGATGTATATCGGCGGCACCGACGAACGGGCCTTGCACCATCTGGTCGCCGAATTGCTCGACAACAGCATGGACGAGGCGGTGGCCGGCTTCGCGTCTCGGATCGAGATCGAGCTGTCGGCGTCGGGGGTCGTCACCGTGCGCGACAACGGGCGCGGCATCCCCGTCGACCCACACCCGAAATTCCCGAAAAAGAGCGCCCTGGAGGTCATCCTCACGACGCTGCACTCGGGCGGCAAGTTCTCCAGCAAGGCCTACGAAACCTCGGGCGGGCTGCACGGCGTCGGGGTCTCGGTCGTCAACGCGCTGGCCTTGCGCCTCGACGTCGAGGTGGCGCGCGGCAAGGTGCTCTACCGGCAGACCTACGCGCGGGGCGCGCCGCAGGGGCGGTTGCAACGGGTCGGCGAGGTGGCGAACCGGCGCGGCACCACCGTCGCCTTCACCCCCGACCCCGAGATCTTCGGTACTTCCGCCCGCTTCCGCCCCGACCTCCTGCACCGGATGGCCCGCTCCAAGGCCTACCTGTTCCGGGGCGTCGAGATCCGCTGGGCGTGCGACCCCGCCCTCGTCGCGGGCTCGCAGGTGCCGGCGAAGGACGTATTCCACTTCCCCAAGGGCCTGAGCGACTTCCTTGCGACGCTGCTCGAAGGCCGCGCGCTCGTCCTGGACCAGCCATTCGCGGGCGAGGCCGACCTCGCCGAGGGGGCCGGGCGGGTCGAGTGGGCGCTCGGCTGGCCGGTCGACGAGGAGGGCTACCAGGGCTTCTACTGCAACACCGTGCCGACGCCCTTGGGCGGCACCCACGAGACCGGCCTGCGCGGCGCCGTCCTCAAGGGGCTTCGGGCGCACGCCGAAAGGATCGGCTACAAGCGGGTCGGCGCCGTCACCGCCGACGACGCGCTCGGCGGGTCGGTGATGCTGCTCTCCGTCTTCCTGAAGGGGCCGCAGTTCCAGGGGCAGACCAAGGAGCGGCTCGTCAGCACCGAGGCGGCGCGGCTCGTCGAGGCCGCCGTGAAGGACCGGATCGAGCTTTGGCTGGGCGAGCACCCCGGCCCCGCCGCCGCCTTGCTCGACCACGTCGTCGCCCGCGCCGAGGAGCGCATTGCCCGGCGCAAGGTGAAGGAGGTGAAGCGGCAGTCGGCGACCCGCAAGCTCCGCCTGCCCGGCAAGCTCGCCGATTGCAGCCTGGACGATCAGGCATCGAGCGAGCTGTTCATCGTCGAGGGCGATTCGGCGGGCGGGTCGGCGAAGCAGGCGCGGCGGCGCGAGACCCAGGCGATCCTGCCGCTCCGCGGCAAGATCCTCAACGTCGCGGCGGCGACGGCCGACAAGCTCGCCGGCAACAAGGAGTTGCAGGATCTCGTCACCGCGCTCGGCTGCGGCGCCGGCAAGGGCTTCCGGCTCGACGACCTCCGCTACGGCAAGGTCATCATCATGACCGACGCCGACGTCGACGGCGCCCACATCGCGGCGCTTCTCATGACCTTCTTCTTCAAGGAGATGCGCCCCTTGATCGAGCGGGGCCACCTCCACCTCGCCCAGCCGCCGCTCTTTCGCCTCTCCGCCGGCGGCAAGATCTTCTACGCCCGCGACGAGCGTCACAAGGACAGGATCCTCGGCCACGAGTTCAAGGGGCGCAAGAACGTCGAGGTAAGCCGTTTCAAGGGTTTGGGGGAAATGAACCCGGCACAGCTTAAAGAGACGACCATGGACCCGAAACGGCGCCAACTCCTGCGGGTGCAGGTGAACGACGTGGCGGGCAGGCCGACCGGCCAGCTCATCGAGGACCTGATGGGTCGGCGGCCCGAGCTACGCTTCCAGTTCATCCAGGAGAACGCGCATATGGTGCAAGAGGTTGATCTATAAAATTCTTCTTCTTGTTCTTAAGATTTGATATCAGGTCTGCTTGATCCGCCCGATCAGCGCGCGGAAATCGTCCGTGTCGGCCTCGCGCAGCCACTCGAACGCGACCATCTCGGCGCTGACGACGACGGCGCCCGCCCCCTTCAGGCGGTCGAGGGCGAGGCGCTTCGAGTCCTCCCCGCGCGATCCGACGGCGTCGGCGACGACGAAGACCGCGTAGCCTTCGGCCAGAAGACCGAGCCCCGTCTGCAGGACGCAGACGTGCGTCTCGGTACCGAGAAGGACGATCTGGTCGCGGTCGGCCCGGCGCAGGAACGCCTTGATCGAAGGGTCGTCGACCGCCGAGAAGGCGATTTTCGGCAGGACCGTGGCGCCCTTGGGCAAGGCGAGTTCCGGCGCGGTCGCTCCCAGCCCCTTCGGGTACTGCTCGGTGACGAGCACCGGGACGCCGAGCCGTTCGGCGGCGGCGAGGACCAGCCCGGCCCGGTCGACGAGGGCCGTGATGCCCGGGATGGCCGGCGCCAGCCGGGCCTGGACGTCGACGACCATGAGCAGCGAACGTGCCGCATCCAGACGCATGGACGGCCCCATGATGAAGAAAACGTCAGTAACGGGCGGTGCGACGACCACCGGCGCGCTGGACCGGCAAGGCGGCGTCGTTGACTTTCGGCAGGGATTGACTACATGGGCGTCGCACCCATGCAAAGTCTACCGACAGGCAAAACTTGACCACAGATACCGTCAACGACTTCGCCGCCCTCGGTCTGCGCGGCGAGATCCTCCGGGCCATCGACGAGGCCGGTTATCGCACGCCGACGGCGATCCAGTCCAGCGCCATCCCGGAAGTGCTCGCCGGCCGTGACGTCGTCGGCAGCGCCCAGACCGGCACCGGCAAGACCGCGTCCTTCGTCCTGCCGATGCTCGACATCCTGGCGTCCGGCCGCGCCCGCGCCCGGATGCCGCGCTCGCTCATCCTCTCGCCCACCCGCGAACTCGCGACGCAGACGGCGCGCAACTTCGAGATCTACGGCAAGCACCTGTCCCTGAGCATGGCGCTGCTCATCGGCGGCGTCGGCATGGGCGACCAGGAAAAGGCCCTCGACAAGGGGGTCGACGTGCTGATCGCCACCCCCGGCCGGATGCTCGACTGGTTCGATCGGGGCAAGATCCTGCTCGGCGGCATCAGCATCCTCGTCATCGACGAGGCCGACCGGATGCTCGACATGGGCTTCATTCCGGACGTGGAGCGGATCGTCCAGCTCCTCACCGGACGCAAGCAGACCCTCCTGTTCTCGGCAACGATGCCCAAGGAAGTGCGCCGCCTCGCCGACCGCTTCCTGAACGAGCCGGCTGAGATTACCGTCGCCCGCGAATCGAGCCTCTCCGACACCGTGAAGGACGTGCTCGTGCCCCTGAACGGCACGGACAAGCGCGACGCGGTCGAGCGCCTCCTGAAGACGGGCGGCATCGACAAGGCCATCATCTTCTGCAACCGCAAGCGCGACGTGGGCACCCTCACCCGTTACATGCAAAAGCGTGGCCACAACGCGAAGGATCTGCACGGCGACCTCGACCAGCCGCAGCGTCAGGCGACGCTCGACGCCTTCAAGGCGGGGACGGTCGACCTGCTCGTCGCCACCGACGTGGCGGCGCGCGGCCTCGACGTGGTCGACATGCCCTGCGTCATCAACCTCGACGTGCCGCTCCACGCCGAGGACTACGTCCACCGCATCGGCCGCACCGGCCGGGCCGGACGGCTGGGCCGCGCCTTCACGCTCGCGGGCGAGGCCGACCAGAAGCTGGTCGCCGCCATCGAGAAGCTCACCGGGCGCTCGATCGAGCGTCTGACGCTCTCGGAGGGCGCCGCGGGCGTGGCCGAAGGCGACGCATCGCCCGCCCGAACCGGCCGTCGCCGCCGCGCGGCGCCCAACGAAGCGGCGCCCAACGAAGCGGCGCCCAACGTGGAGGCCGCGCAGGCCGACACCGCCCCCGCTTCCGGGCCGGGCGCCGCCCCCTCCGAGCCCGAGAGCGCCCCCGACCCCGTCGTTGCCGCCGAACCGGCTCCCGCCGAAGCGCCGCCGCGCGCGCGTAAACGGCGCCCCGCGAAAGCCGTCGACGACGACGCGGCACCGGATGCGCCCCGCCGCGCCGCCGCGCCGCCGCGGGCGCGCCGACCCTCCCGCCGCACCGCCGCCGCCGAATCGGTGGCGGCGAACGCGGGTTCGCCCCATCGCCGCGAGGAAGAGCGTTCGGCGGACGAAGGGCCGATCCTCGCCTTCGGCGACCACGTGCCGGCGTTCATGCTCCGCCGTCCGCCGATGCTCCGCCCCCTCAAGGACGCCGACTAGTGCAGACGGTCTTCGTCATGGTGAAGTGCGAGCTTGGCCGGGCCTACGACGTGGCCGACGCCGCCGTGCAGACGATCCCGCAGGTCTCGGAGGTTCACTCGGTTTCCGGTCAGTACGACCTGCTCATGAAGTTCCACCTGGAAGGCGGCGACGACGTGGGCAGGTTCGTGACCGGCACCGTCCAGACGCTGCCCGGCGTCAGGGACACCTTCACCCTCATGGCGCTCAAGGCGTTTCGTTGACGCGACGGCGCTTCTCGCGGGACGACGTCGAGATCGTCCAATCCCGGCGCCTGTTCGACGGCTTCTTCGCCTTCGACCGCCTGCATCTTCGGCACCGCCGCTTCGGTGGCGGCTGGACCCGCCCGCTCGAACGTCTCCTCCTGCGCATCCCCAAGGCCGTCGTCGTTCTGCCCTATGATCCCATGACCGATCGGGTCGTCCTGATCGAGCAGTTCCGCAGCGGCGCCCTCGACCATCCGGGCGGCCCCTGGCTCGTCGAGGCGGTGGCGGGGCTCAAGGACCGCGACGAGGACGACGAGACCACGGCGCGGCGCGAGGTCATGGAAGAGGCGGGCCTCCACGTCGAGGCCCTCGTCCCCTGCGGCGCCTACGTCCCTTCCCCCGGCGCCGTCACCGAACGCGCCGTCTGCTTTTGCGCCCGCGTCGACGCCGCCCGGGCCGGCGGCGTCCACGGGCTCGAAGGCGAGGGCGAAGACATCCGCAGTCTCGTGATGCCGGCCGACGAAGCATTCACCCTCGTCGAGTCCGGCGAGATCGTCGCCGTCAACGCCATCGTCACCCTTCGCTGGCTGGAGCGCCATCGGGAAGAACTGCGCGAACGGTGGCGGGTGTAAGATTGCGCTTCGCGCCCGCTGGGCGCGGGGCCTTTTTTCTTCTTTTTTTCTTAAGTTACAAAAAATAGAAAAAGGCCCCGCGCCCAGCGGGCGCGAAGCGTAACAACCCAAGCCTTGCACGAGGGTCGCATGAAGGTACGCATCCACAAGCACGCGAAGCCCGCGACGCAGTCGGGGCGGCGCAGGACGCACGACTGGCACGTCGAGTTCGAGCCCGAGCACGCGCAGCACCCGGACCGACTCATGGGCTGGATCGGCGGCGGCGAGACGCAGCGGCAGGTTTCGCTCCGCTTTCCGACCAGGGAGGCGGCCATCGCCTACTGCGAGCGCGAGGGGATCGCCTATCAGGTCTACGAGCCGAACGAGCGGATCGTGCGGCCGAAGGCCTACGCCGAGAACTTCATCAAGCGGGTCTGATACGCTTCGCCGTCCGCCGGCGCGAAGCGTACCTTCTACCCCGGCCTGAACGCGAACGGCAGGTACTGGAACACCCACGTCTCGGTGAGCGGCTTGCCGTCGAGACGCAGAAAGCAGCGCAGTTCGACCGGCTCCTGCGCGTCGTCCACGTCGCGCAGGTCGAAGAAGCCGCGCCAGCGGTTCGTGCCCAGGACCTTGAGGGCGTAGGGGTTGTCGATGCGTCCGCGCGAGGTTCCCACGACGCAGGCCACGTCGTAGCGCTGTTCCAGGTCGCCGATGCCGCCGCCCTCGAAGTCGATGACGAACTTCTTGCCCTCGGTCGGCCGGGGCGTCTGCCCCGCGATCCCGGCCCGACCGATCCGGGTGGCGACGACGCGGGCGAGCGAAGGGGGGAACGGCTCCTCGGCGCACCAGTGGAGCCGGTAGCGCAGGGTCCGGCTTTCCCCGCCCTTGGGTTGCGTCGAAGGCGTCCAATAGGCGACGATGTTGTCGTAGATCTCGTCGTCGGTCGGGATCTCGACCAGCTGGACCGCGCCCTCGCCCCACGCCTCCAGGGGCTCGACCCAGACGCCCGGCCGGCGGTCGTAGTAGACGCCGTCGTCCTGGTAGTGATCGAAGTCGCGGTCGCGCTGGAGGAGCCCGAAGCCCTTCGGGTCCTTGTCGGCGAAGCTGCTGGTGCGGACGGAGGGCGGGTTCGAGAGCGGCCGCCAGAGGCGCTCGCCCGTCCCCGTCCACAAGGCGAGGCCGTCGGTGTCGTGCAGTTCCGGCCGCCAGTCGGTCGACTGGCGGCGGTTGTGCTCGGCGTACCAGAACATGCTGGTCAAGGGGGCGGCGCCGAGCCGGGCCACGTCCCGGCGAAAGAAGAGCGTGGCCTCGACCTCGGTGGTGACGACATCGGGGTCGCGGCGGCAGAGGATGCGGTAGGCGCCGGCGCAGGACGGGCCGTCGAGGAGGGCGTGGACGGGCAGGACCCCGCTGTCGGGGTCGGTGCGCTCCAGCCAGAAGGCGACGAAGCGGGGGAACTCCTCCGGCCGGTCCGGCATCGCCGTGTCGATCGCAAGTCCGCGCGCCGACATGCCGTACTGGTCCAGGGGGCCGGACGAGCGGAAGTAGGAGGCGCCCAGGAACGCGATCCAGTCCGACTGGGCGCGGTCGGGGTAGAGGGCGCGAAAGCCGGCGAAACCGATATCCTCGGGCAGGCGGGCGTCGAGGCCGGTGGCGCCGTAGTCGAACAGGTCGCGGCCGTGGAGCACGGGACGCGCCATCCCGCCCTCGACGACGCCGATCGGCACGGGCTCGGGGAAGAACTTGCCCGGATGGAAGAAGGCGACCGGGTAGGGCGCTTGCCCGTTCCGCCACAGCGTCCGCTCCGGCCGAAAGGCGATCTTCTGGTAGGCGTCGTAGTCGATCGTCGCCATCACCTCGGGCGCGATCACGGGCGTCGGCTTGAAGGGGTCCGCCGCGAGGGCCTTCGCCCGCTGGATCAGCGCCTCGTGCGAGAACGGCTCGGCCGGACCCAGCTCGACCCCGTCCGCCGCCAGGGCGCCCCCCGGCCCGAGCAGCCCCAGCGCCCCGGCCGCCATGATCAGCTTTCCTGCGTCTCGCCTGTGCAAATCGCCCTCCTTCCGCCGCCCCATTTGTTGGCCCGCATGGCAGAGCCTGCTACAACGCGCAAGGGCGCCCTTAGCTCAGCCGGATAGAGCAACAGCCTTCTAAGCTGTGGGTCGCAGGTTCGAGTCCTGCAGGGCGCGCCACCCTCTCGCGGCATCGAACTTCGTTGGCCCACCGGCCCATCGACGGGGAAGCTCATGGCGGACGACGTTCTGGATGCCCTGCTCTCGCACCTGAAGGCGTTCGGCACGCCCACGGTCTGCGCCGCGGTCGAGGCCCTGGGCGGCGGGCTGCAGGAGGGGGGATTCACCCTGTCCCAACCCTACTGCGCCTTCCGGCACATGGACCCCGTCGTCGGCTTCGCCCGCACGGCGGTCCTGGGCAGGGCGCCGGCGGGGCACGACGGGAACCTCGCCTACTACGCCTACCTCGCGCAGGGCCGGCACCCAGCGGTGGCCGTCGTCCAGGACCGGGGCGACGCCGCGTCCGGCGCCTTCTGGGGCGAGGCCGAGACGGCGATCCACCGGGGGCTCGGGCTCCTCGGCTGCGTCACCGACGGCGGCGTGCGCGACCTGGGCGCCATCGACCCGCGCTTCCAGGTCCTGGCCGGCCGGGTCTGCCCGAACCCCTCCCCCGCCGCCGTCGTGGGCTTCGACGGCCCGGTCGAGGTGTTCGGGATGAAGGTGGCGCCGGGCGACCTGATCCACGCCGACCGGCACGGCGCCGTCGTCGTGCCGCGCGAGCATCTGGCGGCCCTGCCCGAGGCGATCGACCTCTGCCGCCGCCGGGAGGAACCCCTCCTGCGCGCGGCCCGCGCCGGAAGTCTGGGCCTCGACGACCTGCGGGCGGCCCTGGCCGAAGCGAGGGCCGTGCGTTAGGCCGCACCGGCGCGGCGTTCCTCGGCGACGCGCTTCAGCGCCTCCTGGGCGAGGCGCATGTTGCGCCGGTTGGCCTTGAAGCCGACGTCGAAGACGGTGCCGATCACGGGCACCGAGCCCAGGGCGAAGTCGAGGCCGAGATTGCCCAGCATCCGCGAGAGGGTGCGCTTCTTGACGCCCATGCGCCAGCATTCGAGGATGAGGTAGGCGCTGACGACGGCACCCGCCGTGTCGCCCGCGACGGGAACGAGGCTCAAGATGCCGTCCCAGCCGTAGCGGATGCCGGTGCCGGGGATGCGGTAGCGATCGTCCATGAGGGACGCGAGCCGGGCGAGGCGCGCCGCGGCCTTCTCTTCGGGGAAGACGCTCGTGTCGACGGCGAGCGTGGTGCTGGGTGTCGGCACGGTCATCGGCGGGCCTCGTCGGGGTGAAGGGTGGCAAGGAAACGGCGACGGCCGTGCTAGGCTCCCTTTGCGGCGAAGGGACCGAGGGCAACAGGAGCAAGGGGACGCGACGATGACGGCCACGCTGCCGCTGAGGATCCGGGGACGGGTCGTGCCCGAGGCGCTGATCGAGCCCCTGCCCGAGGTGCTCGCGCCCGAGGGGTGGCGGGCGCACCTCGGGCGGGAGGGCGCCCTGATGCTGCGCGGCGCGCTCGACGCGGACGCCGTCCAGGCGGCGCGCGAGGCGGTGCTGGACCGCCTCGTCGCCGTCGGCGAGGTCGAGCCCCCCGCCGGGGTCGGCCTGATGACCGGGACGAGCCGGCGCCGGGAGTTGCAACCCGACCTCGGCACCTTCTGGCAGGACGTGAGCGAACGCCCCGCCCTCAGGGCGGTGAGCCACGCGGGCGCGCTCGCCGCCGTCATGGAGACCCTGTCCGGCGGTCCCCTCCAACCCGACGGTTTCCTCTGGCTGCGGGTCAAGGGCCAGGGCGCGGGCTCGCCTTTGCGCAGCGGCCTGTCGCTGGCCGGCAAGGCGGCGGAAGGCGGCCTCCTCGCCTGGATCCCGCTCGGCGCGATCGAGTTTCATCAGGGACCCGTCTACGTCGTCCAGGACTCGCACCTGAACGCCGTCCCGGCCGGCGCCGCGCCCGACCTCCGGCCGGACGCCTCCCGGCTGCTCACGGCGCGGTTCGAGCCGGGCGACCTGCTCGTCCTCCTGCCCCGGACCCTGTACGGCGCCTTCGACAACGACAGCCGGCACCGCCTCGTGCGCGCGTCCTGCGAGAGCCTGTGGCGAAAGGCGGGCGCCCCGGCGGTCGAAGCGGCCTACGCGGAGATCCCTTCGGCGCAGCCGCTCGACGGGTAGCGCGGACGCGAAGCGTGTTCAGACCCTGCCCTAGAACGGAATATCGTCGTCGAGGTCATCGCTCGCCGGTTGGGGAGTCGACGACCGGCCGGCGCTCTTGGCGCCGCCGCCCGTGGGGCCGCCGTAGCCGGTGCCGTAATCGTCGTCGGGCGGGTTTGCCTCGTCGAAGCCGCCCCGCCTTCCGCCGCCGCCGTCACCGCTGGCGAGCAGGGTCAGCTCGCCCTTGAAGCGCTGGATGACGATCTCGGTGGTGTAGCGGTCCTGGCCGCTCTGGTCCTGCCACTTGCGGGTCTGGAGCTGGCCCTCGATATAGACCGGGCGGCCCTTGGCGAGGTATTTCTCGGCGACCTCGGCCAGGTTCTCGTTGAAGATGACGACCCGGTGCCACTCGGTCTTCTCGCGCATCTCGCCGCTGTTCCTGTCCTTCCAGCGCTCCGAGGTGGCGATGTTGAGGTTGACGATCTTCTGGTTGTTCTGGGTGTAGCGCACCTCGGGGTCGCGGCCGAGGTTGCCGACCAGGATCACCTTGTTGACGCTGCCTGCCATAGGGCCTTCCCTTTGCCTTGCCTGGGGTTCCTGCCTGTGGGATGTTCTACACCTGTTCGATCCGGCGCGAAAGCCGGGGTGCCTTGCCCCGGTCCTCGGCCTATATGGTCGTCGCGGCCCGACCGGCCTACCCTGCCCCCCATTATCCAGACGATGAAGATACCCGCATGGACGACGTGATCCGCATCAAGGGTGCGCGCGAGCACAACCTGAAGTCCGTCGACGTCGACATCCCGCGCCACCGGCTCGTCGTCATCACCGGGCTGTCGGGCTCGGGCAAAAGCTCGCTCGCCTTCGACACCGTCTACGCCGAGGGGCAGCGGCGCTACGTCGAGAGCCTGTCCGCCTACGCGCGCCAGTTCCTGGAGCTGATGCAAAAGCCGGACGTGGACCTCATCGAGGGCCTCTCGCCCGCGATCTCGATCGAGCAGAAGACCACGTCCAAAAATCCGCGCTCGACGGTGGCGACCGTCACCGAGATCTACGACTACATGCGCCTCCTGTGGGCCCGCGTCGGCACCCCCTACTCGCCCGCGACCGGCCTGCCGATCGAGGCGCAGACCGTCTCGCAGATGGTCGACCGGTTCCTGGAGCTTCCCGACGGCACGCGGCTCTACCTCCTCGCCCCCATCGTGCGCGGGCGCAAGGGCGAGTACCGCAAGGAGCTGCGCGAGCTGCTGCGCCAGGGCTTCCAGCGGGTCAAGGTCGACGGCGCGTTCTACGAGATCGACGAGGTGCCCCCTCTCAACAAGAAGCTGAAGCACGAGATCGAGGTCGTCGTCGACCGGGTCGTCACGGCCCCGGACTCGGCCCAGCGCCTCGCCGAGTCGGTCGAGACGGGGCTGAACCTCGCGGACGGGCTCATCGTCGTGGAAGACGCGGACACGGGCGAACGGCAGACGCTTTCCTCCAAGTTCGCCTGCCCCGTCTCGGGCTTCACGATCCCCGAGATCGAGCCCCGGCTGTTCTCGTTCAACAACCCCTACGGCGCCTGCCCCGTCTGCGACGGGCTCGGGCGGCGGATGCTCATGGACCCGGACTTGGTCGTGCCGGACCCGCAGCGCTCCCTCCACCAGGGCGCGGTCGAGCCCTGGGCGTCGCAGACGATGCAGTACTACCCGCAGGCGCTGGCCTCGATCGCGGCGCACTTCGACCAGGACGTCCACACCCCCTGGGAGGAACTGCCCGCCAGGGTCCGCGACGTGATCCTCTACGGCTCGGGAAGCGAGTCCATCCCGATGGCGTTCGAGGACGGGATGCGGACGATCCGCACCAACAAGCCGTTCGAGGGGGTGCTCCCGAACCTTCAGCGGCGCTGGCGCGAGACCGAGAGCAACTGGATGCGCGACGAGCTGTCGCGCTACCTCGCCTCCACCCCCTGCGAGGGCTGCGACGGCTTTCGCCTGAAGCCGGAAGCCTTGTGCGTCAAGGTCGACGGCCGGCACGTCGGCGAGGTGGCCGGGCTGTCGATCAAGGAGGCCGGGGCGTGGTTCGACCGGCTGGAGGGCGCCCTCACCCCGAAGAGGGCCGAGATCGCGCAGCGGATCCTGAAGGAGATCCGCGAGCGCCTCGGCTTTCTCAACAATGTCGGCCTCTCCTACCTCACGCTGTCGCGCGATTCCGGCACCCTGTCGGGCGGCGAGAGCCAGCGC